>JBDRHL010000264.1:0-3325 GCA_043816955.1 Planctomycetota bacterium | reverse complement strand
GCCGCAGGCCGTTAAAAACTCATAATAACTCAAGGCCTCGACATCCTCCATGCTCAAGGCAAAGTCCCACATTGCAGCAGACTCGACGGTCATATCAATATTAGAAGGCTCCTCGTAGGCATCTGCGCCCATCGTGAAGTGAGTGGGATTCTCGAGAAAATTAACAAGGCCTTTTACTTCCTGCCCTTGCGTGAAAACATTAGCGTCGTCGAAACTGTAAACGGCACTGTCGAAACCGTCGCCGGCGCTGTAGCAGGTTACTCGAGCCTCCCTGTTGACGGTATCTACACACGCCGAGATGTCAATCCACTCATTGACCTCAACAGGCATCTGTTCGCCAGTCCAGACCTGGTTCCAGACATTCTGTTCGTTCTGTCCCCAAAGCCAGTTAAGCTCTGCCACATTAGTGTCGTTGGCTATTCGAATAAGCCAGCCAATCACTTTTCCACCCTGCCAATGAAGATTCTGAGCAATCGTCATTGCTCCACACGGGTCAGTTGCGATCCATTCATCCAGATCCCTGTCTATTTTAAGGCGGAACCACAATGTGATCTCTCCATTAATCAGTAGATCATCGCCGCCAAAACGCACTTCGTCACCAAACTCGCCGCGGTCCTTGCGGAATTGTACTGCACCGCCTGTACCTGCCGGCTGGGTTAGAAATGTGCTGCCTCCCCCGGGACCAGCCGTCGGTCCTTGCACCCATACCGGCCCGACCTGGTTCCTCATGGCAGCAAACGTTGTATTGTCGCCGTTATAGTCTCTCAGGTCTTCGCCTGTATAGAGCGGCCCGGAGGCATATTCATCCATGTGCCACCAGATCAATGCATCAACGAAACTGGCTGCAAGAACCGGCGCAGCGCCGATTGTCAGTACAATAACACCAATAATACTCATCATTAACTTGCTTCGCATATCCATTTCCTCCTATTCTATCTGGGAGTTATCGTTTCTCAGGTTTCTTCATTAGCACACTATGGCGTTGTCCACGGATATCCTAGATCATTGCAACCAGCACCACCCGGCATCGTGCAATTGACCCATTGCTCAGCCAACGCAGCCAAATCCTTCATGTTAACATAGCAGTCCTTGTCTACATCACCGGGATAATAGCCCAAATATCCACACGGTCGCGCCGGTTCAATCATCGATAATTGATAATCCAGCAGTGCGGCATCGTAGTAACGAATCTCATCAATGTAGCTCTGCCACTCGGCCACGCCCTTATCGCCGTGTTTGGCGCCGAGTATCCAGGTAACATCGCCATAGGCGTACAAGGGATCGTGATACTCATTGACGAACATCACCCGTCCGGTCACATCATTCCACCCATAAGCGGTGTTGGTTGAGCCGTCCCAGATATACGCCATATCATGGACATCCGGCCAACTGTAGTAATCGCCGCCATGGTCGATTGAGGTGTAATGCGCCGTCCAGGCACCAGCCTGAAAGTCTCCGAAACCATCTAATGCATCAGCGCCGTAAGTCTGGTCATAGATATACCTGCGGGTGTCGTCATGGGTTGCATCACCGGCATTATCGGCATAAACATAGTGTGTCTGATTTACCCAGCGGTGCTGGGGACCGGTTGCACGAACCCAGATGGTAAAGCTGGTATCGGCACTTGTACCCAGGTCCATTGGCGAACCGTCAGCAAAGGTTCCCTGAAACTTACCGGCATCGGTGTCGACCTTGAGGAAACTGCGGCCAACCCACTCAGGATCTCCGGTATAGCCCCACCATTGATTGAGCAGACCATCATTGACGATAACCGGTGATCCGACTGCAGCCAGGTCATTTGAGCCCCAGCTGTCCGAGCCGTCGCCGCTCTCAAAATCGTAGCGGGCGACCAGGCCGGTTGTGTAATCAGCAAGCGCCATCGATGCTGCAAAACATAAAACACCTGTAATTAATACTAACTTCTTCATAACATACTCCTCCTTCAAAAAAACAACTTTTTTTCTAATTCTAATTGTCACATTTCTTTTTACCTAACGTAGGGCTTTGACCGGCAATTAGTCCTTCAATTGCCTCAATAAAAATAACAGCTTCTAATCTCTCCGGCACACCTCCTTTCCTCTTCTTAGTGAAAGAATATATTTCTGCTCTCTCTTTGAGCTGCCATACTTATTACTTATTCTTATAAGGGTACCACATTGCTTCCTTTTCCTTCATTTCGCCCATACTTACCGGCTTTACGTGCTGGTCAACAAAAAGAACTCCCGTTTTTTGCTCCAACAGTGCCCGTTTTGTTGTAAAGTATTTTATTCCCGTAAAAGCCAGAGGCCCTTGAACAGGGGTGGTTCCGTGGTCGAAACGCAACCAGCCGTGATAATAGTAAACGAACTTTCCCCTGGAGATCTGCTGGGTCTCATACCAGTACCAGCGTTCAACCGATTCCTTCGACCAGTCCAGGTTCCCATCTCCGGTATAATCAAAACCAGTAACTTCTGTCGCAAAGAGGGTCTCACTTGGCTGTCGCATATTAGTAACCTTGGGGACCATGTATGTTGCCTTCAAGGCGTCGTCGGGAATTACACCCACATTATAAGCTATAACACCATCAAGATTGTCATTGATGGCATAACCGCCCGTGGTGGCTATCTTCTCGGCGAACCGGCCAAAATCCTTAGGCCAGTACGGGCATCGCAACCCTACCAACCCGGTTTCATAACCCTTCTTTTCCGTAACTACGGCTCTTGGGTTGGGCGGGTAAACCAGGCAGTGCTGCCAGTGGATGCCATAGCCCCATTTGCTTATCTCGCTTCTTGGCCACCAGGGATAGTCCCTTTCCGGAGGCAGGACATCATCGTACTCCAACAGATACGTTCCCAAAGCCATGCCGATCTGTTTAAGATTGCTCATACATACCAAGGCTTTGGCTTGAGCGCGCACCCGATTCAAAGCAGGTACCAGCACCGACAGCAGCACGGCAATGATAGCGATGACAACCAGCAACTCAACAAGAGTAAAGCCTTTATGGACCTGGTTCTTTATTCGATCCGAAGTCATTTTTATCTCCATTATATAAAAAACTTTTGCGGCAATCTACCTATGCCTATGGAGCAATACAATTGGGGTCGGTTGGATTACTACATTGCATCCAGTTTAGTGCTACAACCGAAAAGTCCTTGAAATCAACCTGGCAATCTTTATTGAGATCAGCTTCATACCATCCCTCGTCGCCGCAGGCCGTTAAAAACTCATAATAACTCAAGGCCTCGACATCCTCCATGCTCAAGGCAAAGTCCCACATTGCAGCAGACTCGACGGTCATATCAATATTAGAAGGCTCCTCGTAGGCATCTGCGCCCATCGTGAAGTG
>JBDRHL010000263.1:0-2429 GCA_043816955.1 Planctomycetota bacterium | reverse complement strand
TACTGGAGTTCAAACGCCAAGGAACTCTGTGAAAATAAGATCTGAATATTTTCGTCCAATAGAAAACATCCTGGGAATAGAAATACCAAAGACGGGTATATTCAAGGATCCCGTGTGGTTCCGGGGTTCAGGTCCCCTTGCGATTGGCGAAAAGCGCCTAAAGAGGGGCCAGGAAAAGCGCCCAAATGGGGGCCACCTGGATTATAAATAGTAACGTCTACTATGACGCTGTCAACAAGTTCCTCCTGCCCCCACCCTTAAGGGCATAGGTGTTAAGTTAACCGTGTCATTTTACGCACCTTGAAATGATTCTTGAGGCCATATTCAAGTATTTCCAGAGAAGTTCTACGTGATAGTTGGCTAGCCTTCATACAATTTTTGATTAACAGGGGTATCTCCGTAGCCAGATACTCGCAAGCTTTGGAGACAGAGATAAGAATAAACTGTAAAATGATAAAGGCCCTTTCTTGGATTCGTTTATACAGCTTATCCATGCTTACTTCCCTGTGGCGCAGATTCCATAACTGTCCATTAAGAACCGCGTGGATGCGGTGAATGAACACAGCCATTATCAACTTGCCGTATACTTCACATCGCAATCGATGTATGTTGGCAGTATTAGTATGATGAATACATAGAACCGTTTTAATTTGCTTAAAGAGCAGCTCAATTTGCCAACGCAGGCTATAGAATGGACGAACCATTTCAGCAGCTAACCACAATTCTGGAATGTTGGTTACCATCAGTATCCAATCGCATAAAGCCAAATGAAGTTGGCTGGGTGTGCGTCCTTTCTTTTTGGCTTCTTTTTTTAGCCGTCTTCGTCGTTCATTAGCAAGCTGCTCGCTAATTCTTAAGCATACCAGGCGACAATGTACCCTTGTGCTTTTCTTACAACCCATTATCACAGAAAACTGATAAGCGTTTCCCGAAAGAGATTTTAGCATCCTGCTCAGTTCAATTACAGAGCCTGTTTTTGCATCAACCAGCTTCGTCCCAACCAAGAATCGCGACAAAAAGAATGCCCCCTTTGCATCAATATCATGGAAGGTTTCGAGACAGAAATAGCCCAAATCTGTCAGCAGCAAGTCCTTGGCTTGTACATGGTTGGATAACTGATGGGTATAGTTTGTATCAGGACGGGTTCCAGCAGTCATTTCAAAAAAGGATAGTTCACCACGTTTGTACTCATAGAAAACCTGTAGTTTGCAATTGGCCGCTGAAGCACCACCGCCAGAACCCGGCAATATATCAGCAAGCTGCGGATCTACGTCCCAACATGAACTATCGACAATCATTACACGATTGAAACGTTTTAGAAGTTCTGTTTTGATAGCCACGGCTTGACTGATTCTTTGTTTCAAAACGTATCGATAACACGTCTGAATATATTTGACAGTTGATTCGGTGAATCGTTGATGAAGTGCTTCTCTACTTATGCGGCTCTTGATAGCATCGACCATGGCAGCCAGCGAGGGATGCTTAATGCCTAACTGGCCAATGGTCATCAACACCAAGAAGTCCTTAGCTGACAAGCTTCTTTGCCGTTTAATAAATCCTGTTGATTTTGCCCAGCGATTCAAAGCCCTTTTTTAAAGACGGAAAGAAGTTCATTAAAATCAATCATTTTTCATCTCCTTGTAAATCCATTCTTACGTACTAAATCCACATAGGCCTGAGTCAATTCCATGTTCAATTGTTTGAACTGTTTGTACTGTCGGATACGTTTATGTGCTTCGGCCAGGTCCTGCTTTTTGACGAAAAACGATGAGCTTCTGCCTTTCACACTAAAGCTTAGCTGGTAATACGGCCCGTGCTTTATTGGCTGCTTTTTGCTTTTGCATTTACATCCGGGCGTTCCGCAGACATTCCATTGCTCACTGACGCTACCCGGTAGCATCGGCCCCAATTTGAGTAGTCTCTCCTTTATTTGTGCTATTTTTCTCTGTTCTTTTGTCATAATTGTCTTCCCTTATAGCCGATAGCATCTATTATGCTATCGGCATAATACACAAAAAAAATGAAGATTACAACCCATCTTTTCGCCAAATCCACGTTTCTTAACTTAACACCTATGGACCCGAGGGGGCCGGACGGTGTGACTATAATTGCTCCATACGAACAGTCACAACCCAAAGATTATCCCGGTGTGATTGGTGGTGACAAGGCGAAAATTTTTATGCTCTTCGACCTCGAATCCGATCCCGCTGAGCAGCACGATGTAAGCAAGAAGCACCCTGACGTTGTCGAACGCATCAAAGCCATCTACGAAAAGACCCTTGCCGAAGTGCCCGATTTCGAACAGCCCAAGAGGTTCAAACAGCTCAAGCGTTTAAAAGGAGGCGATCTCAATTACGACAATTGAAAGGATTGAAGAAAATTTCGCAAAGCAATTATGGGCGGCTTGCGTTTGTGTGCCGGCCCACCGA
>JBDRHL010000262.1:0-4773 GCA_043816955.1 Planctomycetota bacterium | reverse complement strand
CCTTAAACCAGCGTAGTTGGAAGCGATAAATTGTTTTTGATTATCAAAAAATACTCGAAATGACCCTTTCAGTGCATTACAATGCACTCACAAAAAAACAATGAATTTACAAAATTCAACGAAAGGAGTCGTTTCGAGTGAAAAAGAAAATAGCAAAAAAATTAAGACAACGCAAGCGAAAAATCCTAAATCGTCTCAACAAAAAATCGCTGCCGGAGCATCCCGGGCCGATGTTTAATCCGGGCAATATTCATTATGAAATGGCTGATCGTGCTCGCGGGATAACCTATGGCGGTATGGGGGTAGTTCAGTTGCTGGTCAAAAACCTCGGACTGGACGAAGCCATCAACCGTCGTCTTCATCTTTTCAAATTGCATAATCCCTACTTTGAATCTGACCATGTCCTCAATATCGCTTACAACATTCTCTGTAATGGTGAGTGTCTTGAAGATATAGAGCGGTTGCGAAACGATGAGGAGTATCTTGATGCTGTGGGTGCTGATACCATACCCGACCCGACAACGGCGGGTGATTTCTGCCGTCGTTTTTCAGTTGAACAGGTTGAGATATTGCAGGATATCATCAATGAAGTTCGCCTGAAAGTCTGGAAGCAACAGGATCCGGAGTTTTTTACTGAGGCGATCATTGATGCTGACGGCACTATTGCCGAGACCACCGGCGAATGCAAAGAAGGGATGGACTTGTCTTACAAAGGCATCTGGGGATATCATCCCTTGCTTGTTTCATTATCCAACACTGGTGAACCGTTATATCTCTCCAATCGCAGCGGTAACAGCACCAGCAGTAAAAATGCATCACACTATCTTGACAAGGCCGCAAAGTTATGCCGGGCAGCAGGGTTTAAGAAGATTCGGTTTCGTGGTGATACGGATTTCAGTCAGACGAAGTATTTAGACGGCTGGGATGAAGATGGTATTACTTTTGTATTTGGCATCAACGCTATGCCTAATTTAGTGAAGATAGCCGAGAACCTACCGGAAACGGCCTATACAGACCTTATTCGTCAACCCAAATATACTGTCAAAACAAAAACTCGCAGCAAACCCGCCAATGTAAAAGAACAAATTGTGAAGGAGCGAGGCTATAAAAACATTTGCCTGCAATCGGAGCAGACAGCGGAGTTTGAATACACCCCTAACAAATGCCATAAACCCTATCGGGTTGTAGTCTTGAAAAAGAATTTATCCGTAGAGAAAGGAGAGAAGGTTCTGTTTGATGACATTCGTTACTTTTTCTATATCACCAATGATCGCAAAGCTTCGAGAGCAGAGATAGTTGGCGATGCAAATAATCGGTGTAATCAGGAGAATTTGATAGAACAGTTAAAAAACGGCGTTCGAGCCATGACTATGCCGGTTGATAATCTGGTTAGTAACTGGGCCTATATGGTAATGGCTTCACTGGCCTGGAATTTGAAAGCGTGGTACGCCTTGTCGCTGCCGACAAAAAGCCGGTGGCATAAAAAACATAAGAGCCAGAAGCGAAAAGTATTACGGATGGAGTTCAAAAAGTTTCGCAACTTTTTTATCATGCTGCCGTGCCAGATCGTCAAAACGGGGCGTCGGCTGTTGTATCGTCTGCTTGGGTGGAATGACTATCTGGATATATTTTTCCGGGCGGTTGAAACCTTTCGAGGTCCACTTCGCTGTTGATGCGTAAGTATCTGATGTCGGGATACGGATGTCCCGATTCGCGTTGGCTTTTTTGATGTGTTGAAAGCAGGTAAAATTATGACGAAGCGAAAATTTGGAACTTTTTTAGGCCGCTACCGGCTGGCAGGAATTTACTGCACCGAAAAAATCAGCCCGCCCAACATTCAACAAACAAACCGTGTTCGCTTGTTTAAGGTCTAGAGTTTTATCCGGCAAATTCCGACTATATTTCAATTGTGGCGTTTTTCTTGTTTTAATGTTTATGGCCGGATGTGCAAATGTTATGAATTCTAATAGTGGTATCATACCAAAAGCTGATTTCGGGTGGACCACGCCGTGGATATTTATTCAGGGTAGGTGTGAAAATGGGAAAGAACGAGTCAAATGCAAAAACTCTTGCGAACGCAGTTTTATTGACGACACTTCTATTTCTATTCGGCATCGTCGGGTTGGCTTGCGGTAATACCTTGATTCAAACTCGGGCGAAGCCCTCGGTTCCAACACTGAAATTCACTCGAACCGGCACCCCACCTGTGATTGATGCAGATTTGTCAGACACATGCTGGAAACGCTCTGTTGCATTTGGGGCTTTTGTCAATATAAATGGAACCTGGTCCCGAGAACAAACAGAGGGCTTTCTTGCCTACGATGATGCGTACCTTTACGTCGCCGCCCGCTGCCACGAAAGCCAGGTCAACTCCATGACTCCAGACAACAAGTCCCATGATGACCCCAAAATGGCTCTTGGGGACTGCCTGGAGATATACTTCGATGTCGATCACGGCCACAACGCTTTCTACCACCTTATGATCAATCAACTGGGGAATATCTATGAGGCGTCCTGCGATACCAAAGAGACTGTCCGGGATATTTCCTGGAACCCAGACTGCAAAGTCGCCACCACAGTTGGACGCAACGAATGGATGGTTGAACTTGCTATCCCCTTCGCCAGTCTCAGTATTACCTCGCCAATGCCCGGAACCACTTGGGGCTTTAATCTTAATCGCGAACGGCACCGCTCAAATAGTTCGAACGAATACGGCAGTTGGGCAATGACCAAATCCTTTAACGATCCAACACAGTTCGGCAATATAGTTTTCGGTTCAATCGATCCTATCTCGTCATCGTTTATTTTCGCAGACGATAGCCACGGTGGAACAATGATCAAGGCCACCATTCGAAATAATACCGCCAGCCCAATGGAATTACGCGTGCAGACCCTACTTCCTGAACTTCCAGAACCCCCAACCCAATCCAGTTACAAAATTGCTCTGGCTCCGCTGGAAGAAAAGCAAACTGACCTTACTTGCAACATATCCTCACAAAACCTTCAAGTATACCAAATGCTGAATTTTCGGGTTAGCGACGCCGTTGATAAGAAAATCTATCTGCAAAAAACGGCCCTTTATGAAATATTTTCGCCGCTTACTCTGATTCCAGACTGTTATTACTATCCTGCCGACTGCAATTCAATAGTAGTACAAGTTACCGCCAAGACCGGAAAAGAGCTGAAAATATCCGTAAGAGGTATAGAACACGAAAATATTCTGGTTGAAAAAACCTGCCCAATCCTGCCTGGCCATGCCGACTACAACGTTTCGATACCGGCTGCAGACCTCGACCTTGGTCGCTATGTCATTACAGCCACCATTGGGAAGACAAACAATAATCAGGAACTCACAACACACCGCGTGATATACAAAACAAACCTGCTGCCCCCTAAACCATTTCCTTCTTCGGTTAAGTCTACTTCGTTCCGCCATGATGGTGTGATTCTCATAAACAACTCACCCTTCTGTCCGTTCTTAACGACAACGTCTGACGCTCCTGTTTCGCCTCTGGCAGACAATTCCTTCAATGTTAATTGGGGCAACTTCGGTCTTGTACCAAATGCACCACGCCGTGTAAAAGTCCAGCCCTACAAGTGGGTAAGAAAAAACAAAACCGTATATTCGGTTATGCGACGGGAATATAACGATGATGACATCGCTCGGGAAACGCTGCAAAAACAGATGAGCCAGTATCTGGCCGAGTCGCTGGTGTTCAACTGGACTATTGCCTACGAAGCTCAAATTCCAATGTATCGTGATGAGGAACAACGTATCAAACTCAACAATTCACAAGAACTCAAAAAATTCAGTGATTTTATAAAAGGAATCGACCCCAACCACCCAACGAGTCTCCAGGTTGATGACCTGTCACAACTGGCCTTATACAAGGACTGCACCGACATGATGGAGGTCGCCTCATGGAACAGCTCCTACTCTAAACGCCTTGTATCCAACATCGTAAACGACTTAAAAACTGTTCGTAGTATTCTTGGGCCTGCAAAGCCTGTGCTGTTCTATATCCGCAGCGCTACTACAGACCAAAAAAAGTGCACTCCAGAAGAAATCCGCTGTGCCGCTTACTTGGCGCTTATGCACAGAATGAACGGCCTGATTTTCCACGTCGGTCATGACGGCATAGATACGACATTCACCCGCCAATGGTCGCTTTACAGGGGATTGGCTCACGAAATCGAATTTATCTACCCTGTTCTGATTTCCCAGCAATCGCAGGAACTACCAAAAGTTACTGCCAGCGACAAGAATCTGGATTTCTGCGTCAAACGATACAACAACGGAATATACCTGATAGCCTGCAACAAAGCCGGTTTTCCAATAACCCCAACATTCACGTTTACCGGAAAATACTGTTACTCTCAGGCCAATCTGCCTTTCGAGTACAGACGCATTGTTCTAACAGATGGGACCTTTAGCGACGAGTTTATGCCTTATGAAACTCGCGTTTACGAGATAATCACAAAGGTAAAAAAGTAAAAGCATGACTGTTCTGTGTTACGGTCGCTCAAAATATTGTGCCTGGAGTGTTAACAAAAACCAATTTCATAAAGGAAACGAAAGGAAAAAACAATGTCCAGTGAATTTAAAATGTTCTACACTTTTGACCCAAGTGGTCCGCCGCGATATCACCACAAACTTATTGATGAAGAGTATTTTGAATGGCTCTTTTCAATGCTTGAAGGAACAGGGCTTACATTTCTTTACCGCTGTAACCTGGCGGGACGAGCGTATTACCAGAGCAAGCTGATGGCAAC
>JBDRHL010000261.1:0-11119 GCA_043816955.1 Planctomycetota bacterium | reverse complement strand
TCCAATGTCGATTCAAGCGACCGTTTAATGCGGTCCAAACGCCAATGTAGCTTGTCTGCCATTGTGCGCCGTCCTTTCTTCTTTGAGCATTCGCCTGCTCAGTATGAGTAATTCCTCGAAATCAACCGCCTCTTGACACACTTCGCACAACTCCTCCGTGTACTCTATATCGTCGGTGCCGCAATTCACGCAAAAATTAGGTGCTATAACAAATGGTCCCATTACTCGCCCTCCTTGAATTAGAGTCCTAGACAATCCAGTATAAACAACAGCCAGATTAGCCAGATAATCAGCCAAGCCAGGATATTGCAGGCTTTATCGTTGCTCATTAGCTTGCTTTTGCGCCCTGCTGGCCTGGGCCATATGCAGCCAAACCATAATATCCGTAGCCATATTCCAACCAGCCGCAAAACCCTTTTCGCGTTCCCAAGTGTCTTCGCCTCTGCCGATAACTCCGCGCTGGATGCAGAACTTTAAATACTGTTCACAGGCCGCCCCTGCTCTGGTGTCCGCTGGCAATGCCGCCAGCTCTGGTGTGGTTAGAGGTCTCATAATGGAAGTCCTTTCTTTAGAGATTCGGTCAGTAAAGGCTCACAGCCCTGCGCCCCGCAAGGCGCAGAGTCTAAGTCCTTACTTGTCGCGGTCCTTGCTCCTGTTCCTGATAGCCGTTACCAGCCACAGTACGCCGATAGCAATAGCAGCCACCATCCAGGACACGCTAAATCCCGCGTCCGATACCCTAAAATGCGTTGTAATCTGGTCCCATAGCATAATCATTCTCCAATCATTGGAAGTGCCGTCCCTGGCCTGTTCTCAGTCGCTGTCTTTGTCGCGCTGGCTGCCTGACGGCTGCGGTACGGATCACCGCCTTGCTTCCAGTTGTCCGGGTAGAAACCCTCGGCCACAGCCGAAGTTCCCACGCCGACACCGGCACGGCATCCCATAGCCAAAAACAATAACAACACCATCAAAATAACAAATCTCCACATCATAACCGCCTTTCTGCCCTATCGGGCAATGCCTCTCTCTAATCTTGGTACTAAACTATGCCGACACGTTCAATCGTTGATCCTGGGGCAACGTGGCGGCCCGATTTTCAGCTATTTAGGTCCGGGGCTGTGCCCGACAAATCAGAAAAACACTTGCTCCAATACTTTGGCGATGGCGTGTCGCCTGTCTGCCATTGCCTAGAGTTGCCGTCTGGGCCACGGTAGCCGCCTGGGCTGTGAAGTTGCCAGACGCTTAGCCGCGCGTCCTTTTTGGCCCGTGCCATTGCCCGGTCAAGCTTTATATGTGTACTGTGAATGACTCCGCCGTTTTGTGTGTAATACATTGTATTTCCCTTCTAAAAGAGTTTTCCAAGGCTCACAGGTCCGCGCTCCGTAAAGCGCGGTACTCTAAGCCCTAGTCAATACGGACGGCGACGGTATAACTGGCGATGTTCTTAATTCCTTGTTCGATGGTCCTTTGCGCCCATGCTGTAGCTTCCTCGTCGCTCATATGCTTTACATGGTGATTAACGTATTTTACGAGTTTAGCTACTTTACGGTCGATTGATTTCTTGCCGTCGGATGTTTCATATGAGAATGTCATCGGTATTCCTCCTTATAGGTTATTTGTCGTCAAAAGGTCCGCTCGGTCTACAGTGTGCCGATACGCTGTTGATGCAAGGGGCGATAATTCTCGTCGGGAAAACAGTCAAGACAGCAAATCTTGATGTGTACTTCGCCCGTGTCGAGATGCTCAAAGGGCACTGTTGAGACAACATTGCGGCTGTCACAACCGCCACAGCGCGCATACATGGATACACTGTGAGTAGACACCCAACGATCCAGCTGCTCAGTCATTTTATCGCCTTTCGGTAATTAGGTTATAGGTTTGAACCAGTACTCATATCGACTATATAGTAAGCAATACTGGTGCCAATCTATAGATTTATTTAGTTATTCTTCCAAGTCACTATACCGTAAGGAGATAAAATCTTCATATATCTTTATAGTTACTTCCTAGACGTTGACTACTTTCAACGGACTATTTGCTATATTTGTTATAAGCTCTTATATTGTAAGGATATATGCTATGTGTTGACAATCAGCAACGTAGGATCAAAAACAACAACCAAAACTGGATAAGCCTATCACGCGCGCCCGCGCGTTAAGAGTATATATATTAAGATATAAGAGTATATATAAGAAGAAGAAGATATATATAAGCAAACCATAGGAAAACAAGAAGCAAACCATAGCTGAATATAGCTATAATATTACTATCTGCACTATTCGTAATACTGATATCATATACACCCATCGCAGTCTTATATTAGCAAAGCTTGTGCAAACCTGGTGCAAACCATAGGCAAAGGTAGATCATGGCTTGACCTTGCCAGCGCTTTGCTATGGCTTTGCAGCTGCCTTACCTGCCCTTGTGCTATGGCAGATTATCCAGACTCTGACCGACCCTGCCGCACCCCCCAGACGGGGTGGGAGTATCACTACTATCTCAATTTTATATATCATATATTTCAGGATTCTGGATTATCTCTTTGGGTTACGTAAAATAATTTTAAAATTAAGTTTGTGTTTTGGGTTGTATGTTGATATATGTCAACGGACCTGGGGGCATATGAGGATTATTGACATGTCTAAGATACTGGCGTTTTTGGTGGGGAAGAAGACGTACATAATTTCTGCCTTGGTGATTATTGGTGGAGTGGCTGTGAAGTATGGTTTGGACATACCGTCATGGGTATGGTTGGTGCTTGGTGGTGCTGGGTTGGCTTCTGTACGAGCTGGTGTGACTAAGGTTGAGGAGGCCTTGAATGAGGCTGAGGTTGAGGAGTAGTTTATATTTGCTGCCTTTAGTGCTTACTGGCTGTAGGGCTATTTGCCGGAAGGTGCTGGCGGATGAGCTGGTGGTTACCGCTGGTGGAGCGGTGAATGCTCAGGGTTTGATAATTATGAGGGTATGGTGGCTGGTGCCTGTAGCCATATTGGGGATGGCTGCTGGTGCTTTTTTATTGGTGCAGGGCAGTATGAAGCTTGGATTAGGCGTGCTTATCGCCTGCGGTGCTGCCCTGGGCTTGAGCATAACGGTATTTGAGCATTTTGTGCTTATAGCCTGGCTGGGTTTTGGTATAGCCGCCGCCGGTGTAGGCTACGCCGTTTATCAGGCGTATTTGCAGCATAAGGCTATTGGTGAGTTGGTCCGTACTGTTGAGGTGGCCAAACCTCAGATGGCGGCCCAGGGGCAGATAGAGGTATTTGGAGCGGACGAAGCGGACCACGGCCTTGCCGGTACGATACAGAGTAAGACTACGGAGGCGATGGTTAAGACTGAGAGGAAGAAGATAGTCTTATGGGTGCCTTGTACTATGCCCGAAGATTTCTCCCGATATTGCCCTTTTGGCCTCAATGCCTGGCGTTGCGACTACTGGCTGCATACGCTCAGGGGCATTATCTGCCAGAACCCGCATAAGGACCCGAATATGACCTTCAAAGTTACCGAACCGCCGCAGCAATGCCCTAGAGGCTATAAACCTAATCCTAGGATAGTAAAATATGCCCGTACGCGTCAGAAAAACCAGTAGTGGCACGTGTCGTGTAAGTACGCCTTCAGGTACAAAGGCTAAGGGCACTTCCAAACGTAAGGCTATGGCCCAGAAAAGATTACTCAACGCCGTAGAACATGGTTGGCGGAAGCCTACTAAACGCAAACGCAGGAGATAGCTGTTATGCCAAATCCAGGACGGCATGAGCCTCCCGTAGATATAATGGTTGGCGACCAAATAATCGTCGCTGGCGACGCTGGAACAGGTCAGACGATTATCTACGCCGATATAAACGCTACCGCCCTTACCGCCGCTACGCCCGCGCAGTTGTTCGCCTTGGTAGCCGCTAAAAAATTCTATATTCTGGAACTCTATCTAACCTTTACCGTCCAAGGTATCCACCGCCTATTGGATACTACGGGCACACCCGTATATCGGGCTACCTGGCAGACGGCGTCATACGGCGCCGTGGCCTATCACCGCAATGCCAACGATAAAGCCCATTTTGTTACTACCGTAGCCCAGAACCTGGGTATCGTCTCCAGTGTCAATAACAGCGTTAGTGGTAGTATTGTCTATTACAACGCCACCTAAGGAATCGTTTTATGAAATGGTATAACTGGGCAGGACCAGGAAATTGGAGCGACCCGACTAAGTGGGAGCCAGGCGGCCTCGGAGGCGGCGACGGAACCTATCCGGGCCAGTTCGATACCGACGACCAGCCGCAATTCGCCACCGGGTCCGGTGATTGCACCTTGGACGTTAGCCCGGAATTTACCCTATATGCGTGGCTGTGCACCGTTGGTGCGCATGGCTACGATGGTGATTTCGCCTTCGGGGCTAATCAGGTACACGTCGCTACCGGTGTGTATTTCGGAAGTTACACCGGAACGATTACGGCTGATGCCGGTGCCAAGATATTTTGTGGCACTAATCTTGTGAAGATGAATATAGATTCACTTGGCGCAGTCTATCCCTGGGATTTGACTATCGAAATGACTGGAACTGGTGACGTGCAATGTTATAGTCTTACCGGCGGCCATTTTATTGTAAACACCGCCGGAACGGTTACGGCCTATGGCGATTCCGCCGGAAACGCATACTGGGACAGTTTCACAAAACAAGGTGCCGGAACCTATAACCCCAATAATCGGCCCCATACTATTGCCGGAGATATTACCTATACCGCCGGTAATGTTACTACCGGCACGGCCAAGTGGACTATGAGCGACGATGGTACGCTTACTTGGAATACCCTAGCCGATAAGCTGGCTTGGTTCCACGTCAATACAGGCGTTACCTGCACGGTTCCCGGTACGACTTATGCCAGTAAATTCACCTCTGCCGCTGGTTCGGCTATTTCCGGGCCGACCAAGAACCTCTACTGCCATACGCCTAGCGGCAACGATATGATAGATATTCAGGGCACAAATACCGCCAATGTAATCCTGTATATTACTGCCGATAGGTCCAATTCTGGCAAGGTTACTGCTGGTACATTCACTGTATTTGGCAATGCCTCTACTTGGGATTTGACCCAAACGGGAGTAATTAGCGCTACGGCTACCACAGTGTATTGCAATGTAGCGGGTTATACCCAGCTACTCCTGGCTGCCGATGTGGCTTACGACCTTGGCGTAGTCACCCTTGGCGGTGCGGCTACCAAGAATGGATACTTAGACTTAGGTAACGGCGACTATGCGGTAAGTATGACTTCCTTGGCCAAGGGCGCCGGGGCCACAGCTAACCAATTGGAATTCGGAGATGCAATTATAACTCTAACCGGCACGATAGACGGCACGGGCATAACCTGCTTATCTGATGCCGCGGCGGGCACACATGCCGAGGTACACGGCGGTGCGGTCCAAAACGTATCAATCCCTATTACCAGTGAAACCCTGGACGCTACGGCTAGTGCCGATGGGTTGGGGTGCGGTAATGTATGGTTTTCAGGGTGTAATGGCGGCCATCAAACACTCGGTGGTGGATTTATAGGCTCGGCTAAAGCCGCGTAAGGAAATAACTAACAAGGAGTATATGATATGCCAAATAGCGGTCGGCATGAACCGGAAATCAATCTCGAAACAGGCGACCTGAACATAGGCAACGTCGATGTGCTTAGTCTGCCTGTTGGCACGGCGGCAATGGCCGGGTCCACGCCGGTTACTATTGCCACCGATGATTTACAGGCAAAAATAAATAGCGGCGTGGCGATGGTTAATACCGGCCAACTGCTAACATCCACTGCTGCGGCAACCTATACCTATGAAGCCTTGGTTGTCGCCGGTGCTACGTATAGAGTTACCGCCATTAATGGCCTTTTGTATCTGGGTATTGAAGCGGGCAGCGACCCACTTGACAGGTTATGGATTATACCTGCGGGCGATACGCAAATTATAACAATTCCATCTGGGACGGCACTGTTTTATTGTTCTGATGCTGCTTTGGTTTATGGCAGACTGGCAAGGATAGCATAAAGTTATGCGAAAACCATTTAGACCATTCATACCTGACGTGTCCGTATTCAAGATTCGCCCGTATGGCCTACCCCATAATCGGGTCGGCGCACTTACCGACAGTTCTACCAAGGGCCATAACGCCGCTATCTACGGGCCTCTGTTGAATCTTGATGGTACGGCTGATTATCTCAGTGTTATCACGCCCTGGGATTGGATGCACGCTACCACTCGGCAGTATGCCGTATTTGCTGCCCATATCTACCACAACGCGACTGCCGCTGAGGCACTCTACTACGAACAGTTCAGTACTACCGCTGATAAGTTTGATATCAGTATTGATGTCGGTGACTTCCTTGATGTCAAGGTTCGGGGCGTTACGGGTGATACTCAAAGAACATTCAACAGTTTAGGTTCCGATACACCGTGGCTTATCGACCCAGTTATTTGGCATTCCCTTATCGTGCAGATAGACGCTACCAGCAGCACTGTGGATACCTGGCTGGATGGAGTTCGGAAAGACACCGCTGCCGCCCTTAGCGTGCAAGACCTTACCGCTTTTGCCGCTGGCGATACGCCAGCCCTGCAATACTGGGGAGAGTCCGGCGGCGCGGAGTGGGATGGATCGATGCGCTCAATGGGGCTACTCTCCACCAGCACGTCTATCACTAATGCTCAAGCCGCATTCTATCATGCTCAATCTGCACAGTTGCTAAGTGATTTGGCCTTTGTTGGCCAATGGCATTGCAATGAAGGTGTGGGTGGTGTGATTATTGATCGCAGTGGTAATGGACATCCCTTGGCCCTTACTGGTACGACTTGGGTAACGACTCGTGTATTTGGCAACTTCGGAGTCTTTGGATCGGATACACTATAATGGCTGATTATTATGTAAAAACCGGTGGTAATAATGAACTTGACGGCCTCAGCGACGGCAATGCCTGGGCAACTGTTGCCAAGGTGGCAAGCTTCTCAGCTAGTCCCGGCTTTGCCCCCGCCGACACCATTAGCTTCAATCGGGGCGACACATTTACCTTGGCGGCAAGTTGTCGTTTTCGTAGTTCTGGTTCGGAGGGTTCTCCTATAGTTATCGGAGCTTACGGGACCGGTGCGTTGCCAATTATAGATGGCGATTCGATAGCACAGATATATGGTTTTGACCTAGAATACTACGGTAATGTAAGTTGGCTAACTATTGAGAATATCAAAATCGTAAATGCCAAGTACGGCATTGGTATCAACAGCTGCCACGATATTATTATTGATGGTTGTATTGTAGATAGTTGTACAGCGGCGGGTCAAAGCATTATTGCTGGAGAATCGTACAACATCACCGTCCAGAACACCACCATATCGAATGGCGTGTACGGTATTTATTGGATTGGTTCCGCGTCAAATAGTATTCGCAATACCGTAATAAATACTTGCATAGTGGACACCATGAGTGAAGATGGAATCATCATTCACGAAGATAGCGGCACCAATCCCTGCGGAGCGCATCACCTCATCAAGAACACTGTTGTCAGGAATTGCACTGGGCAAGGTATGGATATAGTTGATGGGTCGGACATCACTATCGACAACTGCGAAACACATAATAATGGTGCCCAGGGCCTCAATATAGGTCCGGGCGCGAATCCTCTTAGTCGGGTTGTGGTAAAGAACTGCAATATACATCACGAGGTCCAAGGCATCCTAATTCAAGAAACGCTTACGGCAACCGTGGTAGGTACTCGGTGTACGGATTGCACGAGTTATGCACTAATTGTTGGGCGGGTCGGCGCAACTGCTGACCCCAATACCAACATAACCGTAACGGATAGCATCTTCAGCATTACCGCCGACCTGCGGCCCATATATGTGGCCACTGGAACTGACGGATTCGTCTTCAAGCGGAATATCGTAATCGGTACTGCCGATATACCTTACTATATAGGGTTTTATACCGGCCTTACTCCGGCCAATACAAACTGCGACTTTGATAATAATGTTTATCACGCTGTTACCAGTGTTGACAACTTTGCTTCGGACGACACCCATGGGGTATATACCGACCTTGCTGACTGGCAGACGGATGCTTCACAGGATGCCAATAGTGCCGAAGCCGACCCTCTGTTGGCTAATATTTCGCTGGATATGTATTATCTAACGAGAAAGTCGCCAGCACTGGTTAAAGGATTCAATGTTCCATTGTTGACGATACCACGTTTGTTTACTGTTGCCGCTAATCGCTGGGGCCCGGGAGCATAAAGCATGAGTAGGGTTGGAATCTATACTGGAACTGCCGGATATGTCAAGTTGTCCTTGCCCGGCAAAACAGCGGTTGACGGCACAACACTGACTAACGCCGAGGGAGCATCTACTGCTACCCTTATCTATTACTTCAACGCTGGCGATCTTAGAACAAGTTTTCCACCTAAATCCGCTGTCTATCATACTGGACAAGCAAAGTGGTACAACATAACCGCTAGTGATTACGGAGAGTATGGTGGCGGGGGCGGCGATGATATGCGGGTCACGGTTTATATTGGGCCCGGTGTGGATTGGGACGGAGAGAACATCACTGCTTACAATAGCATATTCAACACACTTACTGAATCTGGCGACTTGGCTATGTGCTGTTGGTATTGCCCAGATAATTTGACTGCTGGCTATGGACCACTCTACAACAATACGGTGGGTGGTGGTGGTGCGGGTATATCAATGTATCGTAACAGTAGTGCTACAGACTATGTAGCAAAATGCGCTGGAGTATCGGAGTTTAATGTCACTCATACAAGTAATGTCAATGGCACTGTTCAAAGCCATGTCGTGGTTTTTGATGGTACAAACGGCTGGAGTTGGATTAACAAAGTGAATGAGCAGTCGGATGCCTATGCCACCCTTTATGCGGGCGACCCGGATACAATGACACTGGGGAACCTGGCATACGCTGCAACTACTTATGCTCAAGTCACTCTAGCTGATTTTTGCATTTTAGATTTAACTTCTGCTGGAACCGTGGATACCGCTTTGCGGCAGGGCATTCGTGATGCCTTCCATGATGCGGCTATGGATACAGAAGCCTTTTGCACCGGTCTTAGAAGTCTGCTTGCTGCTGGTGAGTCTATTGTTATCTATTACTGGAAGCTCAACGAACTCGGCTGGGGCCGGGCCTCCAGTACAGCCAATACGATACACCGCTATAGCCGCACGGTTACGGATGTTTCCATAGGCACGGAAAGCGACGACGCTACCGATGGCGACCCTACGAATTGCACGGGCATATGTTTGGGCAACTCCGCCGACCAATTCCAGTCCGGCGGCTATTATCTCTGGCCGAGTCAGACAATTAGCTTTGGTGACCATGCGGACTTCTCGTTTGCCGGAGGCGGTGACGTGCCTTTTAGTTATACAATATGGACAGATGCGAATATCAATCCGATAGCTCTTCAGCAGTTGTGTTATAAACAGACTGAGTACAACTTTGTTATTCAAACAGATGGCACACTGAAAATAGTGTTATTCGACGCCCAGACTGACCAAATATATACCATTAGCGATGCTGTTCAGGCTGACGGCAACTTACATTTGTTTGGCTTTACGTATGATGGAGGTGGAGTTAATACTGGCCTCAATCTTTATATTGACGGAGCTGTGGTCGCTAGCACTGACGGCACGGCCGGTGATGCTTATGGCGCTATGGCCGATACAGCAGATTTGTTACAAATCGCTGTTCTTCGTGGCAATTTCTATGGAGCTTCGATGATCAAGGGAGAACTTTCGGCGTCCCAGATGCTCTCAATCTACAACCAAGGGCCATACGTTTAGGAGTTTAACATGGAGCGATATACAACATTCGGGATATACACAGTAACGAAATCCAGCAAGACCTTTCCGGTGGGCCTAGAACCTGCTACTAAAGGCGAAGGCACAAATAGCGGAATAACTCCTGATGGCAAGAACGCTTGGCAGAAGAATTGTTTTACCACACCCCAGCAGATACGCCAGATGGTCCACGCTGAGGATGCTGGGTTGATCGAGATAAAGACCTCTGAGGAAATGAGAATCATACTCAATAAGGTTGTGGCTGTGCCACGGGAGTTATAATACCAATCAACATCAAGACAGGGGACCCAACATGAGTGAGTTATCTATGCTAATCACAGCAATAATTGGCGGGCTGAGCACGGGCGGCGTGATGTGTGCCATGCTGATGTACCTGCTGAAAAATAAAGTGGGCCAAGAGGCTATCAATCTGTGTAAAGCCGAGCGGGAGAAGGCGACTGTGTTGTATCACAATGAGGCCACCTCCGAGCGCAAGGATATACGCAGGCAACTGGAGCGTGATAGGGAAATCTCCGACCGGAACCATAAGGAAAACCGGCAGGTGATTATCGAAAACAGCCAGACCATTGAGAAGCATTATCGGGAGAACAGAAAGAACCAGAAACTTATGCGCAAGGGCATTAGCTACATATTCGCCAAGCAGTTCGATAAAATGGATAAGCTCAAAGAACTCGAAGGACTCAAAGGCGATGCCAGCATGATGGTCGAGGGTTTGATTGAGGATTTGAACGGCGATGATGAAAACGAGAACTGAAATACATATACAGGAGCTAAAATACTATGTCTAACGGATTAATTACACGGCTCGGAGACTATAACAGCCCGTGGTACCAATTACGAGGTGCTGGTGCTACTGGCGTTACCGCCGACGATACAGCTTTGGCCTTGGCCACATCCAAAGGCGACTGGGCCAATAAGCCCGCCCTGCCTAGCGAGGCGACTAAAGGCGTATTCAACTGCGTAGCGGCCTGCGCCGTCAACGTGCCCTATATGACCGCCGGTAAGGTTTCGACCGTAGAGATTATCGCTTGGGGCACTACCGCAGCCAACCAGAGTTTTGCTTGGACACTCTACGCCTATCGCAGTAGGTACTCGCCGGTTATCCGCGTAGCCGCTGGCACAGCCATACTGGGTACAATGGATGTAGTTACCGACCCCGTAACCAATGCGGCGGTAACGGCATTTTACGTCGATACCTGGGGCGTAACTTCCGACTACTGGGCCAGCGTAGCGGTCAAAGATGACGCCGATAACGCCTGCAGCAGGATGTTATTCGACTTCCGTGGAT
>JBDRHL010000260.1:0-4904 GCA_043816955.1 Planctomycetota bacterium | reverse complement strand
GACCAATACGGATACTTTGGTTACAGCCGGGGGTGGTGGATATGTCAGGCAGGACTCCACCGCAACCATTGCGAAAGAGACAGGCGGCAATCTGGCCGCTATTGCCAATGTTACCAAAGGCGTAGCTATTGCCGCCAGCGGACAGCTTCTGACCTGCACGGCAGCGGCCACAGACTACTCCGCTACGGTTGTGGCTTCGGCTGTTTACAGAGTAACTGCAGTCAACGGGATTATCTATTTGGGTATTGCTGATGTCCAGGCAGCGGACTCTGCTGTTCTTTGGACTATTCCGGCAGGCGACACACAAGTTATAACCATTCCCAGTGGTACTGCCTTACATTACCGAGCTGATGCCGCCCTGGTCTATGGCAGGCTTTCGAGGATTCAATAATGCCCAGAAATACCTTTATACCTGACGGTGTTGTTGGTTTGTGGTTTCCGGGCCGGGGCCATCCCGGTCAGCGGAGAGGGACTGTCAACGACCTTTCCGGAAAGAACAATCACGGCACCATCTACGGTTCTCCGTGTCTGTATTTTGACGGAGTGAACGATGAGGCCGCTATTCCCAATAACCCCGACTTCTTCGGTGGTCATTCTATGGCCATGGTAGCCTGCTGGTTCAATACCGCAACTACCGGCTCTTACAGAACTTTCTATGGGGAACGATTCACGGCGACAAGCGGCAGCAGGCTTGTTGTTTATATTACCAACACCGGAGAGATATATATTGGTGCCAGGTCGGCCAGCGGAGACACCTATCGCACAGCTACGGCGGCTGATACCTTTGCGGATGACGTCTGGCACAGTCTGATTGCGGTCGCGGACGTGAATGCCGGGAAGGGCTATATTTGGGTTGACGGAGTAGTTCCTGCGGGCTGGGCCGGTGGAGTGGCCTTTTCAGGAGCTTTTGGTCAATCTACTTTTTCCTCTACTGGAGGCATAAAAAATCAAAAGTGGGGCATAGAAATGACGACGTGGGATTACAAGGGTTACATGCAATGGCTCGGCCTAAAAGGAATGGACACTCTGCCGACCCTGGCCGATGCTCAGCGATTCCACGATTTCCCGCAGGCGTGGCTTTCACAGAGCAGCCTTGATGCTTACTGGCATTGCAAAGAGGACGCTGGAGCCACTGTTGACAATGCTGAGGGAACCGCGAACTACGACTTAGGCTTAACGGGTGCTGTGTGGAGTTCCGCGATTAATCTCGCCCATGGTGGCGATGCTAGAAACGCGGCTGGCACAGCCAATACTGGCGATAGTTTCACCGGCGGTTATAGATATTTTGATGGAGTGGATGATTGTGTCAGCATACCCGATGATGCTTCTTTGCGATTCGGCACAAATCCTTATCAGATTCATGTCTGGGCGTCGTTTCCGGCAGCGAGCATAGCTGGCATTATATGTTCTAAGGGCATTATTGGAGGAGCGTTCGCCCCTGGTGAATGGAGTTTATCAATCCAGGCTGGTGGCGTTTTGTCTTATTACGCCGGGCATGCGGGAATACATATATTAATAAATGGAAGCATAGATGTTACTGATGATGCGGTACATATGTTGTCTGTTTTGCGTTACGGGAATGACGTTGTTGTCTATGTTGACGGTGTCGCGGACGACAATGCTTCTGCGGTTCACGATCTAAGCGAAACCACTAAACCTGTGCAGTTGATGGCGGGTAATTCGACGATTCCTTGTGAAGGAAATCTTTATAAAGTACTGTTGGGAACAGCAAACAAGACTATTGCTCAAGCCGTATTGGACATGAAAGCCTTATATGCACAAGGGCCTTACAAGTAAAAGGACATATCATGAGCGACTACACAAATACCGGTATCTATATCCTTTTAAAATCTGGCGACAAGTTTCCCGTTGGCGTTGCCCCGCCGGAGTTGGGTGAGGGGCGAAACACCGGTAAACTTGATGACGGGAGATGCTGGTTCAAAAATTGTTTCCTGTCGCCAGAGGAAATGAGGGCCATTGTCCACGCTGAGGACGCGGGATTGTTGGAATTGAAGTCAGCAGAGGAAATACGAGTATTGATGCCTAACAGCAGAGAGGCCATACAATAGAAAGGGGACTCAATATGGATTTTAGCGAAGGCCAGGAAGCTATAATCGAAAAGATAGTGTACAAAGTCGGCGATGTGCTTATGAATCGCTTCGATAAGATTATGGATGGTAAAATCACCATGCATACATTTACTTGCCCTGCTGGTGCCGAAGTCAGCAAATATCGAAGCCAGCTTAAAAGCCTGCTGATAGGCATTGCTATTGGCGGTGCCCTGGTTGGTGGTGGTGGCGTGTTAGGAATAATGAAACTCTTACGCTGGATATAATGGAGACTAGATATGGTTTGGGACGCTACTAGAATAGCCGAAAATACACTGGCTCCTGATTACAACAACCAAATAAGGGAGAACAATACACAATTAGAGGCGGCTCTGGATAATGAGCATGAGTTTGCTACCGGCGGCGACCAGGCTGGCTATCACGTTCAGGGGTCTGCAAGGTGTTTCTTTGCAGACACAGCCCCGTCTACGCGGATTGACGGCACAGCATTTGAGGCAACTGATTACGGGTGTATATGGATAGACTCCAACAGTAGTCCAGATAATCAATTCAACATCCTTACCGGACATAGCCCTGTTACTTGGACACCGATATCTAATGAGATTATCGCCGTAGCCGTAGCCGCAATTCACACTTGGGCGGATGTGCAGACTTTTTCCGTAAATCCGGTGTTCACCGAAGGCATAGTGGCTAACAATGCTTATTTACAGGCACGTAACGCTGCTGATGACGGCAATGTCGATTTAATAAAGTCCGACGGCTCAGACGTGCCTACCTTACCGGATGGCTCTGCTTTGGCTACCAGTGCGGCTCCAACAGCGGATGCTGAGATAGCCAATAAGAAATATGTCGATGATAGCCTTACTTTTTCTCCAACAAAGTATGCTGGAGGTGAAAGCGTTACTTTACCTAATGGTTTGATATTAAAATTCGGCCAAGTTACTGGCGCGGGGACTTGGGCACAGGTTACATTTGGCACGGCCTTCCCCACCGCTATCGTTCAGGTTATCGCTTGCGCGGGAAGTGGAGGCCAAACTGATGCTACGACAGATTATGGATTAAGTACCTTTACCCTAGCCACTACCGGATTTGTAGTAGCTGCAAGAATACTGGCCAGACTTGTTCCGGTTAGATGGATTGCTATAGGATATTAATTATGAAAAAATTAGGAACTACAAAACAAAATGTAATTGTTCTGCTCTCCCCGGAGGAATTTTCTATACTAGCCGGGAGAGATCACGGCGCTATACCCGAAGGCCAAGAGATAGATTTGAAGGCCGCGATATTGGCCATAAATTGGAAAGAGCAAACTTTGCCGGTTATAAAACAACTGGCCCAACTTGCTGATAAACCATGACAAACGGTAACGGTTACAAACCTTATCCGATATTTGACTTTAAAAGCGGCCTTGTTCTAGCTAAACAGCCCTGGCTCCTGCCTGCTGACGCCTTCAGCAGTTTGATTGATTGCCATATCAAACGGGGCGTATTGGAAAAGCGCAAGGGCTATACGGAGTATGGACAACTGGTGCATACCGATACCGGAACAGGTGTTGATGCTGGTTCCACTGATGCGATTATGGGTTTGCCGACCCATTATTACGGCACTACGGCTACTTTGCTGGCTTTCGATACCGACCGGATGAATTATTACAACACAACTACCAGTGCTTTTGTGGATAAGACCAGGTATATTCTGCGTATTGAGCCAACAGGTCAAACTCACAAGCCGGCAGTAGATTCGGTTATTTACGATGCGGCAAACCATGCCATACACGGAGTTGTAGAAGCTGTCTATACAATTACTGGGACTTGGACCGGAAGTGCCTATGGATATATTATCCTCAAAAACGATGGCACTCTTACGGGAACATTTGGCAGTGCCAAAAGCATAGACAATGCTGGGGCTACCGAAGTGTATGGCAAAACTGCTGCGGCAGGAGAAGATACCGATTTCAATGGTACAAGTAGCGATTTCTTCCGACTGACTAATTGGGAGAACATCGGTTATATTACTAATGGTGTTGACCAGTTATGGAAATATCGTCGGGAAGATACCGGCAGTACCGAGTATCTTTTGCCGTACGATGTGGACCTGACTTCTGGTGGTTATCATCATAACGATGTTACGGCGGTAAAATTTGTCTTTGTCTATAAGTCTCGTTTGGTTCTCTTGTCGCTAACCGAATCCGGCACTAGCTATCCCTGCCGGGCGCGATGGTGCGATATAAACGACCCAACAACCTATACAGCGGCTAATTATGTCGATTGCCCGACTAGGGACACCATTGTAACCGCCGGATTTATCGGAGAAGATTTAATAGTCTGGTTTGATAAAACTGTTTGGAAGTTGGTCTATACTTCAGACCCCGACCAGCCTTTCAGGTGGGAACAAGTCAGCGCTATCGAGGGCGCTTCTGCACCGCAAGCGTTAGTCAATCTTGGCGACAGGCAAGTAACTTTAGGCATAGCTCGAATACTCAGTTGTGATGGACGGGATGTTACCCCTATAGACGCCAAGATACCAGAGGCAATGCTGGGCTTCAATCTCTCGAATATCGCTTATAGTTCTGGAGTACTCGTTAGGGCTGAAGAAGAAGCATGGTTTTCGTATTGCTCTGCCGGACAGGATTATCCCGACCAAGTGCTAGTCTGGAATTACATAGAAAACACCTTTGCAATTTACAATCTGGACGCCCATTGTTTCGGGCTTTTCAGCCGTACTTCTGGTCTGAACCCCGATGACATGACTGGGATTTATTTAGACGACTTGGACTATTCACTAGACGACATATCTCTGGCCGCCGGATACCCGGAACTGTTGATGGGTAGTCGT
>JBDRHL010000259.1:0-4893 GCA_043816955.1 Planctomycetota bacterium | reverse complement strand
TTTTTCCTTTGCAGCTTCGGCCTGCGCTAATTCTCGCAGAGCCGCAAGCTCATCTTTGGCCTTTGGCTTACCAGTCTGTCCGGCAAGTTCGTTTACCTGCTGTTTTAATGCATTGATTTCAGCATCATGTTTTTTCTGCATCTCGATCATCTGCTGCTGAAGCTGTAATATTTTTGTATTTAGCTGTTCTATATCGCCGTCTTTTTCCTGGGCCACAACAGGGTTGGTAAACAGCATCAGGAATAACAGCATGAGAATAGTTGGTATTCTTGGCATTTTAAGCCTCCTTTAATTTAACTTTTTTGAACTATGAAATAAATCCAAGCAAAATCAGTTTGAAAATACATCTGTAAGTTTTTCGAGAAGATAAACCATGTGCGCAACAGAGCGTTTAAGCTCTGTCACTTTTTTAGGAGGTGATACTTGGAGGTGCTCGCAAGGAGACGGAAGATAGCCATTCGAACTGTTTTGCAAAATCGAGCTGTGGTAAGATTTGAGTTCTTACAACAGCTTGTATTGAGTACAAAGAAGCATTTGAGCAAAACTTAAAAGCCTTGGCAGTGAGTGAGTATAAACATGCTGAACAATATGTACTATGGGGTTGATTCTTATTGTCGCAATCTGATTGGCTATATGCGAGCCTTAGTCCGGTAAGGTTGCAGCCCTCATGTCGATGGTTTGTGCATTCTGAATAGCGATGATGTATATCTTTATCGGCAAGCTGACATGTATGGCTTAGTGGAGTACCAAAAGTTGCGAACAGGTATAAAAATGCGAGAACCACCCGCATCCCCCCAGGATTTTTAAGCCACTTTTTCCAGATATCAGCCATACACTTTCATATTTACAAGCGGTTAATGTTTCTTGCTGCCAAATTTTATACCAAATTATACGTAATGACAATAGTGATGTTCGGCCATTTAACAAAGATACTTATACAAGCTGTTCTCCTGTCGTCATAATATTTATTCGGCTGAGCTTAACACCCTTTAAGGAGGATATGCTATTGCCCAGCTTCTCGATTTCCTTCACTTTGCCCTTAAGTATTATCACCTCAAGGCAGTTATTATGATCCAGATGTACATGTGTAGATGCAATTACCTCCAATAAGTGATTATGCTGGAGGTCGACCAACTTCTGGGATAGTTTCGTTGCGTGATGATCATAGATTAGAAATACGCCTGCTGTAGCTTGTGAAGTTGGGTCTGCCAATTGTTCTTCTGACAGGCGATTTCGAATCAAATCACGAATGGCCTCGGAGCGATTTGCATAACCTTGTTTAGCAATTAACTGGTCAAACATCGAAAGCAGCTTTTTGTCCAGGGATACCCCAACTCGTTCGGTTTTACTCATTTTGAGTTCTCCTACGATACTTCGATTTTCAGCATTGTCAAAAAATAACAATTTGTTCTCAGATTTTAGCAAACTTTCCTTTGACTTGGTAGCACGAATTTGATATTTTTATGCACGTAGCACGATTTTGTAATTATTATGCGCAGATATATAGACAAGAAAATTCAGGTAATCCGGCTTTAAGGTATGGTAAGACAGAAAAATAAACCTGTGTTCAGTTTATCTGCTGGCTTCTCGCTTCCCGAGTTACTGGTAGTTATGACAACCATATCGACGTTGATGGCCATCATGCTTCCATCATTGGGAAGGGCCAGGGAGCAGGCACGCAGGGTTACCTGTGCAAGCAACCTGCGACAGTTAGGTTTCGGCCTGAAAATGTATGCTATGGATAACGATGGAAAATATCCGGTTGAGGAATTCTGCGGCAATCCTCAATCAATCTTAGTACAGGGCATTTTTCCTTACTATTTGGCCAGCAGAAACGTATTTTACTGCCCCAGTGCAGCAGCAGTCGAACCATATGCTCAAAGTAACGAATATGGTGGGCCGGGCGGAGACTCGGTTATTAACACAGACGAGAACTGGCAGCGATCTTACATCAGCTACAAATATTTTTCGATAAGTCGACGGGACACACGTATGCCACTGCCGCTAACTCTTTCCGAATACCCTCATCTTTTGAAAGATGATTCACCTTCCTGCCGCTGGCTTATGAGTGATTGGGTTCGTCAGAACACCCCTGTATTCCCACATATGGAAAAAGGCGGCTGGGGCGGAGGCAGAAATGTGCTTTTTTCTGATACAAGCGTGCGATTCGTTCGGTATAGAGCACAGGGTGCGTTTTGAAACAAATAACCATATTAATGATTGGAGGCAAAAAATGTTACGAACAACTTTCTTAAATCCGAGGCAGCTGACACTGGTAGGTATGCGGGAAAAGATCAATTTCCTGACCTGGCGAGAATTGGTATTTGCGGTTATTGGCGGCATAGCTTTAGCCGGTGTTGGGCAGCTCTTGGGACGAACGTTCCACCTGGCCTGGCCGGTTCCGATGTCGGGCTCAATAATCACGGCACTGCCACGCACATTTATTCTGCTGGTAATTCTGCTTCGGATAAATCGCTTCGGTGCATTAACCGTTGCCAGCATGGCCGAAGTGAGCACAAAGCTGGCAGCAGGTTTTATTGGTTACTGGCCCATGTCTATTGTGGTACCTCTATTAGCTGGTATCGCAGGAGACCTTATCTGGCAATACTTCCGGCAGCAGCCCTCACGTAAATTAAGCCTGATATTGACTGGCGGTAGTCTCTGTGGAGCGAGAATATTCCTGGCTTTGTTTTTCTGGACTCTTCTGATGAGGCCGGTTTCACAGGCAGGTGAACATCTGGCTTTGACGGTCGGAGGCATTGCTGTAATCAACATAATTTTAGGTATGGCAGCCGGATTACTGGTTGGTAAATCCGTCAAACCGAGGAAGGGTAGCAAGTGAAAGAAATAAACATTAATTCGGACAAGGCTACTTTAGAGTCATTCACAATTCGACCGATAGGACATGTGCATTCAGCATATGCCCAGACCGAAGATGTGGCCCACACTCACACAGGATGGACGGCTGATACCTCGCAGATTCATCTCTTACCCAGATATGCAAAAGGGCTCGGCGGTTTGCAGGGTTATTCACACATTATTGTATTGTTCTGGGTGCATAAGGCCAAAGAATGGAAAATGCCAAAGGACCATAACAAGCCGCCTCATGTGAAGCTGTTCGCCACAAGAATGCCCGTGCGGCCCAATTCTATTGGGATGTCCGTTGTAGAGCTGTTGGATTTTTCAACTGATACCGGCCAGATTACTGTAAAGGGCCTGGACGCATTAGATGGCACACCAGTGCTCGATATTAAGCCTTATATTCCCAATTTTGATAGTTACACTGATGCGTCTGTTCCTGATTGGCTAAAGGAACATCTTAACAGTCACCATCACGACGGACACAGCCACCACAACCACACACACGAGGTATCAAAAACATAAGATTATTTTTGCATGAACAGGAGAAAGGGTGATGAAAGAGAAAAATTTAGTATTAGCGATTATATTGACAACTTTATTGGGCTTACCGGTATACACAATAGCCTCTACCGTCCAATTTGAATTGCTTACAAGTACCGATAACATAGGCACGCTGCCCCAACAGCAGCAAAACGGCGGTGATTATCTTCCCCGAACCGGTGATGATATCACCGGTGGCTCGATTAATCCTGATGGCAGCTTTAGCTTTAATTACATGAATCCTGACGGCACAACAGAACCAGCGAGTTATGCCAAATCGACTCATTCAATGGCAGGCTCCCTTGTATTAGATATTAATCTTCAGGTAGGTGGAACAGTGGATATTATTTCCCTGGAGTTTGACGGATACGTCTCACCGGGTAAGTTCAGCGCCCAGCATCTCGACAATGGCACCAACAGTGGGACATATTCTCCAACTGCTGCTTCTAACTGGGCTTTCCAGGCTTGCTTCGATTGGTATTACGATACACCTTTTGCAGGCTCTGGCACCACTGATATGGCTTTTGATAATTACCAGTGGAGCGGATTTATCATCCCAGTAAGCGAATTAACTACATCTGGTATGGCTGTCACCACACTTGATGATTCATTAGGATACTTTGACGACAATTTCGGGTCTTGGCTATTAAATCAGATAGCTCCGCAACTTCCGCAGGAAGCTGCTTATCTGTTTTTTGCACAAGGTCAGGCAAATCCATCCTGGACACATCCGATGATGGATATGGATACAGATGGCATTGTCGGAGAAACGATAATAGCCTATGCGGTGCCGGAACCTGCAACAGCAATGCTTTTAGTCGCCGGATTTTGTTGTGCCAGCGGTCTGAGGCGTCGCTCAAAAAATGTGTAGGAGTCTGGTGCCTTGGTTGCAAAAATCAAAACCGTATTATTGTTCTCATTAGCACTGTCTACGTGTGCGAAAGCAGTCTCCTTAGAGTTTGAACTACTGACAGACCCAAATAATATACAATGGCTGCCCCAACCGACAGGTTGGTACAGCGTCTCAGGTGATCATCTCATCCAAACCGATGACGATATATGGGGCAGCACATACAATCCGGACGGCTGTTTCAGTTTCAACTTCATGAACCCTGTCGGGATATTGGAGCCTGATTATCCGCCCGGCTATGCCGAGGGAATTCATTCGATGACAGGTTCAGTAACGCTGAATATAGATGGCAATACGGTGGAAATCACATCTCTGGTTTTTGATGGCTATGTTGCTCAGGGAAAAACTATTGCACATCAACGGCTGGTTCAGCCTGGCGATCCCGCCGCCAATGGGAATCATGGCCCAGTCGATGGAATACCAAACAGCGGAACATATACCCCGTCAGCCGATGCCAACTGGGCGTTCGAGGCAGATTTTGACTGGTATTACGATACGCCTTTCGCAGGATCAGGCGGCATTGATATGACGTTTAACAATTATTCATGGAACGGTTTTATTATTCCTGTGAGTAAATTGAC
>JBDRHL010000258.1:0-3670 GCA_043816955.1 Planctomycetota bacterium | reverse complement strand
CTTGCTTTGCGCTCCGCTTGCGGGCGGCGCTGATGCAGCTACCAGAAACAATGCCGTAATTCTATATGATTGGTATCTTAATGTTGAGGGGTATTTAGCGGCCAATCTTGACCTGAATGCTTTTAAATCGCTCGAAGAGCTTTGCGACACTGTGCCAACCGGGGGAGCATTACCCAGGTATAGGTTTGACTTTAACTTTGATACGGACATGAGCATTAACGATGCCAAAAAGTTAATTTGGCAATCGTTTAACGGCCGGGTCATCATGAGTCAAGGCAAGCTCAAGCCGGTTTGGGATGGTGCACAAATGGCTGACGGGGCAGGGAGTTTAACAGCCAAAACCGTATCGCACGCATTCACGGAAGACAATATAGTCAAAGACTCATTCACATGGAAACAGCCAGAACGCCCGAATGTTGTAAGAATACATTTCAAAGATTCAGATAAACAATATAAAAATTCAAGCGTTGAAATTAAAGACCTGACCGATATTGATAACAATGGCGAAATTCTTTATGAAGAAAAAGCCTACTATATTACAAATCAGGAAATCGCCCGCCGGAGAGCAAAATACAAATTCGATAAATTCAAATACTCTGATTTTGAATGCTCCCTCACTGCTTTTTCCGGCGCTGGTGACCTTGAAGTTTATGACCGAGTATCGGTTACACACACTCTGCCTGGTTGGACCACAAAAGATTTTATCGTTACAGCAAAAGGCGAAAATCATAACGGCCAAGTCACACTTACTCTGCTTGCATATTATTCTGGTGCTTACGATGATGGCCAAGTCGGCACACAAGCAAATTATGCTTCAACGCTTATAAATCCAAGCGAAGCGCCTACTGCGACCGGCCCCGTTACGATTACCGAAGTTGCCGGAAATGCCAACCTCATCACTGCCCAGGATGTTGACGAGGCTACAGTTTTCGAGGTTGATACAGGTGGTAATGTCGGTGCCCTTACGGTGAAGTTGTCTGCGTTATCTGATGGTAAGATTCCTTATCATATAGATGATGTAACGGGGTTAGCTGATGGGCCGACCAAAACAGATGTTGATAGCGCTGTAAGTCTAAAGCACACCCAGGGAACCGACACAGCCTTAGGAGCAGTTGGCACAAAGAACCCTCCGATAGACGCAGACAAGGCGATTTATCGAGACAGCACGGCCTCCGATGCTTTGGTAACTTCAACTTGGACTCAGATAAAAGCGTTTTTAAAGACCTACTTTGACACACTTTTTAATCTTTATGTACACCCGAATCATTCAGGAGATGTGACGAGTGTTGCTGACGGAGCGCAGACGATAGCCAATAAGCAAACCATGTCTGCTACGGCTCCGATTACGGTATCAAACACGCCAACTGTGATAGCGGCGGCGGCTCCGGTGATTGCTATACCGGCGGCGACTAATGTAGCGGCAGGACACGCAACCGCAGCACACATCCAGGCGATTGAGGCTAATACTGCTAAAGTATCAAATGCTACCCATACAGGTGAAGTGACCGGCGCGACAGAACTTACGATAGCCAATGACGCCGTTACCTACGCCAAGATGCAGAATGTGTCGGCGACGGATAAATTGCTTGGCCGGTCAACCGCAGGGGCGGGCGATGTCGAAGAAATTGCTTGCACCGCTTTTGCTCGGTCTATCCTTGACGATGCCAACGAAGCAACATTCAAGGCCACGGTGAATCTTGAACCAGGGGTTGATGTTCAGGCTTATGATGTTGATATTGCGCTTTTCAGACGGCATACTCTCGAATCCGGGGACGACTTGACGATTGGAGAGGATGAACAGAAGTTAGTATATGAGACTTTCACTATAAACGGAACTGGCTCATTGACCATAAACGGAAGCGGAGAACTTTGTGTTATATAGGAGTTTGATATGTCAAAAATAATCTTAAAAGAACAGGCAACTCCAGACACACCAACTACAGATACGGTTGCGTTTTATCCCAAGGCAGGTGGTGGATTTTATAAGAAAAATGATGCTGGTGCTGAAGCGCAGCTTATTGAAGCCGGAGGCGACCTCGGCACCCCCTCTGCCGGGGACTTGGGTAACTGTACGGCGTTGCCACAAGCGGCTGTAATTGGATTGACCGTAACAAGCGGCCCGACCTTTGATCATATTCATCTCACATCTGGACAGGTTGGTTTTCCCGCCACCGCAGTTCCAAGCGCAGACCCGAACACGCTGGATGATTATGAGGAGGGGACATTTAATGTTACATTTGCAGCAGGAAGTGGGACGATAACCATAGACTCTACGCAGGATACTATGAGTTATACCAAAATCGGTAGGCTTGTCAGTGTTCAGGGTTTAATCAGAGTAAGTTCTGTTAGTACGCCTTCCGGTGCCTTATCTATTTTAGGGTTACCTTTTGCAGTAGGGGACTTTAGCGAGTTTGCTGAGAGAGCTGCATGCGCCTTTTTTGTGGGGAATTTAACAGGTACGATTAATATGATTCAAGGAATTGTTGCAGCTGGCGAAACAACTATATATGTTAGTGAATTTAATGGAACTACTGATGTTGACATGGCAGACCACATACAGGCATCGTCTTATTTTTACATCAGCCTGGTTTATTATACTTAGAAAGGAAGGTAGAAATATGTCTTTAGAAAAAATAATTACACACGATCACAGCATTACCGAGCTTGGACATATCCAAGTCAGACGAATTACAAGGATTATGGAAGATGGAAAGGAGCTTTCAAAATCCTATCATCGACACGTTGTAAGTCCTGGGGATGACTTAACGGGGGAGGACGAAAGAACAGTTTCCCTTGCCAAAACTATTCATACGCCAGAAGTGATTGCTGCCTATAAAGCAGTGCTTGAAGAAAATATCAAATGAAAACCTAAAAGCTAAGTTTAGAAAAAGGTCAAAATGGGAAGGAACCTGATGACCGACGACGGGCTGAAATGCAGTAAGCAAATTTGTAAACCGGCTGAAGATGGATTTGAAAAGGTTTGGGAAGCTATAAAAGGCAAGGCTGAATTAGGCTGGTTTGTGTAGGGTTGCGTATCCGCCGGTTTTGGACTACATCGACGCTCAAGTTAAAAAAGCAAGCGACAAACCTGAAATCCATAACGAGGGCTTGAATCAGGAAGCTGATTATCTTGAAAAGTGTTTGGCGGTAAAGGACGCTATACCGAAGGTGTAATAATTTAGCTTGATTTTTATATTATTATCATATACACTATGGCAAACCTAAAACAAAAAGGAGATGCCATTATGTGTAAGTGTAAAATTTGCGGTCACGAATGGAGGCCCAGAACCGACAAGCCTAAAGCATGCCCATCCTGTAAAAGATACGGATGGGATAAGGATAAAAACAGCGCAAAAGGTGGTAAAATGAATCTATTCTATGACGACAAACTAGTAAGTTTTGCCAAAGATGGATTTACAATGAAATTAGGAAAATTAAAATTTATTTGTTCTGATTGCGACCAATTAAAAGAAATCAAAGCATTAGATGTTACAGGAGACAATCACATTGACTGTAATGGTTGTAAAAAGAAGACTATCGGGCATATCGCTTGAAGAAAGGATGAAAAATGTGTAGAGGTTGTTTGATGAGCATAAAAGGCCAATCGGCAACATGCGAATATTTAGACTGGCTTGATGAATATCACCACATTATTCTAAAGATGAAAGTG
>JBDRHL010000257.1:0-2279 GCA_043816955.1 Planctomycetota bacterium | reverse complement strand
GGCCCCTCAGCTTTTCGTTAGGCCTTAAAGGAGATAACAATATGATTCAAAAGCTATCTGATAGATTCGATCAACTACATTCAGAGATTCCAGCAATCGAGTCGACCATAAGACGCCATCATGGCGAATTGGGAGATTATGATGTTATGGATGATGAGCTTGCACTGACATGGAAAGTTAAAGCAAAAAATTTATTGGTCTCAGCCTGTGGAAAAGAATCTCAACACTACCAAGAGTTTATTGAGGCTGAGAAGATCAATTCTTATGAATCTACCTCTGATCCGTTTAAAAGAATGAAATCCGTATTCATTGCAGCTATGGATGATTATAAAGGCGGATACTTAACGTCTATAAAAAACTTAATACAGGCAGATGTATTTGACAGTGAGCTCGAACAGGCTGAAGAACTTCTATCTAATGGATATATATTAGCTGCAGCTGTAATTTCAGGTGTTGTCCTTGAAACGACTTTAAGAGACCTTTGTACTAGAGAAGGTATAAGTCATGGTAAATTAGACAAAATGAATTCGGATTTAGCGAAGGCAGGTATTTATAATAAACTACAGCAGAAAAGAATAACGGCTTTGGCCGATATCCGAAATAGTGCTGCTCATGGAAACCCTGATGAATTTACTGATACTGATGTAACTAATATGATTCGTGATATTGAACAATTTCTTGCCGTACAACTGGCCTAACAAGGCTTTTGCAGTGGAGCGCAAAAAGCCGCGCCCGCTGAAAAGCGGCGTTGGACGAATGATAATAAAATTATCAGGAAGCTAGGTTTACTAGTATGGGTAAAGCCAAGCGATTGAGGAATAAGCGCAAGAGGGAGGGATCGAGAAAAGGTAATTTAACAGACTTTTCCCAATTACTTACCAAGAACTTTCAAAAAGAGTTAAAAGGATCTGAGCTGTGGGATCAGATGGTAGAAGAATTTGGTGAAAAGCGAGCCGAGGAGATCTTGCGTGAATGTAAAGCAGAGATAAAGCCTGGTGGGTTGCCGGATGAAAGCGGGGATCGTACAAAGGATTTTTCATGATCACTTCAACAGCTACCGTCGCGAGAATGTGCTGAGTTCGGATAAGCGGTGGGCTGCTCGGAGCATTATGACCTGTCGAACCCCTGAGCAGGGGTTTCACGTGGATGCCTGCCCCAAAGGGCACTATCGGGTTATTTTGAACAATTCGTGCAAGCATCGAAGTTGCCCGCAGTGCGGTTTAACCGAGACCGAGCTTTGGCTTGAGCGGCGTCGATTGCAGGCGCTTGCCTGCAAATATTTTCATGTTGTTTTTACCATCAGTCATGAACTTCACCTCATTTGGCGCTGGAATCGCAAGCAGTTTACCGGTTTGATATTGCGAGCTGCATGGCACAGCTTAAGGGAGCTGATGGGAGACCGTCGGTGGCTGGGGGCTTTACCTGGTGCTATTGGAGTATTTCAGAGCTGGGATGATGAGATGCTCGAACACTGCCATCTTCACTTCATTGTAACGGCCGGAGGCCTTGATGATAGCGGTCAATGGAAAGAAGCCGATGCAGAGTTTTTACTTCCGACACCGGTATTGGCATCCAAGTTTCGGGGCAAGTTTTTGGCCTGTCTTCGTGAAGGATTCAATCCAATCAGCCCTCAGGGTAAAGAGAAGTCCGAAGATCAGCTATTGGTGCCGCCTGGGAGCATGAGCAGGCAGCAATGTTTTAATCTTTTAAACAAACTGGGCCGAATCCGGTGGCATGCGGACATTGAACCGGCCTATTCTCATGCCGATGGTGTCTATAAATACGTGGGTCGGTACCTTCGTCGGGGTCCTATTTCTGAAAAACGTATCGTGGGCTACGACGGTGATACGGTGACCATCGCCTATGCGCATCCTGAAAAGCATGAACGACGCAGTTTTCGTTTGGACGCCGAAACATTTATCGAGCGTCTTTTAAGCCATGTGCCCGAGAAAGGCACCCATCTTGTGCGTTCCTATGGGTTGTTTCATCCCAACTGCCGTGGTAAACTGGACGCAGCAAGGGCACAATTGGGCCAGTCACCTTATGAACCGTTAACGAATTTGCCCCATGCCCATGAATTGCTTTTGCGAATGTTTCCGGATTGGGATGCGAATTTCTGCCCGCATTGCGGGGCGCTGCTTCAAACCGTTTATGTGTCAAAGCGTGCAAAACCACCTCCAGTGAGGATGGCCGCATGAGACTTTTTCAATCACATCAGAATCGTTGTTTCCATCAAAGCCATACAAAGGTGCGTGGAATTTACCCTTTCGGTTCAGTTA
>JBDRHL010000256.1:0-7948 GCA_043816955.1 Planctomycetota bacterium | reverse complement strand
CAAGTTTTCGATACAGCCGATCAGTTAGACAAGGACGTTGGTAAGGCTTGGTGTGCTGTTACTTGCCAGCCAGAAACCATCCGTTCTTTATGCCTTCTTCCTTGGATTGAATCGGCAATCAATAACTAAAATTGGTATTAGAACACTGTGCGCCAGGAAGACCATATACATGTGGCGGGTCTGGCCACGGCCATTCCTAAGCTGACAGTCGCCCATGCCCAAATGCTGCTTGCCGTCCCGATGAAAGCACTCTGTGCCTCGCCAGCGACAACGATAAACCCGCAGTATCCGTGTGACCTCCCAATGGATACGATTACAGACGAGAATCTTTTTGGCGTTTGTATCTTTGCGTTTGTCCCAGAGAATGACGATTCTCACTTTATGGTCCACCTCTGGGATACGAATGGTTTTGGTGAAGTAGTACTGCCGCGAACCATTAAGCATGATGGGTTTGCGATCATCAGGGGAGATTTGACCAGCCAAATTGATCAGCGACGATTTGAGATACAAAAACGGAAAATCCTTAAAGAAGCTGATATCAAGCCACAGGTTCTCAAGGGTATGCTGAAACGCCTGGAACAATTTGTTAAGCCATTCATTGCCTGTCTTGGCAGACGCGAGCCCAAAGAAAATGCTCATATCTATATTTCCGGGCTGTTGTCGGATTTGCGAAGAAAAAATGTCGAGTCGATTGCCTATCGGTACGACCAGGACCGCAGGGCGCTGCAGCGATTCATAGGTTTTGCACCGTGGGATCATCAGCCATTGCAGCAAGAACTGGCCAGACAGATTGGTAATGAACTTGGTGAGGATGATGGTGTAATTGTTTTTGACCCTTCGGGACATAAAAAATGCGGCGATGATTCGGTGGGGGTACAGCGGCAATGGTTGGGTAGACTCGGCAAGGTTGACAATGGGCAGGTTGGTGTTTACATGGGTTATGCTTCTCACAAGAATCATGCTTTGGCAGATACACGTCTTTATCTTCCGAAGCAATGGGCCAAGGATAAAACGCGCCGAAAGAAGTGTGGTGTGCCGAAACATATTCGCTATCAAACGCGTCATGAACTGGCATTGGATATGCTTAAAAACAACGGCGAATATCTGCCTCATAGCTGGATAGCCGGAGATGATGAAATGGGCCGTTCGAGCCATATTTTCTCTGCGCTTCAAGTTCAAATTTTTGAGCAAGACAGGGAAATATTCAGATTAGCCGTATGTACGAGGAATCGCCACAGTAAATACGCCGGGAGACGCGGGCTTTGATGACCACAAGGGACCGACCCTAAGTCCGACAGCTTCGCCATACATCCGCGGCAAAGGGCAGGACAGCTTTGAAACAGTACAAAGCAATGATTGATACGGTGCTTGCTTGGTGCAGATAAATTGCAGGCGACCTCGTCTATCTTCGAACGCCAGCAGCCTTATAAATATCTTCCATTAGTTTTATAGAGCGGATACCCTCTTCTCCCGGCACGTAAGGTTTCCTGCCCTCACGCAAAACCATGACCATATCCTCGGCGGCGCTTCGCGGCCAATCTCCTCTGGGGGTCTTAAGCTTTTCGCAACCCTCGGCCTTGAATTTTACAACCGGTCTTTCGCCCCTCAAGTTTGAAGCACTGCCCAATGTGCCCGAAATAGCCACACCGAACTCATCATCCAGGTGATGATTTATCGTTGCAGTGATTGTCGCTGGCCGGCCGTTAGGCATTTCAAGCAGCGCTACCGTAATATCATCAACTTCAACTGCATGGCTGAAGGTGCCGCACCTTGCCGTAACCACCTTAACATCGCCGCAAAGCCAAACCAGCAGGTCAACGACGTGGATCCCTTGGATGGCCAATGCCCCGCCCCCCGCTGATTCCCAGAAGCCTCGCCACTTCCTCTCGTCAAAATAGCTCTGCTCACGCCACCACTTACACCTTGCCTCTGCAAAAACTATATCGCCGAATTCCCCCGCGTCCACCGCACCCTTCCATTGCTGCAGGGCAGGCATATATCGCATTTCATAATCTACAATCAAGGACATGTTTTGCAACCGACATATTTCGATAATGCGCCTGCTGCGTTCAACGTTGGTCTCCATAGGTTTTGTTACAATCACATGTTTGCCGGCCTTGGCCGCCTTGTCAATAAGCTCCAGGTGCGTCATCGGCGGAGTGATTAAATAAACAACATTAATACTCACGTCCTCCAGCATTTCCTCATAACTGGAAAAGGTTTTGCAATTTAGTTCCTCCGCAGCGTTTTTAAGTTGCTTTTCATCTGTATCACAGGCGCCTTCGAGAACGGCATTATCTGTTTCGGTGATTTGCCTTGCTCGCCGACGTCCTATCACGCCTAATCCCACCACACCAAATCTTACGATATCCATTTGTTTGCTCCATTTTTAGTCGTCCAGTCAATGGCAATTCCGAGGCCGCAATCACAGTTTTCTCGGATCTCATAATAGAGGGAAATTGCATCTTGCGGGGTAACAACATGCGTGGTTAAAGAAGACGCTTTTATTTTTCCCTCTTTGATATAAGCAAATATTTTTTCAATAGTCCGCCTAACATCTACGAAATCTCTTCTTGGTCCCTCTTGTAATGTATAAGGCATGCGGCTGCCAATGAGTGAGATGTTTTTTCTTTGGATAGGGTCCAGGTCCAAAAGGACATTTTCTCTCATTCCGCCGCAAATCACGACCCTACCAAAATCTGCAGCATTTTGTATTGCCTCATAAATCACTCCTTTGACACCAGTACTATCGATGACAACATCGAAACCTCGATTGTCAGTCATCCGCTCTAATTGGCCTTTAGTCGAATCATCTGACGGATCAAACACGTTCGGAATCCCGACACCCTGGGCTATTTGTCGGCGCCTTGGCGATGGTTCAAGGCTGACCACCGGTAATGCACCGCCAGACACAGCCATTTGACTGACGAAGTTGCCCACGATGCCCAATCCGTAGTTCAGCAGCGAATCTCCAAGGCCCGTTCGACCATCTGTTACCGCATAAAAGGCAACGGAGATAAGAATTAAATATACCGCGTCCTCAAAAGCAATATCTTTCGGAATTTTTACGATGGGCCATGTTTTTGTTGCAGACTGTGGTGAACTCGCTTCAACGTCCACAATCCCATATTCACGATGTCCTATAGTGCAAAATACCCTGTCACCAACAGCGAACTGCCTTACTTCAGGCCCGACCTGCTCAACAGTCCCGACGGTACAATAGCCTATCTTGTGGGGATATTCCTGAGCAGATTTGTCTCGAGTGATATCCCAGAGTTCGGTTCCTGAGCTGACCAGACTCAAATGTGTCCGGATGAGTATCTGGCGCTCTCTGAGTTTCTCAACCGGCAGAGAAGTTAGTTCAATTTGATTCTTGCCTACACACCGAATAATTTTCCCCTTTTGCGGTAGAATCATCAACTTATGCCTTCCTTTTCTGATTATAAACACGTATTTCGTAAATTCTTGCGGTTTTTTCTCCGTTTGTTGCTTCAATCTCAAGCCGGAAGCGATTACTCGATACTGGAGCGAAAGTGTGTATCCTTCTACGCTGATAATTTCCTTCTACTTCCAAAAAATTCTTCCAGGTATTTGCTTTCCAGTAATACAAACTGTAATCTTTTACACACGCCGCTATTGCTGGCGGGTTCAATAACCATCCAATGGTATCGGCTTGCTGTTTTTGCAATTGGGTTTTCTTACTTTCCAGATACTCGAAGGGTATATGCTGGCTGAGATTGGTGTCAAAGGTCAAATATACAGTATCAAAAGTTATCTCTTTGGGGAATTCAAGATCAAGTGCCTGAGGCAGGCCTTTGCCGGGTTCAGATATCCAGATATTGGGCCATCTCTCCGGGCGGGCTACGCCGTTTATAACGTTCTCAGCACCGAAAGGGAAAGAATCTGGTATAAGTCTGAAACAATAGTCCCGTCGCTGTGCCACCCACATTTTGCGGCTGTGGCTCCATTTTGCACTTTGCAGGCCTGGCAGTTCCGATTCTGAGAAATACCAGTCAAATCCTTCGCTGGCTGGTAAGGATATCCAATATAAGCCAGGTTCAATGTTCAAGGAAAAAGAAAAGTCGACCCATTGTCTACCGGCGCATACCTTGGCACTAAAACTTGAAACTAATTTTTCCTCTGCAAAATCCCAGAGCGAGTCTGCTTTGTATAATTGTACCGTTATTTCCGCAGTATTGTTTAGATGCGATTCAAGCAGTAAGCTAATTTTGTCAATTCGGTTTCCGGTTAGCGGAAACATCTGTGCACGCGGCACATCCAGAGCATGAGTACCGTCGACTTGAGTTACTTCAAGTGCCCGGGTGCTTGATGCTGTTACTCGGGCAAGCCGAGCAATATCGTTGGCATCTGTGTTACGCACGTATGGGATATAGCAATCGTCTTTGAGGAGCTGTTGCTGCAATTTCCCCAGATGAAGCCGGTAGATATCTCGAGGCAGGCAGCTATATTCTTTGCATAAGTAGGCTGCGGTGCCGACTGCTTGTCCTTCAACGGCGCACGTCCCCATTACGCGTGTGGAGCCTAAAGCGACATGGGTGCAGCTTATGTTTCTGCCAGCAAAAAGCAGGTTTTCAATATCTTTCGAATATAAGCAACGGTAAGGTATTGAGTAAGGCTGCCTTAGAAGCTTGTGTTGTACTTCAAAAGGTCCTTGGCGGCAGTATATACCCTCGGCCGGGTGAAGGTCTATGGGCCAACCTCCGTAAGCTATGCGATCCGGGAAGAGATGGGCTGCTTCGATGTCCTGTTGTGTCAGAATGTAATCGCCGATCAAGCGTCGTGATTCTCGTTTGGCCGGTAGGGAGCCGATCCAATCGAGAGCGTAGTTTTCGGCACCATGAGGACCGTGATTTTTAATATGGTCCCAGACACCGAATAGTATTTTCAACAGCTCGTCGCGAATTTCTTCATTATCTGAGATAGTATCGGTCTGGCCGCCCCAGGCGATCCACCAATATCCATTTTCAATATGCTCATGGTTTCGAAAAGGGATATCATCGTCCGAGTGGAAATCTCTGGCCCAATGTGGAGGCTTAAATTCGACCGGATGGCCGAGGTCTCGTGCTGTAAATAGAAGTGCGCTGGGTAACATTTTGTAGTCAGCTTTTTCGGGAGCTAAGGATTCCTGGTGTTCAGATTTTGCCTCACGTCCCATGCGATAGGGGGCACCTGCCAGGTAACCTATAGTACCGTCTCCGGTGGCATCAATAAAGATGTCAGCTTCAAATGATATTGTTTTTTCAGATGCCAACTGTTCTGCAACGACAGATTTAATCTTGTTATCCTGTCGAACGACTTTTCTGGCAGAAGTATTCAGATAGACAGTCAGGTTAGGCTCTGCTGTTGTTAGCTCCCAGAGAATAGTATCCCAAACCCAGAAGCTGCGCAGCGGGTCACGATGCCAGCTTTCCAGCTTGAGCTCCTCTAAAATACCGGTTTCTCGAAGGTCTCTCTTGAGACCGGAGAAATTGGCGCCGGTGGGAGTAACCCTCATTTCACTACTGGAGTTTCCGCCCAAGACGGGGCGATCCTGTACCAAAGCTGTTTTGCAGCCCAATCGGGCGGCGGCGATCGCTGCGCATACGCCTGCCAGCCCCCCTCCAGCTACACCCAAATCGTAGTTCATATAATACCTTCGCACTTAACAGCTTAAGCTGGTATATCTTGTATATGATTTTCGGAACTGTGTCAATGAATCATGCTTTGATGATTTCAATCTTGCCCCGGGTGGTATTGATTCCGGTATTCTGAGCACCCACTGTGGTGTGGCGGTCATTTAGTTTTCCTCAAACTCTTCTGCAAGGTTATGATGATCGACCACTCTGCCATCGTCCAGTGAGTTTCTTTTTGCTTTGCGCAAGGCCTTGACCATATTGCGTATATCGCGTATCCCCCCCACTGCAAACCAGACAACTTGGACAACGCCGATAATGAAAAACAACCATATCTTGAAGTGCCAGAATTTTGCCCACGATTCCGTCTTGACATCATGAGTCAGATTGTATGCGGTAACAATCAAAAATGCCGCCCACCAGCCCAGAGCCCAGATTAAAACCACCATATAGATTATCTTATCTGACCGGGTAAACTCTTTACCCATACCCAGTGCTTTCCACCCACGAACCGGCTGACGGTCCGCTATTTTAGTATCTTGCTTTACGGCGTACTTTCCACGGTGAAGCATATGGTCCAGGTCAACTTTATGTCTTTTGCCCAGTAGCGAGACAACCACATACACGATAATAGAGCTGACCATGGCAATGAACCACATAACCTGGCCGGTTATGAAAAAATCCTTGTGAAGTGCATGAATAAGAACGCCTGAGACAGCTAATGTGGATCCGACGATCATTGAGCACCACGCAGCGGCAGTTGTGCCTCTTTTCCAGTATAGCCCGCCAATCAGCACCGATCCCGCGCCGCCGCCGTAGATAGCGCCGGTAATCGCAAAGTACATAAAGATGTATTGCGTCTGCTTAAACCAAAGGCTGAAGAAGAAGATAAATACTGCCACCCCCAGGATTGAAAGGCGAAGCAAGCGGATATGTTGCTTAGGAGTAAATGGTTTCTTGCGGAGCGGCATAACAACATCCTGTATAAAAACACTGCCCCAGGAATGTAAGTAGGTATCATGCGTGCTGATGAAAGCGGCCAGCATAACGGCGCAGAATGCGCCCATCAGCCCTGTCGGTAGTATGTGTGCAATGGCTACAGGTACGGTCATCTGTGTCTGTAGCCGCTCATTACTAATCGTACTAATGGTGGCCTTGACGCTTTCTGCGATTGAAGCATAGTCAGGGTGATGCATAACCATATATGCACAGATAGGCAGCAAAAGTATGACCACGGTTGAGCACCAATCCCGCAGACGGTCAATGATCCTGGCCATCTTTATTTCATGTGGAGTTGTGCTGGAAGTGCTATAACCCTGGCCTCCCTGAAATGTCATAGAGGCGTAAAATGCTCCGAAAGCGCCGATAGCGAAATACCAGACATTGAAGGTTTTGACGTCGCCGGTTTTGAAAGGATGCAGCATGGATGCATTTTCCGGGGCAGTGGTGGCCAAGGTCTCGACAATTTTTGACCAATCGAACATATACAGCAGTACCACGAGCATAATTGGAAACACGATGCTGCAAAACATCCCCTGAAAAAAATCTGTTAAGATTACGGTAATCTGGCCGCCAAGGAAAGTATAAAGCAGCGCCACGGACAAAAGTATGAGCATAACCAGCGCAAAGGTGGATAATTTCAGGCCCAAAACGTCAACCGTATCGGGCAGTCCACAAAAATAGATGAAGAACCGGCCGCCAACAGCGGGAAAGATACCGAAATTGAGAATGCCGGAAAGAAAGGACAGAAAGCCCATAAAAATACGTAACCGTCTGCTGTAGCGAACCTCAAAAAACTGTGCCATGGTCAATACGCGGGTCTGACGAAAACGATATATCACCCACCCGGAAAGAGTGATGATTAGACCGATAGGCAATCCCATCAGAACCCACCAGGTCGGCGAAAAGCCGTTTTCGTAGCACATTTCAAATCGGGCCATAATGGTAATAGCACCGAGGCCGGCAATACCACCACCCACTGCGAGGACATAGCGCCCGGCACAGCGGTTAGCAACCAGAAAATCAGCCACGCTCGAAGTATACTTCTTGGTCGCAAACGCTATTACGGTTGTAAAGGTCAGCATACCTATAACTATAGTCCAATCTATCCAATGCAGGTTCATCGAGTCTTCCTTCTATCTTTACTAATTCAAAGGTTTTTCTAAAGTCTGTTTGGTCTGTTCTATTGCCTCGGCGAGGGCCTCTCTTGCCTGATACAAAGTTTCGGGAACCATTGTGTGTTCAAGAACCGCATAGCCGTCCGCCCGCAGATAGGGGTCGCGCACCTGCGGCCACTTGGTGTTAAGTACTCCAAC
>JBDRHL010000255.1:0-6984 GCA_043816955.1 Planctomycetota bacterium | reverse complement strand
GTTGGAGTACTTAACACCAAGTGGCCGCAGGTGCGCGACCCCTATCTGCGGGCGGACGGCTATGCGGTTCTTGAACACACAATGGTTCCCGAAACTTTGTATCAGGCAAGAGAGGCCCTCGCCGAGGCAATAGAACAGACCGAACAGATATTGACAGAATTTTGAAGTCCCGGCTTGAAGCTTGTCGAAAGGCAAAGCGGTTTTGTTCTGGACTGACAGGAGTGTAAAATTCTGAAACGAGCCTTGTTAACAGATGCGCAGGTGGAGATGCGTTCGAGTAATCCCGACCTTAGCAGCCAGCAGTGCCTATCCGGCATGCCAGAGGTTTGCAGCAAAAGCCGGGCGTTTACACTTGTCGAGCTATTGATTGTAATAGCTATCATCGCTGTGCTGCTGTCTATATTGGTACCCACGCTTAATAAAGTCAGGGAGCAGACAAAGCGGGTGGTTTGTGCGTCTAATCTGAAGCAGATTGGTCTGCTGCTGGAATACTACTGCGCCGACAATGAGGGATATTATCCTCCAAATTACCACTCATCGGCCTATATGTATAAGGCCGACCCGCGTGACCCGCAGCAACAGGGCTTGACAGGCCTGCTTCCGTACCTATTCAAAGGAAGCAGCCTTTCAGAATTGAAACGCCATAGTGACTTGGCACGAATGAAGATTTTCTGGTGCCCCTCAGGAGAACGAAAATACGGTCCTGGTCGATTTCTGGGCACGGCCTTTGCCAGCTTTGGCTACAACCAATACTGCGGGCGCTCTAAAATGTGGGTGGACGGCTATGTCGGCACTAAACCTATGAGGGATTTTAATTATCTTCTTGAGCATTGCCCCGAAAAAAATACCCCTCACATCAGCAATGGCCAAAAATCCAACCCTGACTGGCTAACCGTCGCAGACGTTTCTTTCGAGGGATTTGCAGCACCCGGAATGCTGGTTTACAGCAACCATTACATGACAAAGATGGTCGGCAGGATGACACAACGAAAAGCAGACGCCTGCGCCGGGTGTAATGCTCTATATATAGGCGGCCACGTAAAATGGAACAACAAAACGGCGGTGAACGACATTCTAAAATTACTTAGAGTCGAGATTCCGTTAGGCTCGGGGATCATATATGACACCCCCTCATGCTGGTTATTCCCAAGAACACCATAATAGTTTGTCAGGATTGAACCTGTGACTTGTCATTCTGAACGAAGTGAAAAATCTCAATCCTGCAGTGAACCTGCTTGTTTAGAAAGAAAAATCAAAAAACGATTTTTTCTTTCCAAAGTATACCTAACCTTCAATTTTGCAGAAGGCTTAATATGTACTTGTTCAATAAACACATCGGAAGGATGAGCCGTTTTTATTTACAATACAGGTTTTCAAAGAGCTAAGTTAAACGTCATTTTTTGGAAAGTGCAGTAACAAGAGAAAATAATTTTAAGAGCATTGGAGATACATACCATGAAAAACAAAACTAAACTTTGCGCTATCGGATGCGGAAGGCACGCCAGCAAGTTTCACTATCCTGCTTTGGCAGAGATGGAAGATGTAGAGTTGGCTGGGTTGGCTGAGTTGAGCGAAGAGCAAAGGCAGGTTGGTATAGAAAACTTTGGGTTTCGAAAGGCTTATAATGACTATGCACAAATGCTTGAAAAGGAAAAGCCGGATGCGGTATACGTAATTATGCCGCCGGAACATACGTTTACCGTATCAAGATACTGTCTTTCTCAAGGTTACAACGTGTTTTGCGAAAAGCCGCCGGGTTTGACTGTTTTTCAGACACGTGTTTTATTAGAAATAGCAAAAGACAAAGGGTGTATTACTCAGGTTGGGTTTCAACGCAAGTTTGTACCACTAGTCCAAAAGATGCGAGAAATGGTCGAAAAGAAAGGGCGCATCGATCAAATTGCTGTTACGTTCTGTAAGAATGCGGCATCTACTCCGCCAATGGTTGCGGATATGCTCACTTTGGGCCTCAATCATCTGCTTGATGTGATGCTCTGGCTGGCCTCCAGCGAACCAGAAAAAGTTGCAAGTGTAGTGTACGACTCATACAAGGACAACAACGTGCTTTATAATGCGTTGGTTCTTTTTGAAAACGGCGTATCAAGCACTTTCTTAGGTAACTACAACTCGGGAAGAAGATATTCCCAAATAGAAATACAAGGCAATGCCTGTGTTGCTACAACGGACATCGAAAATATCGGCACTTACTATGACAAAGACAACCCTGATGGGATTACCGTTACTGCCGAAGAAGCTGCTGGAAGTGATAAACCCCACAGAGTTCTGGGATTTTATGATCAAAGCCGCGATTTCATAGATTGCGTCAGAACCGGCTCTAAGCCCACCGGTTGCTTAGAAAACGCACTGAAGACTATGGAGTTGGGGGAGAAAATATATACAAATGCAATTAACCAGAAAGGCATATGTAAGTGAGTAGTCACGATATTGCAGAAAAGGCAATAAAGTTCAGAAAGCCCGCGCGAATGCCTTATAATTTTCCGGTAATCGGCCGTGGCGATTTTGCGTGTGTAAAGTATGCTGCGCCCATGACAAGAATCTCAGATATTGAAAAAGTGGATGAGTGGGGTTGTGTCTGGAAGAAGTGGGGTGTAAATAGCGACATAATTGGCGAACCGATGGGCCATCCTTTACAAAGGTGGGAGAATCTTAGAAACTACCAATGGCCTACCCCGAAAGGTTTAAACAGATACAAACCTGTAAAAGAGGGTCTGGAAGGTGCGGCAGATAAATTCACCGCGGCAAGTATCGAGGGAATTCTGCGACGGGCTCGTTTTATCAGAGGATTTTCCAACCTCATGGAAGACTTTTATCTCCACCCTGAGAAAGTCAAAGAGCTTGTCGATAACATACTGAGCTATTGCCTGGAGGCATTAGAGAATTACTCCAGATTTAATGGAATTCACTGCATACAATTGCCGGAAGACTGGGGCACTCAGGCCCAGCCGTTTATGAGTGTTTCAATGTTTAGAGAATTCTTCAAGCCTGTCTATAAAAAGCTGTTTGACGCCATACATTCTTATGGATGGGTTATTAGAATGCACTCGGACGGTAAAATAAATGACCTTATTGAAGAATTTATTGATTGCGGACTGGACTTGATTGAGTTGGAACAGCCCAGGGCTCTGGGCATAGAAGAAATCGGCCGACGATACCGTGGCCGGATATGCTTTGAGGGATGTATTGATATTCAGGCTACCCTGCCTACGAATAATAAGGAACTAATAAAGCAGGAAGCCAAAGCTCTGATAGAAAACTGGGGCACCCCAGATAGCGGATTTCTAGGGGTTTGCTATCACGATCCGGATATAGACCTAAGTGATGAAACAATCAAAACCGCTTTTGACGCATTCCAGCAATATGATATTTGGAAAGATACCGCCAGACAGAGCGCCAAAGCGTGTACTTGAATAGCGAATTTTGTTTAGTTAATTTTTTTTGAAGGCTTCTGCAAAATGAATAAATTTTCGACTGATGAGGTTGAACTAGGGATGGCCTTCTACAGAGAAGGTGAATTTGACAACGAAAAGACTGATTTTGATGCAACTTAAGGCTTTCAAGCCTGTTTTTAGGCAGAGCATCTCTGATAGCTTTGTCATTGCTCTTTTAAAAGTTAATCTTTCAGCACCAACCAGGTCGGTCAGCCGGTTCTGCGTAGATCAGGCGGATTGGCAAATGTTCGCCAGCATCGCATCTTGTCCGGCTGTTTCAAGAGTAGGGCAGCGGCTACTGCAACCAAGCTGGTGGTCAGATGCGCAATAGTCATCTGATTGCTAATGGCGGTAAATGAATAATGTGTTGTTTGTTCGACTTCTCTATCGCCAAGACGAGAGAAATACTGTTCAATAATCTGCCTATCCTTGAATGTTAATTTGAACTGTTTGCTGTCTCTGGGAACCCTTGAACGAGCATCATCGGTAACATCGAGATATTTTGTACAACCATAGCATTTGCCGGTATTGGATGATAGGTGGTTGGCAGGACAAATACTGCCATGTTTTTTGGCAAACTTTTTGCTTGCCTTTATTGGGCAGTGAAACTTGAGTCTTTCTCTGTTACCTTCAGTCCACCTGCCGTCCGATTTCATCTCGAAACCCCCATCGCATATCGGACAGCCGTGCGGACCAAATGTTTTGTCATTCCTTTGGTTTCTTGGATTGATCGGAATGTATGGAGTTGATTTCATCTGCTCAACGATGAAAGTGTAAAGCTCTCTGACATCGTAGGCTTTATCAGCAAGAAAGATAGCCCCTTTCTTAAAACGATATCTGCGTTTCAACTCCTTGATAAGACTAAATGCGGAATCCTGATCGGTTATGTTGTTCGGCAGTGTTTTCTCGACCAGGCATATTCCTTCTTTGGTAACTACGGCGTGTGTTCTAAAGCCCCAGAAGAAAATCATATTCTGCTTTTTGCCGTTTATTACCTGACAGGAATAATAGCTTAATGTAGCCCGTGGATTACGCTTTAGTTTTTTTGACTTATTGGTCGTGTTTCTGTTTGGGTTCTTGAAGTTGTTTTCTTTCGTGGCGGCCTGTATGGGTTTTGAGTCAAGCATGAATTCATCAAGCGAAATTAAACCTTCTTCGATAAGCAGGTCATTTGCAGTTTTGTGCAGGGCTTTGAGTATGGAGTTTTTGGTGTTTTTCATGAAACGATAGAACTGTGTTTCGTCCGGCAGGGCTCCCAAATTAAAGCCGCACATTTCGAGCAGTGCCGGAAATGATTCGAGGTGTTCGAGCAGTTGCGGGATGGATTTGATGCGTTCGAGATGTTTTATAATCAATGCTCGCAGCATGGCGTGTTGTGAGTGACCTGTTCTACCGATGCTGTAGTTTCTGTCAGGCAGTGCTGAGAGATTTAAAGATGTAGTAGTAATATTTTCGCATCAGCGGAGCGTTTCGGATCAGCTCCTGAAGGTCATAAAAGAAAGATGTTTGAAAATGTTGCATGATAAAAACTCCTTTGTTTTGGGTGTAAGTATTTGTGGTTGAATAACTTACATTATAACCAAAGCGGAGGAGATTGCAAGAAAACAATGAGCGTAAATCATTGTTTTATATAGATTTATGTGTTTTACAGAAGGCTTAGAACAATAAACAAAAGGAGATTGTAGTGAATACACAAATACCAGAATGGGTTTTGCAACTGAAAACTAACGTTATCGAATATGTAAACGGCCTGATGGTGCCCGGTGCCCCGTTTGGAAGGTTCCGTTTTGCAAAGGACGGCTGCGTCTATCTTCCATACGATATTATCAGCGTCCATACCGTGGCGGACATTTATCAGAAACTGAGGATGACTGAATCACTCACTCCCCAGCAAAAGCAGGAATGGATTGATTTGTCGCTATCTTGGCGTGATCCTGAAACCGGAGAAGTCCGCGATCCAGAAGGGATTGAAAAAGGTGTGCCCGACAATGATGATCTTGCCTGTAGCGTTACGGCACTGAAAAGGAACATGAATCGTTGTTGTGCCGGCGTGTTTGGTTCTCGCGATAATCAGCCGACTCTGCAACAGGAAGTCAAAGCGTTTTTGGATATTGACAAGATGCATCAGGCGTTTGACGCCGAGCCATGGGAAACGTATTCTTGGGGAGCCGGTGCACATTGTGCTCATTATCTTCTGGCAATGCTTAACTGGCGAGATGCCGGATATGAAGAGTTTGACCGTCCCATCAAGGCTGCCGTTGAGTATCTTTATGCCAAGCAAAATCCGGAAACCGGTGCATTTGGAGGCAAAAAGCAGGATGCAGTGAATATTATTGGTGGAATATTAAAAATTTACGCAAGACTATTTGCAACAATGGATTTGGAAATTCGTTATCCGGAGCGAGTAATTGATACAGCGATTGATTTGCTGCGGTCAGGCCAATTGCAAGGCAACTGTCCCGCACATAATGCTCTAATAGTCCTGTTGATGTGTAAAAGTTCTACCAACTACAGAGAGGATGATGTGAGAAACGAGGCTTATATTTCATTAGAAAGAGACATTCGACCTCGCCTGAAAAAAAACAGCTCTTTTTGCAGTATACCAGATACTTCTTCCGAATACTACTACTGGGGAGTCAAGATGGTCGAGCATGGCTATGATCAGGGAGAGATACACTCAACACAGCTTGCGCTTCAGGCAATAAGAGTGGTGTTCGAGTTGTTAGATATGGAAGAGGAACTTGGCTATGAACCATCCGGTTGGTACAAAAAGCGAACTTGTAGGCCATTCGAAAAAATAGTATGAAGAGGCCGACATGTCTGATAGCCAAGAGTTGGGTTTTCGGAGTTACTTATTGTGAAAAGATTGAAACTGGCGGTAATTGGGTTTGGTTACAGAACCCAAATATATATGTCTCTGGCGTCTTAGATGCCGCAATACTACTATAGGCATTTTTTGTGTCGCATGAATAAGGAAATGATGTTATGATTACCGGGAAAACTATTTTAGATTATATAGAAGAATTAGCCGGCCACCCTCTTTACAAAGATGAAGGGCCTCGCTTTGGTAACATCACAAGGTCGATTTCAGGAATCACAGTTTGCTGGATGGCTAGCCCGGAGGCAATACTATCAGCTGTGGAAAAGAAGCACAACTTCATCATCTGCCATGAAGCTCTTACATTTCCTTATCCGGCATTCAGTGAAGAAAAGGAAAGACAATACCTCTCGTGGCCAACGAATACACAACGGTTAACACTGTTGGGCAAAAACGACATTTGTCTGTGTCGCGCACACTTTAGCCTTGATGAGGTTTTCCTCTATAAAAGTTTCATCAAGCAAATCGGTATTGAGGAAGTTAAAGCTGCCGGTAAAGGAAGTGTTTTTGAAAAAATATATAAAAGGGGGTATCTCCTTGACTCCAGTACATACAATCGGTAGTATTTGCGATCATGGAAGATTACCCGCGAACATTGATGGAATTGGAAAAGCGGTTTTCATCGGAAGAGGCCTGTCGGGAATATTTGGAAGTTCT
>JBDRHL010000254.1:0-28008 GCA_043816955.1 Planctomycetota bacterium | reverse complement strand
CATCGGAAGTAAGACTGCCGCCTTTGAAATCACCTTGAATTTTCTTCGAACCGAGACTTGAAAACAGTAATGGTTGTGTGTTACAGTCTGTCCTAATAATGGCCTTATCTTCTTGGGTATGGTTATTGCCATAAAACCTTATACTATGAGCAGTTAGGCTATTTGTCCATCAAAAAATATGAAAAACCTATGAAATATTCAGGCTAACCTCTTGACTTCGCACAGCAAGCTTCATAAGCTGCAGCAAGACAATTAAAAAAGCTATAGCACAAAAACAGGGTAAAAGATGTCGTAAATCCTGAACGCCAGCACGCATATCCAGGGGTAATGTGTATGAGCAGTGGGTTTCTTGAATCCATAGGTATCAAAAAAATATAGCCTATGGTCCTATAATCAGTTAGATATCATTGTTGACAAAAAAGAATTTGAGACCGCTGAAATTTTTTTTGTTTACTTTTTTCGTGATCTTAGGTATTATCAACTGTAATATATTCTAAGAAAAGCGATTTTAAGCGTGTTTAACTATGAGGTTAATTCGGCGTTTAAACAATGTTAGCAGTATTGGGAAGGGGGTATATTCTACTGTAATTCGGGTATACGGAACGTTAACAAGTCGTCAGGGAAGGGTAAGAACTATGAAAGTAGAAAGCAATTACAACTTGTCAAAATGTGGTTTGGTTTGGTTAGTGCTGGTTTCTTTTGGCCTGGGTTTTTGCAGCGCAGCCGAGAAAAAGCAGGCAGAAGCCCCCGCAATAGAACCTCCTCAGGAAATCAAAGACATCAAAGAAATCGAGGAAACAAAAAAAGCAGAGCAAGTACCGGTTGTACCCAAGGAAGCCGAAAAAATTACGCCCCCTCAGGGGATTGTTGCTTTCTCTGTTGAAAAAATCAAAATAACCGGTAACGAGTTGATCTCCACTGAAGACCTTATCAAAAAGTTGCCGGACACATACAACAGTTCTGATATCCCGATTGAACGGGCTGACAGTATGTTTCTATACGATCTGACTGTCATTAAGGATATTTTAGCCGGCCCCGGCCGGCCCAGAGAGGTCACTGCCCGTACTATTTCTGGATTCACTCAGTATATCCTTTCCACTTACCAGAAAAAGGGCCTTGGCGGTATTTACGTTTTTGTCCCTTCCGAATCAATAACCAGTGAAAATAAACTTAAAGATAATACTTTGATAATCCGGATAGTCGAAGCGAAACTCTCGAAAGTAAACGTAAACTTCTTCGATTCAAACAGCACTAAGGTTGAGCAGGGATATCTTAACAGGGAGATACTTGAAGAATGGCTGCCCATCAAAAGCGGCAAAGTCGCCGACATGGAAAAACTGGACGATACTATAAACCTTCTGAACCTTAATCCCGATAGATATATTTCTTCTAAAGTCTCTGCAGGCGCTGAGCCTGATACTCTGGATGTCAGCTTTGACATTTATGAAGTTAATCCCTGGCACTTTTTTCTCCAGGTTGACAACGCTGGCACAAAGGACAGAGAATGGACGCCTAGATTTGGAATTATCAATACCAACACGACCGGCAGGGATGACAGGCTGACATTGATGCTCCAGGGGCCGATCGATGAAAGCCCGAAAAATAACTATTCAATATTCGGTAGCTACGAAGTTCCTATCTGGACCCCTAAACTCCGTCTTAATGTCTTTGCAGGACGAAGTGAATTCGATGTTGATGGCGGCGGCGGAATTGATTTCCTGGGTAACGGCTCCTTCTACGGTGGGATACTTAAACTAAATATCTTCCAGGAAAATAATTGGTTTATCGATATTAGTGGCTCATTGAGACATATAAAAAGCAAAGTTACTCCTTCGATATTTGCTTCGGTTCTTGGTACCGACATTACTATGGATCTGTGGGGAGCTGGCTTCGATATATACCATAAAGATGATATGTCAAATACCACTTTTTCATTCCAACGTTTGCAAAGTTTCGAAACTTCAGCCGGCAGTGCTTTCAATCGCGCAAGAACCGGAGCCGATACGGACTTCGCGATAACAACCTTTGATGCTTCTCATTACCAGTATATAGACCCTGATAAAATCCAGCGCATACTTGGATCATTTAGATTAATAAAGCCTACAGACAGACTTGTACCTGCGCAGATGACAACATTTGGCGGCATGTATTCGGTTCGGGGATATGAAGAAAGCGAGATTGTCGCAGACGGCGGTATTTTGTGGTCTTTCCAGTATGAATATGACCTTGTTAAACATGACCAGGCCGAGCAGGCCCGTAAATCAAGCACGGGATCTGTAAAACCGGAAGAACAGAGAAAACCTTGGCTCAGAAAAGTGGCTCCGCTTGTTTTCTTTGATTATGGAAAAGCTGAAACCAGAAATGCTTTGGCCGGGGAATACCCTTCACAAGAACTGTATTCTCTCGGCATAGGAATGCTCGTGGAGGTTGGAGACAACTTTAACGCCGCTGTTTACTATGGTCACCCCCTCAATAGAACTGATGACACTGACGTAGGTGACGGGCGAGTGAATGTTAGCCTGATGTATAGATGGTAATTGAAAATTATCAGCCGGTATAAGCGGCTGCTGTCAGGGAGGATATATGTGTTCTAAGGAGAAAAATATATTAATGTTGTATCACATATAAAAGGAGAAAGGCGATGAGTACTACAAAAATTCTGAAAATGTACTTCAAAGAGGCCGTTATATATTTTCTGATTTTTGCACTGTTGTTTTACACAACCAATGCTGTTGCTGCTCCCAGCGGGCCTGACGTTCAGCATGGTGATGTAAGCGTCAATTACAATGGTAATCAGACAATAGTAGATATTGCCTCGGATAATGCCATTATTAACTGGCAGAGTCTCGATACCGCGCAGAATGAAATCCTGCAGTTTCTGCAAAACAGCAGCAATGCAGCGGTATTGAACCGGATTACTTCCGGAAACCCGACCCAATTTGACGGCAGCCTCTTGGCTAATGGAAGGGTCTTTGTCGTCAATCCAGCCGGAGTTATTTTTGGTGGCGGAGCAGCTATCAATGTTGCCCAGCTGGTTGCTTCGAGTCTTAATATCTCGAACCAGGACTTTTTGAACGGCCGATATGAATTCTCCGGCGGATTTGGATCTGTTATCAATTACGGTGATATCTCCGCTGAGAACGTTGCTCTTATTGGCAAGAAAGTCCTCAACGCAGGTACCATAACCAGCCCTGGAGGTTATGTAATGCTGCTTTCCGGCGATAGAGTGCTTCTCGGCCAAAAAGGCAGCGAAATCGTTGTTGAGCTGGATTCCGCTGTAATTCCTGACGGAGTTGAAACCGATATCGGCAAGGTTACAAACCAAGGTACTATTGACGCCGAAAACGGTACGATAGTATTAGCTGCCGGTGACATATTTTCAAGAGCTCTTGACCTCGATAACCGTGCAGTTAAGGTTGATGGCGGTTCAGGCACCGTTGAACAGTTAGGCACTATCAGTGCTGATGGTGTTAATGGTGACGCCGGAGCTATCAGCTTGACCGCAGGAACCGAAGTTGTTCTTGGGACAGGTAGCCTGACCACTGCTAATGCCGGGACAAACGGCAATGGCGGCGATGTAATCGCGTACTCCCCGGGTATGACAGATTTCCAAACCGGCGCTCTGATTGAGGCCGTTGGTGGAAGCACAAGCGGAGATGGCGGCTTTGTCGAGATCAGCGGCAAAAGCTTTATCATAGATGGTACTGTCGATGCATCTGCTCAAAACGGAAAAGCCGGAAAAGTCCTGATCGACCCTCCTTATATAACATTAAGGCCGGGATCAGGTACTACTACCCCGGAAGTTGTATATGAGAACTGGATCGAATCCACTTCCCAGGGTGGAACTGATGTTGATTTGCTGGCGTTTTTCGGCATTTCAATGTATAAAATAGATGGCGTACAAACCTCCTTTGCAAGCAGTGCTCATGGAGATTTAGGACTTGAAGGCGGCAGCGGTGACCTTTCGTTCCGAACGAAATACGACAATGGTTTTATCGCCCTTAACCCTGCCGATTTGATCAGCACCGATAGCGGCGGCAATATTTACATGCTTGCAGGCAGCGGTGGCATCGTTGTCGGGGATATCAAGAGTTATATAGCGGATAGCAGCGATAAGGACACTAATCCCGGCCAGATCGCCATCCTCGCAGTCAATGGCGGTGATGTTACCACAGGTTCAATGCAGGTTTTGGGTGGTTCACGGGTAGAGATTAGCGCTATTGCAGCAGGAACACTTACAGTGCTGGGTGACGTAGTCGTCAAGACAAATACATCCGATAAAACAACTAAAAGTATCGGAAAGGCCTTAATCTGCCTGATCGCCAATGAGGACGTCATTGTTAAAGATGAAAATCCCGTGATCAGTGTAGAGGCACACGGCCAGAACTTTACAACTGCTGATATTTGCATATCTGCCGGGTACAACGTCGAAATCGGTGGCGACGCTCCTGATCTTGGTATCACAGCTTCAAAAGATGCAAAAATATCTGCTTTAGCTAAAACTTCACAAGCTGATCCTGCCAACACTGCTGATTCCAAAGTGGTTATCCATGCCGGATGGAACCAGGACACCCCCGGCACAATTACAATAGATGACACTCTTTATAATACTCTGCCTGGCGGGGATAACTCAGCCTTCGATATTACCGCTACCGCTATGGTATCAAAGGCGGGGACGAAAGCTGAAGTAGATACCTCAGATACCTGGGTAGAAGACCCCAGGCCTGAAGATGAAAAAGATGGCTCTTCTAAAGTCTGGTACGATGAAACCGGTAAAACCGAAGATGGCGTTGGTACGGCAACCATTGAAATGGACAATGATGAAGAACTGCCGCCCGACCATCCTGATAGTCCTTGTGTTGATTGCCCGGTGCCTCCGTTCCTGCCTCCTGAGCCTGCACCTCCGTCAGTTTTTGATGATTCTGATACTATCGGCAGAACAGATACAGTTAATCTCGATGTCATGGCGAATGACAAGGATGGAGACGGTAATCCGCTCGTAGGGGGTACTATTGCCGATTATACATACACAGGTAGCGGCACATTGGTTTTGAAGTCTGATGGCACATTTGATTACACACCATCGGATACTGCTGTCTTTGTCTGGGACGGGTCAAGTGCTTATGCGGTATTCACCGATACCTTCACCTATAGCGCAGAGGATTCAGAAGGACGGCTTTCTGTTAATACCGCCACCGTTACGATTTATGTTCACAACTTGATTCCGCTGCTCGGCTCTGATTCAGATTCCATCCATATGAGTACCGCCGGTACCCCGACCAGCTCTCCCTTTGATCTGCAGGGCCTGATTACTGATGATGATGGCTCCGGAGCTTCTCTGACAATAGACTTGGTAAGCGGCAGCACAGGAAATGGATCTGTTTCGTTGACCGACAGCACCGCTACTTATCAGCCTGACAATGGGTACGTAAGTAATGGCGGTTCAGACAGCTTCCAATACAAAGTTGTCGATAACTACATCGTTGACGGCGATGAGAATCCGGTTGTATTCACGCAAACAATCAATATTACCGTAACCAACGCCCTGCCGACAGCAGACGGCACGACAGTCGGCGGCCACATGGGTGCAGATGTATCCGGCAGCGTAAGCTTCTCTGATACCCCCGATGGCCAGGCAGGAGGCGCTGTTGATACTTTGATTGTTAATGTGATCCAGCCGGCAAACGGCTCAGTTACCTTTAACACTGAAACAGGCGAGTTTGTTTATACACCCTCCGATCCTACATCTATTGCTGGCGACTCATTCACCTACTCGGTAACTGACGGCCAGCAGGGCTCTGAGCCTGTTGTAGCAACGATTTTCATTAACCAGAGCAACGCCCCGCCGACAGCAGGCGGCACGACAGTCAACGGCCACATGGGTGCACCGGTACCCGGCAGCGTGACCTTCTCCGATACACCCGATGACCAGGCAGGTGGCGCTGTTGATACCTTGATTGTTAATGTGATCCAGCCGGCAAATGGCTCAGTTACCTTTAACACCGAAACAGGTGCGTTTGTTTATACACCCTCCGATCCTACATCTATTGCTGGCGACTCATTCACCTACTCGGTAACTGACGGCCAGCAGGGCTCTGAGCCTGTTGTAGCAACGGTTTTCATTAACCAGAGCAATGCCCCGCCGACAGCAGGCGGCACGACAGTCAGCGGCCATATGGGTGCACCGGTACCCGGCAGCGTGACCTTCTCCGATACACCCGATGACCAGGCAGGAGGCGCAGTCGATCCTCTGACTGTTCAGGTAGAAAGCCAGCCGGCAAATGGAACGTTAACATTTGATCCGCTAACTGGTGCTTTTACATATACTCCAACAAATTCAAGTTACACTGGAACTGACCAGTTTACTTATTCAGTAAGCGATCAGCAGCAGGGCTCTGTTCCTGTTTTAGCTCTTGTCATTATCAACCTTGGCAACCTGCCTCCTGTAGCTAATAATGATGCAGTTTCAACCTCGACTAATACTCCTGTTTCGGGCAATGTTTTGTCGAATGACTTCGATCAGGATTTCCCGGCATTCCTTGATCCGCTTCGGATAGTACAGGTCTCAGACCCAGTTAATGGAACTGTCACATATGATCCTGTTACGGGTGCTTTCACTTATACTCCCGATACCGGTTTCGCCGGAGAGGACAGCTTTATTTACTACATAACTGATGGTGAAATAATTGGTGGTGAAATACCGGCAGATCCTGTTTCTGCTGTTGTTACCATCACTGTAACGGCTCCTCCTGTTACTCCGCTGTTGCCGCCGGCTCCGCTTCCGGTTGTTTTGCCGCCGGAAGTTGAAGGCTGCCCTGCTGTTCTCGAAGCTGCTGCCGCAGAACTTGGGATAACAAAGGAAACGATACAGGTTTCTATAACCAACGCGCTGGCTACTGCTACAAATATCCAGCCGTGTGGAGCTTGTGAAAGCCTTATCAATTATGCCAGAATTCTGGAAGACGAGGGCGGCAGCAGGATGCAGGCCTTGGCTCAGGTATTTAACGAGATAGCTCCTTCAGGTATACCATTTACGCCTGAGCTTGCGGCAAATATTGCAACAACCTTCAACACACGTATCAATGAGATTGATGCCCCTCAGTATGCAACAGCCTTGGAATATATTGATGCCTTTGTTGGATATATTGCTGTTCTCGAAAAGGATTTAGGCTCACCCGTGGGTGATTCGACGGCGTTCGCTATGGAAAAACATGGCGCAAATATATTTGAAAATGATAATCCGAACATCGCCGCTTTTGTCCAGGCACGTTTGGCAGAGGAAATCGGCGGCTAATAGCACAACTTCAAACACTAAGGGCAAACAGTTAATCCTGTTTGCCCTTTTTTTATAACCGTACCTTTATTAAAGATTAATCACTTTCTATTATCCATATTATCACCTTGCTGTATGCCGAAGCAACCCTGGAACAGAACAACGTTTATTGTGTCCCATAATAAAATTACATAAATCCAGCCGTTTAACGCGTCCGAAAAAAAACGCTCGATAGATTACTTGAAGCAATTCTTTTACATCTTCCCAAAATAATCGCCACATAATTCTTTTCTGATTTTTCATCCCTCTGATTATTTACGATATTTTATATAACAGGGAGCTATTACTCAGGGAGGTGGCGGAGCAATATACTTTGATTAAGGTGGAAAAACTATGTTTATCAGTTTGAAAAGACAATATATAAAAACCAAAACTTTGCTATTTATTTCCATGCTTACAATTATGGTATCAGGTTCTTCTCTCGCGGCCAACAAAACTGTCCTCGAGGTTAAAAATCCCTCTACCGGAAAACTTCGTTCAATGGCAAGAATTTACATGGCCTATGGTCAATATCAAAAAGCCCAGCCCCTTGCAGAACGCGCACTTGGCATGGCAATGAAAAACGATGTCCCCAATATAGAGCTCGCAAACTGTCTGTCGGACTTGGCATATATATACAAAGGTCAGGGCAGGTTGAACGGGGCCGAAAATTTATATCAGATGGCATTGAAACTTCAAAGAAAGGAATATTATCAGAATCATCCATATATCGCCTACACATTAAGTAATATGTCCTCTGTTTACAGGGCACAGGGCGATTTTGAGTCCGCCGGCAGGAGCATAGATGATGCCATAGATATTATGTTGACCTGCCACTTGCCTGATAATCGTGCTATGGTCTTATTCTACGTCGAAAAAGCAAAAGTCTTAATATCTGAAAACCAGCTCTCACAGGCAGAACATTATTATGCTAAAGCCGTTGAAATCGCAAAATCAAACTATGGCCTGGAGCATCTCTATACAGCACAAGTCCTGGCCGGCGTTGCGGAGTTATATACCCTTCAAAAAAGGTACTACGAAGCAGAAGATCTGATCGAAAAGTCACTTAAAGTACAGGAGAAGATATACGGCCTCAGCCATCCTCTCTTGACGGAAGCTTGGTTGACTGGTGCGAAAATTTACAGCGCCAGGAATCAGGATAGCAAAGCTAAAGCCTTTATTCACAAGGCAATGTCTGCTGCCCAGAAATCCGGAGATATTTTGGCTGTTACCAGGTTAAAACAGCAGGTTTCAGCCCTGCAACAGGCAGGGAAAGAATCGTATCCTCCAGTTGCCAAAAACAATAATTTTTAGAAAAAACCCTTGACACCTTAGCGAAGATCGAATAAATTGCCCCCAAAGATCAGGACAAGAGACGCTGTCTGTTTCAGCGCATAAAAAACCGTTTTTCTCGCCAAATGTTACCTTAGTATTAGTAGAGTATTTTCAACATAGAAGGATCTATTTTTTTATGTAATTCCACGGATTGGAATAGTCAGCTGCGGGTGGTCCGTGGTTGTCAACAAATTAAAAGGTTGTTTCAAATTGAGGAGAGTGTGTTATGAAAAAGCATCCAGTCAAAATCACAATTGTTGCCATGGCGATCATTGGGATGACCGCAGCTATTGCCGGTGCTGCTGATACAGCCCAGCCATCTGCTAAAGTAACTGCCCAGTGCACTGACATCGTGGTATCAGGCGACTACGGTGTTTGGACAACAGTGTTAAAAAACACTATTAAGTGCGCAAATCAGAAAGATCTGTTCATTGATGTTTCACTGGTCTCCGAATTGATGACAAGAACAAGAGCAAAAAGCAAAGGTGGGAAAGAAGATACCGCATCTGCCGAAGCCGGCATCGAAGTACGCGTTGTCATCGATGAGAACCCGAATAACCTAGCTGCTCCCGGTGTTATAACATTCGCCAAAAGATACCAGGAACTTTCAGCCATCTTTCAGGGATTGCTGACAGATTCTGATGCCCCTGATGCGAATGTATGTCTTTCCGCTGATGTAAATACCGGTGCTATCACGATTGATCCAAATTGCCTCCGGCCTGAAGAAGTCGAACTGATCCTGGAAACAATGACTGCAAATTCATTCAATTTCATTGTTGAAAATGTGACATCTGGTGTTCACACAATCGAGGTTCAGGTAAGACCCAGCGCAGAAGCAATCGAAGGCGATGCATCAGCTTCAGCAGTAGTTGGTGCCGGCTCTGTAACCGTTGAGGAAGTACGGTGTATCAAGGATGAAGACCTTATAATATAGCTTCCCAAAAGTTTGTTGGAAGCTGATCTGGAAACAAAGGCAGACTCACTTGTATGAGCCTGCCTTTTTTATGACCTTGTCCCAATCTACTTGGATATTTATTTGGTAGTTACTTCTGCTCTTCAGGATCTTCATGAAGCGTAGGGCCTGTTGGCGAAGAGATTTCAGTACCGCCTAGCTGTATCTGTTCCGATGGTGTCAGTGCAAGGTCTTCCATTAAATAAGGAGTTATAAACACTACTAACTCACTAACAATATTTTCCTCGCCTGTGAATTTGAAAAGACCGCCTACGACAGGCAAATCACCAAGCAAAGGCACCTTATTTGTAGTTTTGTTGACTTCTTGTTTTTTAAGTCCGCCGATAACCACAGTTTGGCCGCTCTGAACAAGTGTTATAGTATCAGCTTTCCTCTTGTCGACGATCGGTTGATCACTCGTGGAGGAAGAACCTCCTGAAAGCGTATTCGTTATGGTTACCTCGCCTACCTTCACGCTGAATTCCGGCACTATATGCAGCCTGATCTTATTATCTTTTGTCAAATGAGGTTGTACATTCAGCCTGACACCCACTTCCTTGAATTGCGTCGTACCGATAGTGCCGCCTCCTGTGCCGCCGGTCTGAGTAAGTTCCTGATAAGGAATTTCCCTGACAACATCAAAAGAAGCTTCTTCATTGTCAAGAACCATTATCCTTGGATTTGCCAGGAGTTTGGCATCAACCAACTGATGCTCGGCTCTTATCAATGCATCAATATTCAGCGAGCTGGATAATATCCCGAAACGTAGAAGAGAATTAAAATTTTCCGCTTCATTAACAGTACCGGAAAATGCTCCACCTATGTGAGGGTTGATCTTTCCCGTTACACCGGCCACCCCGCTCTCACCTCCGATATTCGAGGCAAGACCATCCTCATAAGAGACCCTCCTGCCGGCCTGCCATTGAACACCCAGGTCAAGCCGGTCCGCGCTGGTTATATCATAAATCCTGACTTCAACAAGTATCTGTGGTGTTTCGCGATCAATCTCCTTTATAAATGCGTCCATCGCTTCTAACTTGCTTTCCACGTCACTGACAATAAGGTTGCTCGTGCCCGGGTTGGCTGAAACAGTACCTTGCCTGGACACAAATTTATTTAATGCTTTTTCGATCTCTTTCACATCAGCATAAGTAATTCTATACACTTTATTAACGACCTTTTCTTTTGCCTCTATAATATCTTTACGAGGAACTACACGTATCATGTTTTCGGTGGCAATAAAGCCGTAACCATGAGCCGCAAGAATATTATCGAGAGCTTCTGAGAGAGGAACATCCGTTAACTTAGCGGTAACATCACCTGTTACTTCTGGACTCTTGACAATGTCAATATCAGCCTGATCTGCCAAGGCGCGCAACACATCTTCAATCGGCGTTGCTCGAAAATCCACCGTAATTTGCTTCCGCATGCGCAACTGGACGGCAGTCAGCACCTCTTTCTGTGGCAGTGCTTCTTCGGATTCAGCAACCGCTGCTCCGCCAACCTGTGGCGATGCCTGTTCGGATTCAGCAACTGCTGCTCCGGCAATCACCAGCAAACAGGCAGCCAAAATAAGCCATCGAAACTGTTCACATTTCGCAATTAGCCGTTTCATAAACATTCCTTTCATAAAATTAATACATCCTTATTCAGTACTTGCCGACCTTACGAATTATAGTCTTACCATCAGAATCTTCAAACACAACAGAATCTTTATTGATTTTTATTAACTTCAAACCATATATCTCCTCCCCAGTTGACACTATTTGACCGTCAATTATCGCAACAGGATCATCGCTGAATATTATGCCTGAAATAATAAATTCATCACCTTCGCCTGCCATCCTGCCGAATGTGCTAAGCTCCATAGGATTACGAAGATTCCCTGACACAGGCTTCGGTTTAACCCAGTTAATTTGCCATTCCTGACCACTTCCAGTAACAGCACCGCCGCTGTCTTTTTTATTAATATCTATGTTGCTGCCCACATTAAGTACTGCTGAAAAGATAAATATGAAAACAAGTAATAATACCGGCACCAGAACCGTCATGACCTTCTGCCGGGTATCAAGAGGTTCTTGTGCCGAACCATAAAGCTTGGACGTTAACTTAAACCAAATGTGGGATTGACTGATTAAATTTAACACACCCTTAAATGCTTGAGGTGATTCATGCGCCGGCTCGGTATATACATGCTGTTTGGGAGCTTCTGCGGATGGGGGATAATTCAAACCGCTTGAAGGCCTTGCGATGGGCTTGGGTTGGACCGTGTTATCCATACCATCCCTTTGCTGTCCTGCAATAGGCGCTTCATTCGGCAGCGGAACGCCGTCAAATATTGTCGATATCTTCTTGTGTAGCCCTGCTTTTCGCTTCATTTCTTATCTCTTTTGCCAAAGCAATATATTCTAACGCCCCACGGCTTTGGGGTGCATATGTTATTACAGTTTCACCGGCGCTCGGAGCCTCAGCCAGGCGAACGTTTGTATGTATAGCCGTATCAAAAACCATATCTCCGAAAAAAGCTCTGGTTTGCTTCTGAACGTCTTTACTCAGCAAAGTCCTCTTCTCAACAAAAGTAAGCAGAACACCAAGAAGCTGGAGTTTATTGTTGAATCTTGATCTGACAATATCAATCGTCTCAAGTAATTGTTTTAATCCCTCAAGGGCATAATAATGTGTCTGGACAGGAATAATCACGTCTGTTCCAGCCACCAGTGCATTGAGAGTAAGAATACTTAACGACGGAGAACAGTCAATCACACAATAATCAAAATCGTTGTTCAATTTACTTAAGCAGTAATGCAGGAAAAACTCTCTGTTAAAATGATTGTTCACATCACTCTCAAAACCTGACAGAAGAACATTGCTCGGAGCCAGAAAAAGACCCTCTAGCTTTGTTCTCAAAAGTACCTTCGAAAGAGATACCTGTTGAGAATTCAGCAGAGCATCATAAATAGTTCTGCTGAGCTGGTCCGGATTGTGCCCCAGTGCCAAAGTGGCATGTGCCTGTGGATCCAGATCTATCACCAGAACTTCGCTGCCGCTCTGAGCAAAAGCAGCAGCAAGGTTAACCGCAGTAGTAGTTTTGCCGCAGCCTCCTTTCTGATTCGCTATAACAATTGTTTTCATCTTATTTCCGCCGGATAGAGCCGCCAACTTTGGGCAAATTGAACTTTATTTGTAAAAGAGCTCTTCCACGAAGCATCTATTTTTCGTTCATCACGTAAAAAAACAAAGCCAGATTGACATTATTACTGCTGCCCTGCATCTGTTTTTTGCTGATATCAAATCTGTCAATGAAAATTATAGGTGTGTTCATCTCAATTTTATTAACAAAAGAAAGAAATGCTGGAAACTCTGCCGTAAAACTTACACTTAAACGCCTTTCTGTTATTTCAGCTTGCTCACCTTTGGCTTTCCCCATATCAAGGTCAAGGTGTCTGATTGTATAATCCTTTACTTTCACTTGTTCCGCGATTTCACGTATATGGAATATCACGCTTTCCGCCTGATCAGCTTCAATGGCAAAATCGTTAAACGTGTTTTGCAAATCTTCGAGTATCTTTTCTGCCTTCACCTTCGTTGCGGTATTTTGAGCATCTTCTCCCATCTGATGGTAGAGTTGCTGCTCCTTGATACGTTCCCGCAAATTAACGATCTCAGCTTTTTGCGGGCGTATCAAATACAGAAACATGAATCCCGAAAATACAAACAATACCGCCCACAAAAGCGATATCAGCAAAATACGTTTTTTATCCCCGAAATTCATATCGTAATCATTTTCCCCGATTATTGAACAAACAGTCTATATCATAAGTTAATACATCCCTGTCTTTATATACATCATTTTTCTGGGCAACTATCTGCACATCTTCGATCAAAGAGCTTGCTTCTGACTGGCTGCGCAGTACCTGAAGGTAATCCCTGATATTACTGTCGCAGGACCCGGAAGAAGGACAATACGCGCTGATCTTAATAATCCGTTTGATATTGTTTCTAAATGAATATTTATCCGGATTCTTGGGGTCAGTAACCTTTTCCTTGATATTCGTAATTCTCACATCCAGCTTGCTTAATACTACGCTGTCAGGCAGACATTCCGCTACCCCGACAAGTACCGGCGTCCATTGCATATTATTGTTTAATTTCTCAGATATCTGTTGGAGATATTCCTTTATGGCTTTGGAACGGCTCGTCAGCTTGTCGTAATGTCCAATATCACTTACCATTTCCTTGTTAGCCGCCTCCAGATTCCGGACATATCCCTTATGTCTCCGGATACATGCACTGTTGCGCAAAAACGACAGACAGATGAGGGAAAAAATAAGCACAGGCAAAATAAAAAGGACCAGCAAAATCAAAGTCTGCGCAGGCTTGATCTTGACAGGCGAGCCGCTCCCTTTCAGTAAATCAATTGTAAACATATTCAAACCGTCCTCATTGCCAGCCCTGCTGCTGCTGCCAGAATCGATCCCTTGGATGACAGCAATTCCGCTCCCGGAATATCACTTTGATATGACATATAATCGAAGGGATTCCAGATCACTACTTTCGCAGCAAGATGATTTTTAAGTACCGAAACAAGCTCCTTGGAAAGTGACAGCCCCCCGCAAAACAGAACCTTGTCTATTGTGGCGGACTGTTGATGTTGCGTAGTATAATAAAGCAGTGTCTCATCAATAGCCCCCAGCAGCTTTCTGTACGTTTTATCCAGACTATCCTCAATATCTATTTCATTGTCATTCAAATCAACGGAGCTCTCCCCTTCCTTTCTTTCGCCAAACTTCTTAGCGATATAACTGCCTGCGATTGGAAATCCGCGAACTAGCGGAATACCATCCGACGCCAGAATAGAAATAGTGGTAAACGTATGACCCATATCAATTATTGCTGTGGACCCCGCCTCCTGGGGATTTTCACATTCCGTAAAACAATTCAGAACCGCTAGTGCATTAACATCCATAAAAACACATTTGCACCCCGCTTGACTCACAAGCTCCACTTTCTTTCGTATCGCTTCATTTGCCGCAATAACAAGTATTCCCTTGACATTCCGATCCTCAGGTTGTCTCCCTGCAGAACTTATCACCTGGAAGTCAACTGTGCTTTTATGGATATCCATGGGCGAAATCTGCTCCGCCTCAAGCAAAACCGCAGCGTAAATATCCTCCTTCGGAATGGGTGGAAACGTAAAATTGCGGACAATAACATCTTCTCCCCGAAGTCCGCACACCACCGACCGGCTGTCACAGCCTGCCTTCTCAAAGCATTCATTGATAGCCGAAATTACCGCTTCATCATCTGCTTTGCCAGATCCATTAGCTATTTCAGCATATCCTGCCCCCTCAACCGAATACCCCTGGCCGCTCCTGGCCAGCTTAACCAGCTTGACAGAAGTTACTCCGATATCCATCCCCGCCAGTTGCATTTTAGCATCCTTGTTAAAAATCACTGTCTGGATCTCGTAATATGTCAACAGAAATGCTGCATAAGACCTGTTAAATCGCTCGTCCTAATCCTCCCACCAGCGATTTACAGCCAAATGAGTCGGCACGTTTGTCAGATTAGGATCACCAAGCTTCGAAACATAACCAAACTCACCGCTGTTTTTTATCTCTAGGCTGTTGCCGACTATAGCTCCATACACATCACCGTCGTTCATCATGATAATATCTGCATCCGGCGCATATATGCCGCCGTAAAAATCACCTGAATTTTTTATCACAATGCTGTCGCAGCTTGGCAGACCGTAAAGTGCCAGTGACAGCGCCGCAGCTTCAATCTCAGCATCAGTGGGTGGGCTGCTAACAACATTCTCATTTGTAATCAATGAGCCGTAATCAGCGATAAATTGTCCCCCGATATATAATTCCAGCGAACTGCCGCCGGTTACCACAAGCGCATTTCCATTAAATATCTTCATATCCCCTGTCACATAAATCTGCACTCCGCTGCCTGTTACAACAAGCTTCTCAATAGAGGGAGATAATAAAATTGTGTCATATTGGGTGCTTGTAAGAACCGATACATTGCCGTTTACGTCCGGAACAACCGATGACCAGTTGACAACCGGCAGGTTGTTTGGCGCATCGACATCTCTGAATAAAATCGGCTCATCGATGTATGTTTTTCCTTCTATATCAGAATTATGCTTGGTTACTATAACCTCGTTCGGAGAATTTATGCCCGGGCCGACAATTACATCACCGGGAATAGTAACTCCCTGACGGAGAATAATATCTCCCGGCTCATTATCGTTAGTCCGAACTACCAGCGGACCCCCCTCGGGCACTGTGCCCAGTACACAGTTTACCTTAAAATCAAGAGTATCCTTAACACCTATGCCAAACCATGAGCTTCGCTTGCCCAGTATGGTATGCACCGTCCTTGTGGCAATCCCCGCTGTCCCCGTTGAGTCTATGTGGTAAGAACCGCTGTTAGCATCGTAAGTGGTAACGTAATTATAAGACGCTCCGCTGTAAGATTCATCAAATGTTGCGCTTGAAGCCGGAAGGCTGCCGATACCACCCGCGAAATTCGCCTTCATAATCCTCACCGCCTCCACAAACCCCGCATCCGCCGCCGCGCGGGCACTGAACACCGCTGTTGTCCGAATCGCACGCATTCGCGTATTATAACCAAGCTGAAGCAATCCCAGCCCCACAAACAACAAAACCAGTATGAGCACCACAGCCAGCGGCAGCACCGAACCCCGACAGCCCTGATTGGATTTCATGTAACTTTCCATATCCGTAGCTCCTTAAAAGGCGGCATCCTAATTATAACCCTCAAAAAGCCGATTAGCTATAAAAAAAAACGTGTGTCTAGGCAAATAGACCGCTTGTATTCACATTTTCATGGGTTATGCATCGTCGGACAGCAGTTGACCGTCATCTGCATCCTGCCGTCATCCAGCACCAGCGTCATCTTAACTGCTGTGCCGTTCGAAGCAAACGCAAATCCAGACCCCTCTGCTACATTATCCGCCAGCACCCTGCTGCTCGTCGGCGACTGGGGTACACCCTCATTAAGTGTCCCGTAACTAACCAGTAATTGTCCATTGTTAATCTGAAATAAAGCATAGCTGTCAAGAGCTAAGCAGGCCAATGGATTACTGAAGTAATCCAATCGCACCCACCTCCCGTCACCCGCCATTATCACTGTCGTTTTACTCCCCTTCCGCCCCGCAGCGTCAAATTCCGCCCTTGACACATACGCGTCTTTGGCAATCCCCTCGTTAACCCGGCTGTACATCTGCCGGAAACCACGAAAACCGTCAGCCATCCCAACCGCAATGCCGAATATTACAATCACAGCCAACATCGCTGTTACCATCAATTCGACCAGTGTAAGGCCGCGCCGTTGTCCTCGAAATATCATTTTCATAGGAAATAATTCGGATCTGTAACATAAGTGCTGAGCGACACCGCCCTGATGTTTCGGGAAATATCACCTTCCTGGAAACCCTGCGCCCAGGCAACACAGACATTCAGTTGCCTGTTATTGCCGGCATTCTTGTACGCAAACGTAATATAATAATGCGCATCCGGCGTGGCTACCTCGTAATCACTGCTCAGCCTGTTAAAACCCGCCGCAGCGCCAGGCCCCGTACCCGTGAAAATATCCATCTGGGAGCCGAACTCCGCAGCAGGACTGTACAAGCTGCTGCCTCCTACATCCCGCCACCCTTCAAGCAGAGTCCATCCTATCCGGGCAGCGGTAATGTTCACTTCTGCCTTTCTCGCATCCATCATCGAATAATAGCGATATGCCGACGCACCCACTACCGCTACGCCGACTATGAGCACTGCGCTCATTATCTCAATAAGCGTAAGCCCCCTCCTTATTCGTGATTTTTCTTGGGGCATACGGTCTTCACCCGATAATATTTTAACAAAGTCAAAAATAAAAGGGGGCTTTTGAAAGCCCCCTTTCCTTCGTGGTCTTTTATGGTGTTGAATCTGTAAAATCTCCGTCTAGTTCTAAAGTCCTGCTGTCACCGGCGGTTGGCCCTCCATTTATGCCCCTACTTGTAACAATAATAGTAGCGATCCCATCAACACTTACGCTATCAATTTCATAATCCTGGGGACCAAAATACGTACCGGTAAGATCAGAAGCACTGAATCCAAGCGTATCCTGCAAGGTAGTATCATCTAATGTTCCCGTCAAGGCTTGTGCAGCAGTTGGATCCTCCGCAAAATAAACTCTTACAGCGGTACGAACTGTACCCGCCGCCGCATTTCCCTCGGACCACTTGGCCTTTTCAATCTTACCTATAAGCATAGGCACAAGCACCGCAGCCAGAATAGCGACAATCAGCACAACCACCATCAACTCAACTAATGTATAACCTTTCCTTCTCATTTCTGAACTCCTAAAATAAACCTTAATATTAACTTTTAACCGGCATTTACACACACGATAAAGCCACGCATAACTATGCTTCGGCTTTTTAGCAGCCGAACCTTAAAAGAAATACGTTTTGCTGAATCAAATAATAGATGATTCTCTAATCATTTGTACCCCTCCTTCCAGATAAAGGCCAAACCGCCTATTCGCTATATTTTGCGCATTTACTTAAACATTTGCAAGTTATTTTATTTTTTAACCCCCTGTTTATCGGTCCTTAAGGTCCCTTGACCGCTTTATAAATACCCCGCTGCCTGTAACAAAACCTGATTCGTCACCCCGAGCGAAGTCGAGGGGTCTGTTAAAACCAGCTCGCGTAGCGGTTCCTTGTTTTTTCAGTTAGGTTTTATTATACGTTCTTAATATCCTACATCGTAAATATCGGCATATAAACTTCGCCCGATAAAATTTTAACAAAGTCAAAAATAAAAAGGGGCTTTTGAAAGCCCCCTTTTTTACTTTATGGTGCCGCTGGTGTTGAATCCACAAACTCTCCGTCTTCTTCTAAAGTTCTGCTGTCACCGTTAGGTGGCCCACCATTTATGCCCCTACTCGTAACAATAATAATGGCGATCCCTTCGGCATTTACGCTATCAATAGTATAATCCTGTGGTCCAAAATAAGTGCCGGTAAGATCAGAAGCACTGAATCCAAGCGTATCCTGCAAAGTAAGATCATCTAATGTTACTCCCGTCAAGAGTACTGCAGCACCTGGATTCTCCGCGTAATAAACTCTTACAGCGGTACGAACTGTGCCCGCCGAAGCATTTGCTTCGGACCACTTGGCCTTGTTGATCTTACCTATAATCATAGGCACAAGCACCGCTGCCAGAATGGCAACTATCAGCACAACCAACATCAATTCAACTAATGTAAAACCTTTTTTCTTCATCTCTGAAACCCTACTTGACATCCGACATCGTAAATATCGGCAGATAAAGCGCTAAAACAGTTACAAGAACAATTCCACCGACCATTATAATCAACAAAGGCTCCATAATCGTCGTTAAAAATGTTACCGTATCATCAACCTTCTTTTCATAATGCTGGGCGATCTTTTCCGCAACCTCCGGCAGTGACCCGCTTTCCTCCCCTACCTGCGTCATTTTCACCGCCAGGTTCGGAAAAAGTACGCTCTTTCCAAGACCCGCAGAAATATTCGTGCCCTCCACGATATTTTCTCGTGCACCTTTTATCGAATCAATAATAACGTCATTAGCGCTCATCTTGGAAAGTATCTGTAGCGCCTCCAGGATAGGCACTCCCCCCTCGAGTAATGTTGACAGCGTCCGGAAAAAAACTGCCAGAAATGCCATGCTCAGCAGTTTGCCGATAATGGGGATTTTTAACACGAACTGACTTATTCTCCGGTGCCCTTTTTTGGTCTTGTAGTACAGCACGAAAAGTGCTATCAGTACACAGATAATCACGATTAACAACGGCATATGAAATACCAGCCATTCATACCCCCCCATAAAAAGCCTTGTAAAGGCAGGCAGTTCCCCCTTCAGCATCTTGAAAAGCATCTTGAATCTTGGAATCACAAGCACCATCATTATACCGATGATAATAAAAACAAAAATTACGACAAATAGCGGGTATGCTAACGCTGCACGAACTTTACGCTTAAGTTTATCACGGTTGTCATAATAGACCGCTAAACGCTGAAGGGTCTTGGAAAGCGTGCCGCCGGTTTCGCCGGCAAGGATCATTGAGCTGCACAATACCCCGAAAACCTTCGGATAGCTCTTGATAACATCAGAAATCGACTCCCCCTGGCGAATGCGATCGGTAATCTGTTCCAGGATATATCGGAAGTATCGGTGTTCCATATCGTCTGCTATCGTCTCAATAGCCTCCGTGATCGGAACACCCCCTTCGATCATCGTGCTGAGCTGCCAGCAAAAACTCGCCAGATCCGCAGATTTTACGCTGCGAACCTGGATCTTCTTTCTCTTCTTCGCCTGACCTTCTCCAGCGCCTGAAACTGCTACTGCCGTCAGGTTCCGATCTTTAAGCCAGCTAAGCACCTCTGATTCGCTGTTAGCCTGACAAATGCCCTGTCGCCTTTTACCCGCAGGGTCCCATGCTATATATTTATAATTTGCCATACAAAAAACTCAATATAACATATATCGTCTAATGTGGATACAAAACTTGCAAAAAGGATATTTTCCTGACTTCAATTTTGCAGAAGCCTTCAACATCAACCGCCCTCTTCAGCGCTTACGCCTTCGCTGTACTCAAATCAGCGTAATTAACATCAATCCATTTTTCGTCGATTTTGTCCTGTAAAGTCTCAATGTATTGCTCCATCGAGTACATCCCGTATTTCTTCCCCGATTGTATGATGCTCGGAATCTCGTGCAGCCTTCCATGGCGTATCATGGCTCGGATTGATGGAATCACTGTCATTATCTCACAGGCAGGTATCAAACCTCCCTGTTTCGCGGGCAAAAGCTGCTGCCACACAACCGCCGCCAGAGAAGCGCTCAACTGGACCCTTATCTGGTCAGCCATCTCACGGGGGAACATGTCAATCAGTCGGCTGATGCTCGGCACGACACCTCTCGTGTGAAGCGTGGCAAGGGTCAGATGGCCGATTTCCGCCAGCGTCATTGCCGCCTGTGCCGATTCACGGTCACGGACCTCGCCGATTACTACCACATCCGTTGATTGTCTCAGAACTGTCCGAAGTGCGTCCGCAAAACTGTTGGTGTCCATCCCCACTTCTCGCTGATCTATCGTTGCTAGATTGTGTTTATGAACATATTCGATAGGATCCTCAACCGTAACGATATGACAGCTTCGGTTATTGTTGATATGGTTGAGCATTGTTGAAATGGTCGTGCTCTTCCCGCTGCCGATAGGACCGGTTATCAGAACCAGACCTCGCGGTAACAGCGCAAAGCGAAGCAGTATCTCCGGCAGTTGCAGTTGCTCAAATGTCGGAAGCTTCTCATAAATAACCCTCGCAACAAATCCTGTGTAACCGCATTGACGGTAAATATTCACTCGGAACCTGCCTATGTCTTTAAGCACCAGGGACATATCAAGCTGTTTATCCTCCTTGAACCTCTCAGCCTGCTCGGGTGTCATTAAAGGCCTGATAAGACCCTCCGTATCATCACCCGAAAGAACCGGATACCCTTCTATAGGACTGATCTCAGTATGAACCCGCAAAAGTGGCGGTTTGCCCTCCGTAACTATCAGGTCGCTTCCCCCTTCCATTTCCGCAAGATTCTTTAACAGCTCTTCCATTTTGAAATTAATACTTCCCATTTTTACAGCCTTTCAATCCCCCCGGCAGTTCTGAAATATGCTTATTCAATTTCTTCCGCAAAAGTCGTTGCAAGAACCTCCTCAACCGTCGTCAGGCCCTGTAATACTTTTTTCGCGCCGCTTTCGAGAAGACCCCCGAAATTCATACTTCTTGCATACGCTCGAATTTCTGCCTCACTGGCACGGTTGACTAATTTCTCGCGAATCTCATTATCGACAACAAGAAATTCAAATATCGGCGATCTTCCCCAGAATCCGCTCCCTCCGCAATTCTTGCAGCCGACGCCATGAAAGAAACTAGCCCCTTCAATCTGTTCCGGCGTAAGTTTGAGCTTCTTAATAATCTGTGAATCCGGCACAACTGGCTCTTTGCATTTATCGCAGATTTTACGTACCAGCCTCTGCGCTATTACAAGATTCAGCGTTGACGCAAGCAGATACGGCTCAAGACCCATGTAAACCAGACGGTTGATCGCACTGGGAGCATCATTTGTATGGAACGTGCTCAAAACCAGATGACCCGTAAGCGAAGCTTTAATCGCAATCTCCATCGTCTCCTTGTCTCGAATTTCACCGATCAGAATTATGTCAGGGTCCTGGCGTAGTATCGCCCTTAAAGAAATCGCAAAATCCAGATCAATGTCCGGCTTGATTTGAATCTGGTTGATGCCTTCCAGACGGTATTCAACAGGATCCTCAACGGTTGTAATATTTTTCCGCGGGTCCTTAAGATAAGATAGTGCTGAATAAAGCGTGGTGCTTTTGCCGCTCCCCGTCGGGCCTGTAACTATAATAATTCCATACGGCTGCGAAAGTATCGCTTTGAATTTACGCAGCAGATCAGGCTCAAAACCAATATTATTGATATTATGGTCAACTGCTGTTTTATCAAGTATACGAAGCACCACTTTTTCACCGTATATAGTCGGTATCGATGAAACTCGAACGTCAATGTCCCTGCCGGGTGCTTTTATCTTAAAACGCCCGTCCTGGGGCAGTCGACGCTCGGCAATGTCCATATTCGAAAGGATCTTGATCCTTGTTACTACCGCCGCCTGCATCTTGCGAGCCGGGGGAACCATGTCGCACAATACGCCGTCAACACGCATGCGGACCTTCATCGATTTCTCCTGCGGCTCAACATGAATGTCACTTGCACGGCTTTTGACCGCCTGGCTCAAAAGCAGATCAACAAATCGAATCACTGGCGCATCATCAGCATCAACCTCTCTGCTGATATCCGCTGTAGTAAGGTCCTTTTCCTCTGCTCCCAATTCATCTTCCGTGCTGATCTCGAGTTTGACAAGATCACGCAAACGTTGCTCTTCAACATCACTGCCGTGATATACTACCTCTATCGCACGGTGAATCTCAGACCCGAGACTCACAACTGTTTTAACTCTCCGCTTAAGCTTCAGCTCCACCGTGTCTCTGCCCACCACATCCAGAGGGTCGTTCATGGCGATAACGATCTTGCCGTCCGCCTCTCCGATGGCTATAAGACCAAAACGCTTCGCGATGCTCTCTGGCACACTCCGCGCAATGTCCACATTGATGTTAGACAGATCATTCAGGCTGACAAAGTCTATCGAAAGATACTCCGCTAATGCCCTGCCCATTTCCTCATGGGAAAACATCTTCAGCCGGCAGAGAACTTCACCAAGCCTCCCTCCGCCCCGACGTTGTTCCGACAATGCCTCGGACAGTTTCCTATGTGTAAGAAGCTGCCTGCTTACAAGCCATTCCCCCAGAAACAACCCTGCCTTCTTATTGGATATATTCGAATCAACTTGCATAATTCGTCACATCTTGCCCCAGAATATATTTCTGCTGGGACTGCTGCGATCCGGACTTCTTTCCCGGTTTGGCTTCTTGCTTGACCGGCAAAACCACTGAAAAAACCGTACCGTCCTTCGGACTGCTCGTTACCGAAATCCTCGCTCCAATCATTTTTGCCAAGTAATTACTTGTTGTCAACCGTAAATCAGGACTTGAAAATAAATCATCGTCCGCTGAATCCAGTTGAATAAACGGATTAAATATCATTTTCTGCCTTTTCGCATCTATAATACGGCTATTATCAACAACCTCGAAATGTATATAATCCTTGCCGTCCCGTTGCTCCGCAAAAACATTCATTTGAATACAATCCGAATTGGTTAACCTGATCGTGCTTATCAAAATATTCTCTAGGCATCGGCAAAGCTTGTCCAAATCAGTCTGAACATATTCAGGTACTTCACAGCTCCGATTAAGTTCGAACTCAAGCCCTTTTTCTTCCGCGTGAGAAAACGCGATATATCTTATCTGCTCAAGCAAATAATCCACCTTGCAATGTGTAAAACATGCATTTGTTTCGCCTACTTCTATTTTCGCCAAAGCAACCAGATCTTCCATGAGTAAAACGATTCGTTTACTCGCGTTTTGGATCTCCGCAATATGATCATGCTGGTTGGCTTTCAGGCCTTCATATTCCAGAACCTGACAGAAACCGATGCTCCCGTTCGCAAGAGTACTTATTCTATTGCTTAAGCTGTATATAAAGTCATTCTTCGGATTGCTAATCTTTTTATGACCCTTCTTAGTCAACATCTGAATACTCCTTTCAAAATTTATCCCTAAGGCTTCTGCAAAATTTATCCCATTGGCTTGTATACCCGCCAACCCGGCTAAAAACCGATACTTACATATAAAATCGGCATTTCCCTCCTTATATATTAAGCAAAAACAAAATACGAATCCAATGATTCCCTCAAAGAAAGAAGCACACATCATATAACAATGTCCGATAATAAATCCAGTAACAAAATTGTGAATAAACGCATCGATTCCATACAAAAAACAGGCGAACCTCATTAACAAAGATTCGCCTGTCTCCTTGTTACTCCTCTTAAGGTTCAATTAATCATTCACTAGGGTTCATAGGCTTCCACAATCAATTCCGGCGTATGAGCGCTAAGCTGATAGCCCGTGCCGGGATCAATGAACTTAATTACCGCACCGGAATTAAGGCAGTGTTCTCCCGGTGAAGTATATTCCTGATGTCCCGACTTTTTACCATGACCTGTGCCGGGATTAATATCGGTCGATACCTCAAGCACAAGCTCAGCGCTGTTCGAATCTGCAAGATTGCCAATATTCCAGGTGAGGAACTGTTTCAGTGTATTGCCTTTTTTCTTGCTCAGATCGCATGTTGTCCCTGCTGTTATGCTGTTGACATCATCAACCTCAAGGTCGCCGCCAAACCTGTCCTCAAGAACCACTCCCTGCATCGTAAGGATGTCATCACCAGCGATGTTCTCCACTAGAAACGAAATTCCCCAGTGTACATCCGTTTTAACAGGCACATAAATCGCGCATGGATCAGATGCGCCTGCCCAGTTAACATCCACGATCACTTTGCTCAGACCGGCATAAGGATGCAGCGCCAATAATACTGTTTCCGAATCATCAATGACGATCCCTCCATCGTTGTATACCCGGGCAACATTAGCAACATTCATATCTTCCGCCGGCGCCTGCACTACCTGCGCATCAAAAGTGATTTGATGATCGCCCGGAGGAACCTTTACAGAAACACTATTGTTGCTAATACCAAGAGGCGTTACTGTGTTACCATCGACTGCCAAAGTGTCAAGGATATAACGCAGATCGCTTGGAAGAATATCTACTGCAACAACATTGCTGTCATACGGGTTCTCAACATCAAGAGTAATCGTTAGATGGTCGCCAAGATAGCCGTCCGCAGGCATCGATTTTTCAATCTCCGCTTTAAGACCGACAGCCAATGAAAGGTCATCATAGAAAACGTTAATCCAACTTCCCTTGACCAGAGTCCCCGTTAGCTTATACACAGCCGATACCGCAGCCTGGGGTACTGCCCCGGAAATATCGAAAGACGCATATTCCGAGCCGCCTAAGACCGGATAGCCCACAGGCCCGGATAGAAACGTGCCCACGCTCTGATCGTTGCCGTCCCTGAAATCAACAATCATCTCACCGTAATCATTGGCGGTAATGTTCGCATCACTCCCGTCCAATTCGGTTTGAACCCAGCACTGTGCATTGAAATCAGCAACACTGCCGATCAGAGTAGACAAATCAACAACCTGGTACATGTTCGCATCGGACCCAGCTGCAGCCGCCATTGTAAAGAATTTGGGATCAGACAGAGGCAGCACTATACTGGGGCCGTTGCTCCCAGACTGATTTTGCTGTGTTACCGCAGCAACATTAGCTGATGCTGTCCATGATGCCATGTTGGAATCAGCACTCGGATTATCCAGCAGGTTGCCACTGCTGACCGCCCCAAGCGCAGGCATAACCATGACAGCAAGAATAAAAAACATGATTGATTTCGTTACTCTTCTCATTTTCACTCTCCTTAAATCAAAAATAACATTTCCGGTTTAGAAAACGACTTTCAATAAAGCGACTTACTCATACGCACTTGTACGCACCGTCCAAACAAAATTTGTAAACCTTTGAACAAAAACCCTCCGCTAAATGCAGGTTGAATTCATAAACCCTCTTCCTTTTGGCAATAAGCACACCGTCTTCCCCATTACCAAAGTACGCTGACCTCTAAAAAAATTGCCACCCTCCTCAAGTTCTGGCAAGTATATATCCCCCCTTCGCCTTGTCAACAAAAAAATAGTTTTTCTAACAAAACAACAAAGCTAAAGCCAACCACTGCTATATAGGCCTTTCTTGACCCACAAACCCATATCCTCACCAGCCAACCTTACACCTCTTCACCGAAACCGTTTGCTTTATAAGGGCTTAGATGATAAAATCCTGCCGTCTTTTGTAACAATATAAATATAGGGGAAATAAAAATGACAATGCCGAAAGAAATTTTGCATCTTGTTGAAAGCTTTGAGCGAAATTTAGATAGTTACAAGACTCAGCAGTACAACGAAACTCAGCTTCGCCACGAGTTTATAGACCCGTTTTTCATCGCCTTGGGCTGGGATGTAAATAACGATGCTAAAAATGCCCCTGCCTACCAGTTGCGAAGATACGCCTGGAGCGCCAAGCTGCCCCTCTCAATCCTCACTGATTTCGAAGAGTTTGCCGTTTATGACTGCACCAAAAGGCCCAATATCAATGATAAGCCCGGCGTCGCAAGAGTTATATTTCTAAACTATAACCAATACCGCGAACAATGGGACAAAATCGCCTCACTCTTCAGTAAGGATGCGATTCTCAAAGGCTCGTTCGATAAATACGCCTTAGGCACAAAAGGTAAACGCGGCACCTCAAGCGTCGATGCCGAATTTCTCGACGAGATCGACGCCTGGCGAGAAATGCTCGCAAAAAATATCGCCCTTAGAAATAAATCGCTCACCGACCGCCGCTTGAATTATGCCGTTCAGCTCACAATCGACAGGATTATTTTTCTCCGCATGTGCGAAGACCGCGGAATCGAACAATATGGCCGGCTCATGGCCCTCGTAAATGGCCGCCAGGTCTACCCCCGCCTCTTCCATATCTTTCAGCACGCCGATGAAAAATACAATTCAGGCCTTTTCCATTTCACTCAGGAAAAAGGCAGGCCCGAACCGCCTGACGATCTTACCCCAAACCTTAATATTGATGATAAACCGCTCACCGAGATAATAAAGTCACTCTATTATCCCCATAGCCCTTATGAGTTTTCCGTCCTCCCCGCCGAAATACTCGGCAATGTCTATGAACAGTTCCTCGGCAAGGTTATCCGCCTCACCGCTTCACATCAGGCAAAAATCGAGGAAAAGCCCGAAGTCAAAAAAGCAGGCGGCGTCTATTATACCCCTGCATATATTGTCGATTACATCGTAAAAAATACCGTCGGAAAACTGTGCGAAAACAAAACACCCAGGCAGATCGCAAAGCTGCGCATCCTCGACCCCGCCTGCGGTTCAGGCTCGTTCCTTATCGGTGCTTATACGTATCTCTTGAACTATCACCGCGACTGGTATCTTGCCAACGACCCCGCTAAGCATAAAAAGGAAATCTACCAGGGCAAAGGCGCCCAGTGGTATCTCACTATCTCCGAAAAGAAAAAAATCCTCCTCAACAACATCTTCGGCGTCGACATTGACTCACAAGCCGTCGAGGTAACAAAATTAAGCCTCCTCCTAAAAGTCCTGGAAGGCGAAACCTCCGAAACGCTCGGCCAGACGTTAAAACTGTTCCATGAACGGGCCTTGCCCGACTTAGCCGACAATATCAAGTGCGGCAATTCACTTATCGGCCTCGACTTCTACGAAAATCAGCAGCTCGACCTCTTCGACGAGGAAGAAAAATACAAAATCAACGCCTTCGACTGGCAAAAAGAATTCCCCCGAATCTTCAAACAAGCCGGCTTCGACGCCGTCATCGGCAACCCGCCGTATATAAGAGTTAGACAAATCAAAAACGATAATCCACTAATAGCAGATTATTTTGAGAAAATATATAAATGTGCTATTCATGTCTGGGATATTTATTTGTTATTTTTCGAAAAAGCCTTATCTCTGATCGGTAAAAAAGGATTTGTATCATTTATAGTTCCGGTTCAAACACTGCATCAACCCAATTGTGAAAGTTTGATGCCTGCGTCAAAAGTTTGCTCAGGCGGCGGTGCTGAGCTTTGAAGATTTCTCAAACTTCCGGCAATGCAATAAAAATCGTCTTTTCACGTCCATACGAATACTTCCTACACTCTTTACACATCTCAAAAATGCAA
>JBDRHL010000253.1:0-21549 GCA_043816955.1 Planctomycetota bacterium | reverse complement strand
CCATTTTCGGATTCATCTGCCTGAAGCAAAACTCTGGCATGTGTAATTTTTCTAGCTGCTTCCTTACCTTTCGATACCAATTCGCTCAATTCTTTCCGTTCTTCACTTGTCAGTTCTACAACATATTTTTCCATAGCCGATACTCCTTAATAATGCCCGATATATTATGTCCTTAATAAGGTATCGGCAAATATTGTTCACTTACATTAACAATCTTGACAGACTACTAGAGCCTATTAAGAGAACCGAAGGCAGTCTTGTGTTTTGTAAGCTGTAGGCTCTATACATACGGCAACAAAGGTCCGAAAAAAAGTCTTTAACTGCTTAGATATGGCAGCTCTTTGGTATTTGAAATTATGAACAATTAAAAATTGTCGACAAATTTGCCTGCGGTACGATTGTTTATTATGTTTTAAATGTAACAGTGAAAGAGGTGCCATCTCGATTGCGCACCATGAAAGGAGACTTTTGATATGAAGGACAAAATGACACTTGTACACGTTACACATGAAGCTGCCGGCAAGATTGGCGGCATAGGTGCCGTTCTCGAAGGGTTTTTTACAAGTCAGCCTTATATAGATAATGTTGCAAGGACTGTGCTTGTATGTCCTCTTTTCACCACTGATGGTCAGTGTCATGACAGGCTTGGCCCCGGCGGCGAGGTGCTTTACTCCTCAATTGACGGCCTTATTAACAATACCTACGCCAGACACTTCAAAAGCATTCAGGAAGAGTTCAATGTTGAAATCGTATATGGCAAAAAAACCTTTGCCCATCATCGAACGGGAATAAAGAGTTCCCCTGAAGTAATCCTGATAGACGTGACCAGGATGGATGCAGAGCCCCTTAATAAATTCAAAAAGCGGCTTTTTGAAGAGTTCGGTATCAGAAGCGATCTTTATGAGCATTTCTGGGATTATGAAGAATACACCAGGCTGGCCATGCCTGCAATTGCCGCGTTAAAGGCAATCGGCGCTGCAGGGCACGGCGGCGGCGCTGTGATAATCTCGCATGAGTACATGGGGATGCCCACAGTACTTGCCGGTATTCTTGATAGGTGCTGCGATTTTAAGACCGTTTTTCACGCTCATGAGGTAGCAACTATCAGAAAAATTGTCGAAGAGCATCCCGGCCATGACACCATGTTCAGAAACGTATTGAAAAAAGCCCACCAACAGGGACTTTACGTATCTGACATTTTTGGCGACCAGATGTCTTTTTTCAAACATGCTCTCATCGATGCCTCTAAGTATTGCGATAACATCATAGCAGTTGGAGACGGTATTGTTGAAGAGCTCAGATTTCTTGCACCCCAGTTCGAACTTGCAAATATTGATCTTGTCTACAACGGAATACCTGCCTATCGGATTACCCTGGAGGAAAAGCTCACATCGAAAGAAAAGCTAATTAATTATGCCGAGAGTCTGGTCGGCCACCGTCCCGATTTCATATTTACACACGTTACCAGAATGACGCCCAGCAAAGGTCTCTGGAGGGACCTACGCGTATTAGAGCATATGGAAAAAGAGCTTGCCGCTCTTGGCAAAACGGCGGTGTTTTTTGTCCTTTCTACCCAGGTCTCCCAACGAAAAAAATCTGATATTCTGAAAATGGAAGCAGGTTATAACTGGCCCGTTGCCCACCGGGAAGGAATGCCCGATCTGTCAGAAGGGGAGGCAGCTTTTTATTGCGGTGTTCAGGAATTCAACACAAAAAACAGAAATATCAAAGTCATTTATATAAACCAGTTCGGTTTCAGCAGAGATACCTGCGGCAGTAGAATGCCCGCCAACATTGAGTTTATGGATATACGAAAAGGGACCGATGTTGAATTCGGCCAAAGTATTTATGAACCCTTCGGAATCGCACAGCTTGAATCCTTAAGCTTCGGCGGAATCTGCGTTGTGACAAACGTCTGCGGATGCACAGGCTTTGTCCGTGATGTCACAAACGGCAAGGACACAAAAAATGTTATCATCGCGGACTATACTGACCTGAGCTGCCACAGATATGAAGATATCGATGACCTTGTTCATATTGACAGGAATTCAAGAAATAATATTGAAAGTCATATCAGCGAAAAGGTGGCTCTTGAAATCTGTGCCAGGCTTCCCAAGAATGAGCAGGAAATCGAAGAGATGATCCGAAGCGGATATGATCTTGCCAAACATATGAATTGGAATGTCGTGGTGCAGAATTACCTGCTCAACAGTCTCGAAAAGGCTGTGTACAGAAAGAAATTTGAGCAGATGTGTGTCAGGGTCTGACACGTTACACAGCCCTGATAGCTAAATGTGGATAGCCATCCTTATGGATAATTAGTTTGATCTTTCCTGCTGTTCTGCTATATTCGAGACAGTATCAGATAAATACGAAAGGCAGGGCAAGGCCGGCTGGCTAGCAGGATTGAAAGGTCCTATAAGGTCGGTGAAGGTGTCCTTTTCTGGTTATATCCCATGGTTTTTGCGTCGATAAATTCATATATTACTGGTGTGTGGATTAGCATCTTATGTGCGGAATCATAGCTTATCTCGGTCAAAAGGTTGCCCAGCCAATCTTGATTGAAGGACTAAAGAGGCTGGAATACCGGGGGTATGACTCGGCAGGGATAGGCCTGCTGGGCAGCGGTTCAATCAGAGTTAAAAAAACAGCAGGCAGAATCAGTGTGCTTGAGGCAGAATTGGAAGCAGCCCGCTCCGAAGAAACCGTCGGCATCGCACACACACGATGGGCAACGCACGGCGAAGCAAACGCTGCCAACGCTCATCCCCATCTGGACTGCTCGGGGAAAATAGCGGTAGTCCATAATGGAATCATTGAAAACTTCAGTACTCTCAAGAAGTGGCTTGAGTCAAAGGGGTGCCGGTTTTGCAGTGAAACGGATACGGAAGTTCTGTCGAATCTGATCGGCTACTTTTACAGTTGTCCGGAAGAATCAAACGGCAACAGCCCGACCGCCGGGCAGAACAAATTTGAGTGGGCGGTACAGCAGGGGCTTAATGAGATCTGTGGAACATACGGCCTTGCAATACTTTGCAGTGATTTTCCCGACATGCTGATCGGCGCCAGAAAAGGAAGCCCGCTGATTCTGGGTGTCGGCAAAAATGAGTTTATTCTCGCCTCCGACGCCTCGGCAATCGTAGAACATACGACACAGGCGATTTACCTTGCCGACGACGAAATGGTAACAGTAACACCGCAGGGATTTCATACCAAAACCATAGCGAACGTGCCGATCACAAAGAACATCAAGGAAATTGAGTTTTCGCTTGAAGCGATAGAACTTGAGGGTTTCAGTCATTACATGATGAAGGAGATATTCGAGCAGCCCAAGGCCCTTAAAACCTGCATGCGCGGGCGTGTGGACAGCAAAAATTTCAGAATCACCCTTGGCGGCATCCAATCGCATCTGCGCGAACTGGCCCGGACAAAGCGAATAATTCTGACAGGCTGCGGAACGGCATGGCATGCAGCGCTGGTAGGAGAATTTCTCTTCGAACAACTCGCCCGTATACCAGCCGAAACAGAGTATGCAAGTGAATTCCGTTATCGAAACCCTATTATTGAAGACGGGACGATCGTTATTGCCATAAGTCAATCCGGCGAAACAGCAGATACCCTGGCAGCAATTGAGCAGGCCAAAGAGCGAGGTGCAACCGTACTTGGAGCTGTCAACGTTGTCGGCTCTTCGATTGCCAGAGCAACGGACTCGGGCATCTACCTCCATGTCGGGCCCGAGATAGGTGTAGCCAGCACCAAGGCATTTACCGCTCAGGTAACAGTTATGGCAATGCTCGCGATAGAGCTGGGCAGACGACGGCATCTTAGCAGCGATCAGGTGAGCGAACTTATTTGTGAACTAGACATGCTGCCTGGGAAAATCGAGGCAATATTAGCCTGTTCAGACCAGATTAAGACAATAGCTTCTGCCAACGTAGACAGGGAAAACTGGCTTTTCCTGGGACGCGGGTTCAACTATCCTGTCGCACTTGAAGGGGCATTGAAGCTGAAGGAAATCAGCTACATTCACGCCGAAGGACTTCCCGCCGCTGAAATGAAGCACGGCCCGATAGCTTTGATAACCGACGGCATGCCCGCTGTGTTTATCGCCACAAAAGGCTCTCACTACGAAAAAATAATCGGCAACATCGAGGAGGTGCGTGCCCGCGGAGGCAGAACCATCATAATCGCTACCGAAGGTGATACACAGATAAATCAGTTCGCCGATTATCTTATTGCCGTACCCGACGTCCTGGAACCCCTGCAACCGCTGGTAACGGTTGTGCCTTTACAACTGCTTGCATATCATGCTGCACTTCTGCGAGGCCATGATGTCGATAAGCCCAGGAACCTGGCCAAAAGCGTCACGGTCGAGTGAAACCCTCCCCTGCCCGATGACAAAGCCGAACGCCGGTTATTCGGGTCTTTTTAATTCCTCGATTTTCGGCAGGTCCTTTAGACTATTGAGCCCAAATGTCTCCAGGAATTTCTTCGTTGTACCGTAAAGCATGGGCCTGCCCAGGACCTCGGCACGACCTACGATCTTTACCAGCCCTTTGTACATCAGTGAACGAAGCACCTCTCCGACAGCTACTCCGCGAATTACTTCAATATCTGCACGTATGATTGGCTGTTTATATGCAACAATCGCCAGCGTCTCCAGGGCTGCCTGGCTTAATTTGCTTTCATCTCGCACACGAACAAGCTTCGCCAGCCAGCTATTGTACACACTAAAGGTGAGCATCTGATAGCCGCCTGCAATCTGCTCGATTGTAAAGGCGTGGTTGTTGGCCAGATATTTCTCGTTAAGTCTTTCAATGTGCTCGCGAACAGATTTGACACTGCCTGCCCCGACAATGTCGGCAAGACGGCTGGCTGTCAAAGGCTGATCACTGGCAAACAGCACCGCTTCGATAACCGATTCTATGGTAGGCTCAACGGTTTTTTTCTGCTCATCCGACACCATTTTAGTATCGGTCGGTACTTCAGCGGGCAATCTGTCGGTATCCTCGCAGGGTATGTGGATTGTCTCATCGACAAGTTCCTCAGAACTCTCATCAAATTCGTCATACTCCTCTGATGGAACATGCTGCTTTGCGGCATCCTGGAGTTGTTGTTCGTCTTCGAGTTTTTCGTCTCTCATATGTTCTTCCAATTAAACGGGTCCGAGTCTTTTTTACTTACTATGATTTTCACGCCTTTAAGCTGCTTTTGCAACTGTCTTGCAAGCTTTCTCAGAATAAACCTCTCTGAAACGCTATGGCTCAGGCAGATACATGTCGTGCCTCCCTCACTTGCCGCCAGGGCCTGATGGTGCTTCAGTTCACCCGTCACATACAGATCGCACTTCTCGGCAATCACAATGTTTATGAGCCGCCCGCATGAACCTGCGCAAACAGCGGCAGTTTTGACTGTCCTTTTTTGTTTTCCAACAATCCCGAGGGTCCTGGCTCCGGTTGCCTTTTTAAGCTCCCGCATGATTTCATCAAGAGTTTTTGGTCTGGATAGTCTGCCCATTCTCCCAAGGCCATATTTCTTTTCAACATCACATAGTTTTATCAAGTCAAAAGCAGGCATTTCATACGGGTGTGACCCTCTCATCGCTTTGATAACATCAGTTATCTTTGCTGCAGGCACAACCGTCTCGAATCTTATCTCATCAACTTTCTCAAGCCTGCCCTTCGTGCCAATCGCGGGTCTTGCCCCTTCCAGCGGAAAAAACGTCCCCACTCCGGCAGCCTGGAAGCCGCAATCCCGGTAGGCGCCTATAGATCCCGCTCCTGCCTTGAAAACTGCCTTTGACACCCTGTCAACCGCATCAAAGGGAAGAAAAACAACCAGCTTATACATATCTGCGCCGGGATTCTCGACGTAATCACCTATCGGCTTGGCATTTTCTATTCCGACAATCTCAGCCAGGCTGTCATTTACACCGCCGGTCGCTATATCCAGAGCCGTATGTATCGAATAAACGGAAATATTCGAGCGAATCAGCTCATATACAATTTTACCTGTGCCTTCAGCGGTAACGGTTTTCAGGCCGTCCCAGATTACAGGATGATAGCTTATTATCAAATCGGCCTTGGCAAACCTGGCTTCTTCAAGGACGTCCGCGCTAATATCAATTGTCAATACTATGGTATCAACTGTCTTTTCTCCGCTGCCGACAAGCAGACCTACATTATCCCAATCCAGTGCAAGCCGCACAGACGCGATCTTCTCAATTTCAGCGGCAACATCTCTTACATTCATCTTTTCCGTCCTGTTACAACCGGCACTGTTTTGTTACAGTCTCCACAAACAGGCGTTTCAGCCTAGCTGATACCCGCCCAACTTTGCCGTCACCAATAGTATGTGCTTCAATTTGTATCACCGGCAGAACTTCCATAATAACGTTGGTCAAAAAAACCTCGTCGGCTTCAAGCAGATCTGAGATAAACAGGTTTTTTTCATACATGTCAAGAGCCGCTTGCCCCGCGATTTGGCAGACTGTTTTCCTCGCTACCCCCGCCAATACCGGTGTTTCAAGCGGCGGGGTAAAAAGCTGCGAATCCTTTACAAGAAAAATGTTGCTGACACATCCTTCCGCAAGACGATTGTCCACCGTAAACCACAATGCTTCTGCTGCGTGTTTTTCCCGGGCCGTGTTCAAAGCCAGTATCCGAGGCATATAATTTAGTGTCTTGTGCCCATATGTCGGATCAGCAGGATTCTGCCTGAATTGGCTAAGGATTACCCGTGCTCCCTTTTCATAATACTTCGATGGATACCCTTCAAACTGTGTGGCGCTAACCACCACAGTAGGCGTCGGCTCCCGGTCTGTGTCAATTTGGCCGTTAGTCAATGTCAAACGAAGACGCGCATCCTTAAGACCATTAGCAGCCAAAGTCTGGTGTATGGCCTCAAATAAAATTTTCTTGTCATACGTTCCAACGTTTATCGACAGTGATTTGGCGCTGCTAAAAAGCCGGTCAAGGTGATCGTTTATCGCAAAAACAACCCCATTATAGCTTCGCATCGTTTCAAAAAGGCCCATCCCGTATAGAAAACCACTGTCCTTTATGGATATGCAGGCTTCATTGCTATCCACGAGCCGGTCATTCAAGAATACTTTCTCTGCCATTTCAAGCCGCCGTAATGCTATTTTTTTCTTGTCGCATAGATTCCGGCAATGAGCGCTCTTGCCTTGGTAAGACACTCATCCCATTCGTTTTCTGCTTCTGAATCAGCGACTATTCCGCCGCCTGTCTGCACAAAGGCTTTGTCAGCTTTGATAATAATCGTTCGTATGGCGATATTCAAGCAAACATTGCCGTCAATGCCCAGAAAACCGATACTGCCGGTGTAAACACCTCTGTGGGTTGGCTCCAGCTCATCGATGATTTCCATGGAACGAATTTTTGGTGCACCTGTAATTGAGCCGCCCGGGAAAACCGCTCGCAGAATATCACTAAAAGCGGTGTCTTTTTTAAGCTGTCCCTCAATTGTCGCTGCCGCATGAAAAACCGTTGCGTAGGTTTCTATCGTTCTGGGCAACGATACCTTCCGTGTCCCCGGCACACAAATCCTGGCCAGGTCATTACGCTCCAGGTCAACTATCATATTCAGCTCAGCCTTGTCCTTTTCGCTGACAAGCAGCTCCTGAAAATTCGCCGAGTTTTTCCCCTTGTTTCCATCGGGCATTCTCGGCCGAGTCCCTTTAATGGGTCGGGTCTGTATACAGCCATCAACAATAGATATGAACATCTCAGGTGATGCACTCACAATTTCAAAATCACCGGCATCAATATACGCTGCATAAGGACTGGGATTATAATGGTTCTGCCACAGGTATAAATCCAGCCCACGACCGGCAAAATCACAATCAAACCGCTGAGAAAGATTAATCTGATAGGTGTCGCCTTCATAAATGTAACGCTTCACACACCCAACGGCTTGCATATACTGCGACTTGGTCATGTTTCGGTGTATTCGCGAGAAATCAATGTCTTGCAGGTTCACCGGCTTGGGCGGATTGATACTTACGTTTTTCGCTTCGTTCAACAATTTACCAAGCCCGGCAAGTTTTTCTTCCACGTCATCATCCATCTCAAGCGCGATCAGCCATACACATCTTTCGATGCTGTCATAGCAGATAACCCGATCATAAAAACAAAGCCTGATAATCGGCAGGCCCATATCGTCAACAGTGCTTTGCGGCAGTATTTCGATATATCTGCCAAGCTCGTAACCAAAATATCCTATCCAGCCACACGCAAATGCGCCTCCGGGAAGTCTGTCCTTATCATCAGGCACATGCTTATACCGGCTCAGGACCCTGTCAATCGCTTCGAGGGGGGCGACCTGACCGGCCTTGAATTCAAATACTTCCAGCGGATCACAGGCCCAGTAGTGATACCTGCCTGCCTGGTTTCTGAGCGAAGCGCCGCCTAGAATAGATACACCGGTTCGACCAGAGAAAACCTCACTCATACCGGCGAGGCTGATTTGTCTTGTTACCTTCAAACATCGAACGGTGCAAATCCGCCCAGAAATTGCTGCTTCGACACTCATGCCATCCGTTCCATCCGAAACTGCTCAATGATCTGCACCGATGCCGAACAACCGATTCTGTCTGCGCCTGCTTCAAGCATATCCAAAGCCTGCTTTGCGGTTCTTATCCCCCCGGCAGCTTTGATTCTACACTGCCTGGCAGCGGTCTTCATCAGCCTGATGTCCTCGACCGATGCACCACCTGCCGGGTGCAGCCCGGTACTGGTTTTCACAAAATCCACACCCACAGAGCTGCAGACATCACAGGCAAATTCCTTCTGTTCACGCTGAAGCGCTGCTGCCTCGATTATCACCTTGAGTACAACTTTTGGCCTCATTGAATGGCAAAGGCTGCAGACCTGCTCCAGTTGATCAGAAAGATATTGCCTGTCACCTTCTATTATCGCCGCCAGATCGGCAACCATATCAATTTCATCGGCACCGGCAAAAATGAGTTCCCTGGTCTGGGCAACTTTTATCGCCGTTGAATCCGCTCCAAGAGGGAATCCGGCTACGCCGACCACCTTTACCCCGCTGTTGCGCAAGACCTCCTCTGCCAGTGGTACCCATCGCGGGTTAACACACACGCTGAAAAAACGATACTTTATTGCCTCCTCGCAATGCCGCCTTATATGCTCACCTGTTACAGTCGGTATCAGAATCGTATGATCAATCACCGAAGCAAGTTCTTCTTCATTTTTAGGTTTCATGGCTCAATATAGTCCCGGCTGCGGAAAAACAGTAAGGCCTCAGAGCAGTCCCTGAAGATCCTTGTCGCTGTCTGCGTGACAAAAACCGATGGCCTGGCAGCAGAACGCCATATAACATACACTTCCTTGGCTGCTTCATGAGCATGCTGCAGCTCCCGTTCGACACCGCTGGAAAGAATCGCACCGCCCTCCGCTGCCGCCGGAATAAAGCTGATTATCATATCTGACTGATCAATAAGCATAAAATCCCGCGCATATATCTGGCTTTCAATATCCTTTACAGCCTGCCGAATGTCATTCAAATCAAATCTGGTTTTTACTCCCAGAACAGCCAGTTCAATAAAATCCTCGCCTCGTTCTGCCGCCAACCGGGCATAGTAAGGAAGATATGCCTCCTCAAGGTCCCCGGGATCAAAACAGATAAGAGCCTGCTTCATGGTATATCTGAACTTATCTATATTGCTCCTTACCTGGGGTATGTCGACAACGTGAGTTATCGGAAAGCTCAGATATGCCTTTTTTCTTTCCGGCTCAAAAACAAGCCTGTAGAATGTTTCAGCAGTATCCTGTTGCGCCCCTCTGGCAAGACAATAGAGAGGAACTTTTTCGTCAATACCACGCCGAAGCATATCGGTTCCCAGTATCTCTTCCTCACGCCAGACAAGCAGGTCCTTGAGACTGTGTTCTATCGGGTGCTCAGCGAGCCTGACATGCACGGCGTCGGCACTGTCTGTAAGACAAATGTACATATCCGGCGACAGCTCACGCATAAGGTCAAAATCAACAGCAGGAAATAATCCATGACGCCATCGGAAAGTGGCATGAGTGTTCACTATCAGATGATCACAATTGTGACTTTTAGCGATAATGTCTTTGAAGACGCTGCGCCGCAACTGCTGCAGTCTTTTAAGTGAAATATCCAGTATTCTGCCCTTTGCAATATCCGGCGCCTCGGCATACATCATATCCCCGACATTGCAGAGCAATACATCCCTGCCATCTTTCCCCGCCAGGTCGCAGACTTTCGCAAGATAGGCCTTCTTGTCAACGCCCACCGTTCCGCTTACAACAACTTTCATTCGAACTCCGCATTACCCAGGCAAATTACCGCAGCAACATTTTTTAAAGGTTCCTGAGCCGCTGCTGTTTATCGTGTTCTTTCAATGCAGCGACCAGTTCGTCAAGCTCGCCCATCATTATCTTATCAAGGCTGTGCAGTGACAAGTTAATTCGATGGTCCGTTACGCGATTTTGCGGGAAATTATAAGTCCGGATTCGCTCAGATCGGTCGCCCGAGCCTATCATTATCTTTCGTTGTGAATCGCGTTGCGCTCGTCTCTTGCTCTCGTGCAGTTCGTAGACCCTGGTGCGAAGAATTCGCCATGCCTTTGCCCGGTTTTTATGCTGGCTTTTTTCGTCCCTCATGCTGACGGTTATTCCCGTGGGAATATGCTCAAGTTTTATAGCGCTGTTGAGCTTGTTCACGCTCTGTCCGCCTGGCCCGCTGGCCCTGCTGACATGCTCAATGACATCAGCAGGATTAATTTGCACATCCAGCTCCTCAGGCTCCGGCATCACTGCAACGGTGGCAGCAGAGGTATGGATCCGTCCCTGAGATTCGGTCTCCGGGATTCGCTGGACCCTGTGGCCGCCGCCTTCATAGCCGAGTTCAGCCCAGACACCGGGTCCTTTGACACCCATTATGATCTCTCGAAATCCGCCTCGCTCGGTTGGACTGAAATCGAGTTGTTCAACTTTCCATCCCCGTTTTTCAGCATACCTGACATACATATTCTGCAGATCGCGGGCAAATAGCGCTGCCTCGTCGCCACCGGTTCCTGCGCGAATCTCCATTATGATCGAACCAATGGCCGCCTCTTCAGCCATTACCAGCGAGTCTTTAATCTCCTCAAGCAAGGCCTGAAGTTTTTGTTCAAGCTGGCCCTTTTCTTCTTCTGCAAGCTGTTTCAGATCGTTGTCGCTACCGGCATCAGTCAGTATTTGCCCGGCTTCATCCAGTTCTGTCGCCATTGCCAAGTACCGGCGATACTTTGTTACAACCTCCCGCAGCTTGCCTTTTTCTTTGCTCAGTGCCACAAGCCTGGCCGGATCCGACGAAACAGCCGGATCGCTCAACTGCCCGTCGATCTCGCAGTAGCGCTGTTCGAATTCCTCAAGTTTAGATAGTAAGCTGTCTTTCTGCTCTTCCATGCTTCACTAATACCCCAATCCCGTCCGCCGGATGCCTGCAACAATCAAGCACAAAAAAATTACGCCGCCCAATATCCCAAAACGGAACTGATTGCGACAGCGTAAACAGTATTTGATCCGGAGTAGCTACTTTTTCTGGTCTTTTTTGATCTTCTGTGAATAGTCCATCCCATACTTCTTCTGAAAACGCTCAATCCGACCTGCTGCATCTACATACTTTTGCTTACCCGTGTAAAACGGGTGGCAAACAGAGCAGATTTCCGCATGGATTTCCTTGACCGTGCTGCGCGTCTCGAACGTGTTGCCGCAGCCGCAACGCACAACTACTTTCTGGTAGTTTGGATGTATCTTATCTTTCATATGGTTTTCCCTGCTTATCCAAAACCTTAATTATAGCCTCAAATCCCGATATTTCAACAAAATTTTTTCACTTTCATGGCTTTTTCCAGACGATTTCATATAATCGGATCGCTACAGACAGCGCAGAAAGACTATCAGGAGAAGTTTTATGCAGATCAGATATGTAGTTTCAACCATGGTTTTCTGGTGGCGAGAGCATCATCTGTCTTTCGAGCAGGAGTGCAGTTTCCTCAAATCCCTCGGCTTTGGTGTGGAACTGTGGCCGACAATTCGCGGCCACAACGAATGTCGATTTACAAGACCCAACTGGCCCAGACTTTATGATGCCACAAAAGATATGCTCGTTTGCCTCCATTCACGCAACGACGGGCCCACACGAGAGGAATGGGATGAACAGATACAGTGTGCCAAAATGCTCAATGCCTGTATCGTTACCGACCTGCCGAGCCTCTGCATCTCCGATAAGCTCGCAATTGCCGACTGGGACTTTGCCGCTGAGGTAATAAGCCTTGCTGAACATCATAAAGTCAGACTCTGCGTGGAAACCGGACAGTTGGGTACCCTGCTTCAGGTTGGGAAGAAATTCAAATCTGTCTGGTACTGTTTTGACACAGGTGTGGCTAATCTTGCCGGCAGTACTGCCTTCAAACGGTATGTCGATGCACTTGCCGACCGTATCGTCCACATACACCTCAGCGACAACTACGGACAACTCGACGACCATGAACCGCCCGGCCTGCGAGAAGGCATATCCAGGCAGGACTGGGAGTATCTGCTTAACGCTTTAAGCAGATTCAACAATGACATTGTCGGCTCGCTTGAAATGTGCCCCTCCTTTCCGGACGTAATGATACGCCAGGCAAGTGAATTTCTCTTCAAGATTATGAACTGGCCCGGTCCTCCACATGTACAGCCCGGCCACAAGGACGGTATTTACAGACCTCAATAGAATCTCCACCCACGGGCTCTTCAAGTACTCTGTGATTTTGCCTCCTTGTGTGAGCAAAGGCTGATCCTGTATTCATTACATATCGACCAAATTCTTGCCGGGCCTGGTCTCCGGTGTTATACTAAGATGCGGCAAACTGGTGTTTCTTGTGGAAAGGATTGAAATGAAAATAACGCTTATTGTCAACGGAGCGGCTGGACGAATGGGAAGGCGAATTATAACCATTGCCCTGGAAAGCGGTCAGTTCGATATCATAGCAGCAGTCGAAAAACATGACCACCCGGACATCGGCAGAGATGCCGGCCAACTGGTGGGAAAAGACCCTATAAATGTGAAAATAGACTCTACCTGCCCGTCTGATGCGGGTTGCCTGATAGACTTTTCTCTGCCCGAAGCTGCTGATGCAATTATTGCTCACTGCCTCAGGAACAATATCGCTCTGGTAATGTGTACAACAGGCCTGGCAGATGAACAAATCAAAAAAATTAAAGATGCAGCCCACAAAATACCCGTCATTCGCTCTGCTAATATGAGCATCGGAATGAACGTGCTGTTCTCACTGGCAGGAAAAGTTGCCGACATGCTCGGGGACGACTACGATATCGAGATTATCGAATCCCACCATCGTTTCAAAAAAGACGCTCCGAGCGGCTCAGCGCTCACGCTGGCAGAAAACATAGCAAAGCAGACCAATCGGGCATGGCCGGGCTGTCTTGTCCACGGCAGAAGCGGAAAGAACGCGACCCGCCTAAAAGGCACTATAGGTATGCACGCCGTTCGGGCAGGCGATATTACCGGAGAACACACGGTGATATATACTGCGCTGGGTGAAAGGATAACACTTACCCATACCGCCCATAGCCGGGATACATTTGCTGTCGGCGCGCTACGTGCAGCAGCATGGCTTACAGGGAAGGAAGCGGGACTTTATTCAATGGCGGATGTTCTCGGTATCAAATAAACCCGATCAATAACGGGGGTTCAGAAGGATTTTGCCGCCTCAATCAGCTAATGCCGGAGCATCTTCAAGCAGTCTTCGCAGATAATCCAGGAATTGCGCGGCATAAGCGCCGTTTGCGATGCGATGATCAACTGAAAGCGTCAGGTTCATTATTTTTCTTACCAGCAGGTCGCCCTGACTTGGCACACATGTATCTGTTATCCCGCCAACTCCCAGTATACTGCATTGGCCGGGTACAACAATAGGTATGAATGACTCTATCCCGAAAGCCCCCAGGTTACTCAATGTAATACATGCCCCCGCAAGGTCGGTCGGTGTAATTCTGCCGCTGCGGGCTTTCTCAATCAAGGCCTTGGTCCGGGTAGCTATTTCAACCACGCTTTTATTCAGAACATCCTTAACCACCGGCGCGACAAGTCCATCCGGAACAGCAACAGCAAAACCAACATTAATTGTTGAAGCGGTCTCAATGAAGCTGCCTTCGAGCCGGCCGGTCATAACCGGATATTGTCGCAAGGCAAACGCCATAGCCCGTATGATAAAATCGTTAAACGCAACCTTGGTCTGGCTTTTCCTGTTCATTTTTGCCCGAAGCTCCACCAGCCCCGTGACATCAGCCTTGACGTTCAAATAAAAACACGGGATTTCCCGCTTGGATTGCAGCATACGTTCAGCAACGATTTTCTGTATCTTGGTGACGGCAACTTTTTCTCCGAGCTTGTAATCCGGTTCAGGCGCCGCAGGTGCAACGGCGGTGTCTTTTGCTGCAACAACATCTGCCTCTAAAATTCTCCCGCTGGGGCCGCTGCCTGATACCTCCGCCAAATCAACACCGAGCTTTTCCGCCGTCATCTTCGCTCGCGGAGAAGAAAAAATTCGACCCTGCTGATTATCTGCCTGTGTCACAGGCCCAGCCGCAGGCATTTCACTTACAGCCGCTTCAGCAGGTGCCTCCGGCTCCACAGCCGCAGCAGCGCTGGATTTGAGCGAATCTATACAGCTTTGCTCGACCTGTTCATTTTCCGAGCCGACGATTATCAGCGGCGTGTTGATTGGAACCGTCTGGCCGACCTCAACAAGAATACTTTTGACAAATCCTGCCAGCGGAGATTCCATCTCAAGCGTAGCTTTATCAGTTTCAATCTCGAATATTACATCACCTTTTTTAATTTTGTTGCCCACGTTGACCCGACACGATACTATAGTCCCCTCTTCCATCGTCTGGCCCAACTGGGGCAGTCTGATTTCCTTTGCCATAACGTGTACCCTTTGTCCTCTGCCGGTTTACATTTACAAAAGTGATTTAACCGCTGAGATAATTTTATCAACACTGGGGATACTTGCAAGCTCCAGCGGCTCGCTCATCGGAGGCGGAACATCCGCTGCTGCCAGGTTTACAGGGGCAGCATCAAGATAATCAAATCCTGTGCGGCCGTCATCGTATTCGTATTCCATAAGCTGCCCCATAATTTCCCGTCCTGCACCGCACCAGCCGAAACCTTCACTGACTGTAATAAGGCGACCTGTTCTGCGGACCGATTGGGCTATGGTATCCATATCAAGAGGCTTCAGCGTACGAACATCAATAACCTCGGCATCAACTCCGTGCTTGTCGGCCAGAACCTTCGCTGCCTGCATTGCCCACATTGCCATTCTGCTGTAACTGACTATTGTTACGTCCTTTCCTTTCCTCTTTATATCAGCAACACCCAGCGGGATAATGTACTCTTCCCTCGGCACCGCCCCAAGCTGGCCATAAGTTGCTTTATGCTCGATAAAGACAACCAGGTTATCGCTGCGAATAGCTGCCTTTAGAAGTCCCTTGGCATCATAAGGTGTAGAAGGCATCGCCACGTAAAGCCCGGGCGCATGCATCAGCCATGCCTCAAGAGATTCGCTGTGATGCGCCGCGATACACCGGCCTACGCCGCCTTCAGTACGAAGGACCATCGGAACTTTCGCGTGCCCGCCAAACATGTACCGGTTGTACCCGCCGTTATGAACAAGCTGGTCCATCGCGATTGTGATAAAATCAACATACATGATTTCCGCGATCGGACGCAGACCCCTCAATGCCGCTCCAACAGCAGCTCCTGCAATAGCCGCTTCGGAAATTGCCGTATCTTTCACTCGTTCTTCGCCGAATTCAGTCAGCAATCCACGAGTGGCCTGATAAGCTCCGCCGTACAAACCGACGTCTTCGCCCATCAGAATCACGTTTTTATCCCTGCGCATCTCTTCTGCCTGGGCAGAAGCAACTGCCTGACCGATAGTCAATATCTCCATGCCGAATTTCTGCTGGATAATCTGCCTGGCATTTTCGGCTATTTCCTTTTTGCTGCCGCCTCTGCCCTGCGCGACCGCTGCCTCAAATGCTTCTGTCGCCTCATGTGCTTTCGCGGCTGTCAATTTCTCCTGTGCAACTATTTTCTCGTCATAGGACTCCGGCACATAGACGTCTTTGCTCAATTCAGCAGCATCGGGCCAGGCGCTGTCCAGCCCGAACTGTGTCGCCTTTTCAATGGTCTCAAATGCCTTATCGCGTATCGCATCCAACTGTGTCTCTGTTGCCAGGTTCTCGCCAGTCAGCTTGCCCCGCAGTACGATGATCGGATCACGTTCATGCCAGGCCTTTTCCTCTTCCTTCGAGCGGTAAGCCCTCGGATCACTGCGACTGTGGCCGTACCATCTGTACGTTTTGGCTTCGACAATCATCATCTGATTTGCCCGGGCCTTTTCAACCGCATCCTTGACTGCCAGAAACACCGCTACAACATCCTGCCCGTCGACGATCATCGCAGGTACATCATAAGCTGCGGCGCGAACGGCAATATCTTCAATATTACTCGCCCGCCCGGCCCCTTTAACAGTTGAGCCTGAAAATGGAACACTCATTCCGTACAGGTTGTTTTCGATGATCGCCACCAGGGGCAGCTTCATTACCGATGCCATGTTCATCGACTCGTGAAATGTGCCTGTATTTGTCGCGCCATCACCGAAGAATGACAGTACCACACGCTCGCTGCGTTTATACTTTTCCGCAATCGCCGCTCCTACCGCAGGAGGCTGATTGCCGCCGACAATACCGGTAGAACCCAGATTATTGCATTTGCTCACATCGGCGATATGCATCGACCCCCCTCGACCGTTGCAGTATCCCGTCTCTTTACCCATCAACTCGGCCATCATGCGGTTCCAGTGCTCCTGACGCTGTTGCTCATTGCGGGCATATTTGTTCCCGATTGCCCCGCAGTGACCATGCCCTCTGTGCGTTGAGCCTATCACATCACCTTTCTCAATAGCAGCGACGGCTCCAACCGCGACAGCTTCCTGGCCAGCATATAGGTGCGAAGCTCCTTTAATGATATTTTGCCCCAGCAGTTCGAAAACTTTTTCCTCAAAGTATCTTATTTCGTAAATCGTTCTTAACCAGTCAGTTACCTGCTCAAGTGTTACCTGCCTGTCTGCGATCAGTTCGTTTATCTTCGGTTGCGTGCGCTTCCGAGTATCCTCAATCTTAAAACTCATACAAAAACTCCACATTTGCCTGAAAAATACAAATCAGTGCTCCGAGAAATTGTCAATATAGCACAGGTGGTTGCGGTAATGCAAACAGAAAGCCTCGGATATGCCCCATATTTGCACAAAATCAAACCAGATCGAAACACATCGAACATTTGCGGATGTCCTTATAGATCCACCCACCCCAAGCCGGCTTTCCCAAAATATCGTGTAACTTCACCTCATAGCGGGTAAAATAGAGCCCCCTTACGGTTATCATAAATTTTCGGAGCAAAAATGAAAATAGTTGCTGACGAGAATATACCATTCGTAAAAGAATGTTTCAGCTCGATAGGAAGCGTTATCACGGTATCGGGAAGAGGCATTAAACCTGAGTTGCTCAATGATGCTGACATGCTTTTCGTACGCAGTATAACCAGCGTCAATCAGCAACTGCTGGAAAAAAGTTCTGTCCGCTTTGTTGCTACCGCTACGATAGGCGTTGAACACGTTGACACCGATTATCTGGCAAGCCGCAATATCGGCTTTGCCTTTGCACCGGGCTCTAATTCAAATTCCGTCGCAGAATACATTGTTGCTGCCCTGCTCACCCTTGCGGGAAAATTCAGGTTCCAATTGGCAGACAAATCCATCGGTATCGTCGGCGTGGGAAATGTCGGCTCGAAAGTTGAGAAAAAATGCAGGGCGCTGGGCATGAATGTCCTGCTGAATGACCCTCCTTTGCAAAGGCAAACAAACAACCCGAAATATCTGCCGCTTCAACGACTTTTCGACTGTGACTTTATTACCATGCACACGCCTCTGACCCATGAGGGAATTGACAGGACTTTTCACCTGGCCAACAAAGATTTTTTCGATTCCCTCAGGCAGGGCGCCTTCTTCATCAATACCTCCAGGGGAGCGGTTGTTGACACTATCGCTCTTAAGGACGCAATATCCTCGCAAAAACTCGGCGGCGCGGTTCTTGACGTCTGGGAAAACGAGCCGAGCATCGACTGCGAGTTGCTCCGAAAAGTTTCGCTGTCAACCCCGCATATCGCAGGGTATTCGTATGACGGCAAAGTCAACGGAATGATAATGACTTATGAAGCAGCCTGCAGATACTTCGACCTGCAACCTGAACACACCGCAGAAAATTTCCTGCCCCAACCGCAAATCCCCGAAATAACAATTGACTCTACCGGTAATGATGAACAGACCATCCTCTACGAAACCGTTCAGCAGATATACAATATCAATCGTGACGATTTTAACACAAGAGAAATCCTCATGGTCCCCCCGGAGACGCGCAGCCGATTCTTCGATGACTTGAGGAAAAATTATCCTGTCCGCAGAGAATTCCAGAATACCAGAATTATCCTCAAAAAACCGGACAAATCTCTGCAGAAAAAATTGGCCGGAATAGGCTACAAAATCTGATTAAAGAATAAGGAAACTACCATGAAAATTCTCGCCCGGACTTTCAGAATCACGCTGCTGTCAATCATAGTTCTTACACCGCTACTTTCAGCCGGCCCGAAATCCGTCAGCCTCAGACTGAATCTTCCGCAAGGCTTCAGGGCCGTAGTTGTTGAGACGACGGAGAGCAACTCCATCACCACCTTTTCCTCGTCATCAGGACCGGAAAAGGGACAGGGTGAACAAAAAATCCAGGGCAGACAAACATTGACAAATGAATACCTGGTAGAGTGTCTAGGTATCGATGCAAATGGCATTATGACGATAAGACAAACCCTGACGAATACCAGGGGGTTCATCAAAAACGGTGAAATGATTACACAATATGATTCGGCAGATCCAAACTCACAAACTGTCGGCGCCGGTGAAACTTTAACTGCTCCGGTAGGTAAGCCCGTTACATTCAAAGTTACCTCTCAAGGCAAAGTTCTTGAAGTCGAAGGTTTCGAGCCGATCCTGGAAAAGATAGGAAAAATCCTCAAGACAAAATATAGCCTGCCTGATTTTGGGCAAAAAGAGATGGACATGTGGCTCCAGAGGTTCAAAAACGAAAGACCCCATGCTATCCCAGCATACTATCCCACCGGCCGCATCGTCGTCGGTGATTCCTGGGTTACTCCGTCATTCTGCCTCGACGGCCCCTGCCCGACCCTTGAGGTAGCATCAAACACCTGGACTGCCAAGGACATCAACGCCAGTACCATTCACATGGAGATAGTTTATACATATTCTGATGACTCGATCCCACAGTTACAGAGCCTTGAAAGAGAAATCCGCAAAAGCCAAATTCGTGCAAACAACGTGAGTCAAATGTATATAAATATTGATACAGGCTTGATAACTTCATGGGACTTGAGTGGCGGCAGCTCAAGTATGATGACCACGGCTCCGGAAGAACCTAACGGCACAGAAACCAGAACATTCACCCAGTCGGCACAAAATTCGATGAAACTCCGGACTGAATTCAAAACCAAATAAAACTGTTCGCATTCACGCAGAGCAAAATGAATACAATTCAAAGCAATTCCGGCAATATTCTCAAATGGCCCCGAGGCAGGCTTGATTTCTCGCAGGGTACTCTCATAATGGGCATTCTAAACGTAACTGCCGACTCCTTCAGTGATGGTGGGAAATTCCTCGATATCAATGCTGCTGTCGAACATGCCGCGCAGATGACCCGTCAGGGCGCTGCTGTAATAGATATCGGCGCAGAATCCACTCGGCCCGGCGCCAAACCGGTAGATCCGGCAACGCAAATTGAAAGAACCGTCCCTGTCATCCTGAAGGTCTTTGAAAAGATCGACATTCCTATAAGCATTGATGCTTATAATCCGCAGGTGGCAGCAGCAGCGATTGAGGCCGGCGCTGCGATGATAAACGATATAACCGCGCTTGCGGACGACCGGATGGCCGCCCTTACAGCCAGGTACCAGGTGCCCGTAATCCTGGTGCATATGCAGGGAACACCCGATACAATGCAGAAAAATCCCACATACCACAATGTCGTTGAGGAAGTGCTCGAGTTTTTATTAACACGTGCAGAAAAAGCTCAGCGATTCGGCATACCAAAACACATGATATTCATAGATCCGGGTATAGGCTTCGGGAAAACAACCGGGCATAATCTTGCATTGCTGAATAACCTCGGCAGGTTTGTTCGGACAGGATATCGCGTTTTACTGGGCGCAAGCAGAAAACGCTTTATCGGCGACATAACCGCAAGGCAAAACCCCTCAGATCGTGTTTTTGGAACCGCTGCGACAACCGCGCTGGCAGCAACAGCAGGAGTGTCCATAGTCAGAGTCCACGATATCGCAGCCAACCTTGACGCCGCAAGAGTCGCCGGCAGGATCACCAGGCAGAAAGACTGAAGGCTCAGTCTTTGGTTTTCTCTTCTCTACCCAGTTCCAGCAGTGCATCCTTCTGGAATTTTCGTGCGGCATCTATCAGCTCGTCCCGTTGCGGAGCAATTTCCTGCTGAAGCTCGAACGTCCATTCACGAGAATCGATTTTCGTGCCAGGCCACAAAACCTGGGCAAAAAAATCCGCTGGGAAATTATCATACCAGGGCTCCTTGAGTTTCCGGTGAGTGTTAAGGGTCTGGTAGCCGGGTTTGGTAACCCGGACGCTGTAATCTCCGTACCAGTTGAAACCAACCGTGACCGGCGAGTAGCCGATTTCCTCGTCATTGAGACTTATCAACGCATTGTCAGGAACTGTGTTGATTGTCAGTTTTCGCTGAACACAGCCCCCCGACAATACCCCTGCCAAAATCAGAATGGCAGCCAATGCAAGAATTCCGCGATCCTTCGAACCCATAGTATATCCCTTTATAAATTGACTATAACCTCTGTCCTTATTATAGAAGCTTCTCTGCTGCGAACAACCAAAATCTCCCGCCTCTATATCTACATTTTGGGTCATTATCTGATCCGGCTCTTTCTTACTGACAAACATCCCCCGATTACCCACCTGAATTTGGATGAACGGCCCCCGTTAAGCGAAAAACATTTGACATTCCCCTGCTCCTAAAGCTATATAGTATAAAGATATTGCGCCTGTAGCTCAACTGGATAGAGCATCGGTCTACGGAACCGAAGGCTAGAGGTTCGAATCCTCTCAGGCGCGTTTCGTCAGGGCAGTACCGCTGGGGGTGTATGGTTTCATAATCGGCAGAACACAATAAATTAAGGTTATTCAGATCTTAGTATGACAGCGCTATTTTTGCTCAAGAATTTTATAGAGGTTTGCCGATGAACTCTTCAAAGGCATACAATTTGGAGAGTTTGGTTATGAATTATGAACAGTTGGCTTCGTTTGAACCAGCGTTGGCTGAGTTCATGGAG
>JBDRHL010000252.1:0-8037 GCA_043816955.1 Planctomycetota bacterium | reverse complement strand
GATCAACATCTCAATAGACCATCGTTTCAGATAGTCGGCTACAACAGTCCTCATCGAAGCACACAGATCATCAGTAACGATTGCGATATGTTTACTTTCTCCTTTGTCGGCATGTTCTTCTTTGATGTACAACAACGAGGCTCATGGAATAGTAACGCCACGATAGTACAGGCACACTTTCAAAATGGTGTGGCCGGTTCCGTACTTTCCGGTGGCATGATGACGCAGTTTGCCAACAGCTTGCATCTTTTTGGCTCGTTTGAGAGTCTGGGTGTCATCGATAATGAAAAACAAATGTTTGTCTTGCTTGGTGAACAAACCCCGCAACATATCCAATGCAATTTGCTGCATTACTATCGATTCATCCCAGATGCTTCGCCAGAGAAATTCGCCATGATTAGTGCGATGAGTACTGTTACGCAGCAACCTAACGAGCCTGTCAATCGTACTACCATAACTAATACAGATCGACAACAGCATAGACCAGAAATAGCCGTATACATGTTCAGAAACCTGTTTTTTGATAGGCTTGAAAAAACTTTCACATGAAGTTGACATTGAAGTTATTGACCCTCGAACGCTTGTGCCCCTGGATATTGACACGATTGTCAATTCTGTACGAAAAACGGGCCGACTTGTGGTTGTTCATGAGTCCGTTGCCCAATGCGGGATAGGTTCCGAAATCATTCGTCAGGTAATTGAGAGATGTTTTGATAAATTTAAAACTGCTCCGATGGTGTTGGGCGGCGAATATGTTCCTATGCCTTTTTCCAAGCCTTTGGAGGAAAAGGCGGTGCCGCAGGAAGCAGATATTATTGATGTGGTTAAAAGCATATGTAAGAAAGGGAATATATAGATGGCGAAAATTTTAACTGTGCCTAAGATAAGCGAGACCGTTACCGAAATTACGATTAATTCCTGGCATGTCAAAGAAGGTGAAACTAAAGCACCAAATCAGCTCCTGTCGCAGTTCGAAACAGACAAGGCCATTTTTGATTACGAATCACCGGCAGCGGGGGTGTTGTTAAAAATAATTGTTCCGGCAGGTGAGACCGTCCAGGTTGGATTGCCTCTGGCAATAGTTGGTCAGGCCGGCGAAGATTATTCTGAGTTATTAAAATCAGGTAAGCAATAACGACAAGGGGCTTAATGATGAAACGTCTGAATGGACAAGTTGTATTAATAACCGGAGGTGCCAATGGAATTGGAGCAGCAGCGGCGATTATATTTGCTGACGAAGGTGCCCGGGTTGCCATAGTTGATATCGATGAAAAATCGGCTCAATCGTTAGTTTCGCAGGCAGAAAACAAGGGACAAGATGTATATTTCATAAGAAATGATGTTTCGAAGGCTTGCGATGTAATGGACAGTGTCAGCAAAGTAGAAAAAAAATACGGTAGAATCGACGTGCTTTACAATAATGCTTCAGTTTATCTGCCCAGTGACGACGGAGCTATTACAGATATTGATGAAGATATATGGGATAGAGTAATAAGCACTAACCTCAAAAGCGTTTATATGTTTTGTAAATATACAATTCCATTGATGATTAAGGCTGGTGGTGGATCAATTATAAACACCGCATCCAGTGCGGGTGTAACAGGCATTCCTAATTGCGATGCGTATACTGCCACGAAAGGTGCGACTATAGCATTGACAAGGTCAATGGCAGTAGAGTTCGGTCCTGAAAATATAAGAGTTAACTGTATAGCGCCGGCAGCGATTGCAACACCGATGTTATCTCAAAGCAGTTTAGATTCGCCTGTGTTCGACGAAAAAAGATTCCTTGGCCTCAGAACGCCCCTTAGAAGATATGGAACTGCTGAGGAGGTAGCTAAGTTGGCACTTTTTCTTGCTTCGAACGAGTCCTCATATATTAATGGGGCGATTATAACAGCTGATGGTGGAGTGACTATAAATGGTGATTTGGCAAAATTACCCGGTGAATAGCGAAACAACAGATCAAGAAAAATGTTCTGGTTGAATTTTCAGGAGTGTGGTTAACGTGCAAACTTATGTATTAGTGGGTATTGGCGGCAGAGCCAGGATGTTTACGGAGGCAATTACCGGCAAATATAAGGATAGTACGAAATTGACTGCTGTCTGTGACAACAACAAGGGTCGGTTGAATCTGGCTCGTGAAAAATTCAAATCTATTGGTCAGGAACTTGTGATTTATCCCGCTGAAGATTTTGAAAAAATGCTTGCCTGCCACAATCCCGATTGTGTCATAATCTGCACGTGGGATTTTTCTCATGACGAGTATATCTGCCGTTCTCTTGAGAGTGGCTTTGATGTTATCGTGGAAAAACCAATGACGACAGACGAAAAACGTTGCCAGCGAATAATTGATGCGGTTAAAAAAACCGGCAAGAGTGTACGAGTTACATTTAACTGCCGTTATTCACCAGCTCGCTCACAGGTAAAAGAGCTTTTGATGGACGGAGTTATTGGCAAAATACTATCCGTAGAATTCCAGTGGTGGCTTGATACTAATCATGGTGTTGATTATTACCGACGCTGGCATCGCAAAAAGGCTAATTCGGGCGGTCTGATGGTGCATAAAGCAAGTCATCATTTTGATTTAATTAACTGGTGGTTGAGTTCTGTACCCAAAACCGTTTTTGCCCGAGGTGGAAAAATTTTCTATAATGCCAGTCAAGCTAAGCGTTATGGATTGGAAAACCACGCAAAGCGTTGTCTGGATTGCCAACTAAAGCACAAATGCAATTTTTATCTCGACATAAACGCTTTTGAAATCATGAAAGATCTGTATCTTAAGAATGAAAAATACGATGGGTATATCCGGGATTGTTGTATCTTCGACGAAGACATTGATATTGAAGATTCGATGAATGTAATTGTTGAATACCGAAATCGGGTTTTTCTCAGTTATAGCCTTAACGCCTTTACTCCGTGGGAAGGCTATAAGGTTGCGTTTAATGGAACCAAAGGCAGGCTGGAGCATTTGTCTCAGGAGTCCTCATATGTGAGCGGTGATGGGAGGGTGCAGGGTTCTGTACGACCGGAAGGTACTTCGATTAAGGTCTTTCCCCATTTCAAAACGCCTTATTCTATCGAAGTCAAGAAAGGCTTCGGTTCGCACGCAGGAGGAGATGTTGTCATGCTAAACGACATATTCAATCCTTTGAAGTCAGACCCTTTGCGTCGATGTGCGGACTATGTCCAGGGATCTTATTCTGTGCTCATCGGCATAGCAGCCAACAAGTCAATGGCAAACGGACAGATGATTTATATCGACGAGCTTGTTACCGGCCTGCCTGAGCCGGAGTTTCCGAAAATGCCGGTTGGGCAAGAGCGAATTTCTTATGTTTCCGATTCAGAAAGATACAGTGATGGCGTAAAGGCCAATGCAAATAATCTGCCTTGGTAACTGTGTCTAAAAAAGAATAAAGATTCGATTGTTTAAGGATATCCTCGTGAGTTCGCCAACTATTTTAGACGATTTGCGAAAATGTTCTAATTGTCAAACTCCAAATCGCGTCCCCCTATTGCCACTGGGTTTGGAGTTTAACATGAGATTTGCTGGCATGACATATCGCCAGAATCGCCTTGATCTGGAAAAAATAGTCCAGATGAACTGTCAGAGCGTTCAGAAATTTGGCTATGACTGGGCTCTTATTTTCCCAGATGATTATGTAGAATGGGAGCCTTTCGGTCTTGAGATGACTGATGAAGAAGATATACCAGCTATGCCAAGAAGATATTTTTCTTTTACACCTGAAACAATAAAAAAACTGGCGTTTCCTGATTTTGCCCAGGGGCGAATGCCAATTCATCTCGAAGCTATCCGGCAGGTAAGAAAAAAACTTGACGGATCAGCATGTCTCGCCGGGCGTGTAGCTGCGCCATTTAGTTCTGTAGGGCTTTTGTTCGGAATAGAGCCATTGCTTTTTGCAATTATTGATAAGCCCCAGCTCGTTAAAGACGCTATGGGAATACTTGTTGACTATATTATCCGATGGGGTAAAGCTCAGCAGGACGCCGGGGCTGAGATACTTTGGATAGGTGATTGTTTTTCTTCTTCGCAGTTTTTATCACTGGCTATGTTTGAAGAGTTTTCTGTTCCCTATACCAAAACCGTAGCGCTTGAACTGAAGAGAAGCGGGCTATTCATTATTTATCATACCTCGGAAAATTCCATTCCGCATATTAAGCTGCAGGCAGATTTGCCGGTCGATACTGTAAATCTTGGCGAAAAAGTTGAAATTAAAAAAATAAAGGAACTTATAAATCATAAAAAATGTTTGATGGGAAATCTTAACCCAGTCGAAGTCCTAAGGGATGCAACGCCCGATGAGGTTTACGATAGAACGCTTAGTATGATAGAGTGTAACAAAGATGCAGGAGCATATATCTTTTCAACTTCGGAAGGCATAACTCAAAATAGCACCACCGAAAATGTGACAGCCATGATGAAAGCAGCAAGGCAGGCCTCGGTGTATTATTAGCCTGAACTACTACACCGAATTAATGGCACTAACGAGTTCTGTAAAATCACTTTTTTGTTAACGTATTATAATAGGAGATGGAAATGTTAACGAGTCGCGTTCTGAGTTCAGGCTTGTTGAGCATAGTTTTGTCATTATTTGTTTGCTTTCATACTGCAGAAGGCACAACCCGGACGGAAGAGTTTTTGCGTGGTTATTCTGATTCCGAACTTGCGGCAGCTAAAATTGAAGTACCGCAGCGTCCGGACCCCAATATCGGTGAGGCCATACCACGATTGGTACAAGTTTCAGGGACGGTTTTCCTGGATGAAAATGAGAACGGCGAGCGTGATGCGACCGAACACGGCCTTTCGCAAGTATCCGTTACCGACGGCTTAAACGTTGTTAACAGCAGTTCTGACGGCACTTTTAGTTTCACATTGGAGATGACCAATGAGCGGCACAGTCGCTTTGTCGTGGCTACTCGCCCAACCGGATATCGACCTACGAATACGTATTTTATCCGCATCCCCTTTGATAGTGAAAAAGAAACTTATAAAGCCGAATTCGGATTTGTTGAAGATCCACTTTCGAAGCGAAAGGAGTTTTGGTTTATCAGTACCAGTGACAGCCAGTTTCAGACGACAGAGGAGATGCTAGCGATAGAGAAGGATTTTGCACAGATGACTGATACTAGCGGCAGTCCGGCTTTTATGACAAATATTGGCGATCTGACGGTTATGGGTACGCATTATCAGTTTGATATGTATGATCGGATAAGGAAGGCTTCCAAAATTCGTGTTTATGATATATTTGGAGGTCACGATGGCAACTGTCTCAAACCAAGAAGCACGATAAACTATGAACTTAGAGTCGGGCCGCCATATTATTCCTGGAATTATGGCGGAGTTCATTTCGTACAGTTTGTTACTGAAATGCATTTCGTCGGGCCGGAATTTCAAAAACGGCAAGAGGCTTGGATCCAGGCGGATTTGAAATCGATTCCCAAAGACATGCCGGTAATCATTGCGACACACTATTTCATGCCTGCTGAATGGTTTGATAAGTGTAAAGAAGAGGGTATAAATATTATCTGTCAGCTTTTTGGTCATTGGCATTTTGTCGGACGCGGTAGTCGTGGCGATGTTCCTCTATTGCTGTCAGCTCCTGCTCGTGGGCGAGATTGGGGGGCTTATACAAGGCCTTATAGCTGGGTTCATGTAGGGCCGGAAGGTGTTCGTAGCGAATTAAGAATTGCAGGTCAACATGAGCGGTTGAAGGTATTTGCACCAGGCCCAAAAACTGTTTCAGGTGTTCAGCCTCTTATGATCCTTGCTTATGACTCGGCTAAAAAGGTAAAAAAACTAACATGTCAGATCACATCGCAAACAGACCAAAAGCAATTCCCGCGTCTTGTTGATGAAGGAGATTGGTCCTGGTTCGGCACGTTTGATGCCAATGAAGTTGGAGAATATAAGTTTGAACTTGAAGCCGTGGATAGTACAGGACAGGTTTGGAAGCGGCAGCAGGTTGTACAGGTATTAAACAGGCAGTTGGCGAAACCGCAATTGAGCCGGAGCCAGTTGAATAAATCTGAGGCATCTTTCTCCAAAGGGCCGGGCGAGAACTTGCATCCTTTGTGGATAAAGCACACAGGCTCCACCCGTACTGTTTACGCTGATCCTGTGGTTGTAAATGGCTATGTATATGTTGTCGTAACCGATCCTACTGTTGGAAACTATCGCAGTGGTGTATTGTGTCTTGATGCCAAAACGGGGGTAAAGATATGGTATACACCTTCTCCAAAAGGTGATATTCGTGCAGGTGCAACTGTCTACAAGGATACTGTTTATATTGTAACCGGTGAAAGTTGGGCAGCGGCCATGAATGCTTATAGTGGTAAGCTTATATGGAGCAAACCATTAAAGCCTGAATACAGGCTTGGACGGCCTTTGGGTCTTAACACTGCCAGTCCGGTTCCAACAAAATATGGTCTTTTGGCTTATAATTTTTATGAGTCGCTGCTTTTGCTGGATTACAAGACCGGTGAACAAATAGCAGAATTTGACAAAAATATGTGTTATATAGGTGAAACCGTGCCAACAGTAGATAATGATATTATGTACTTTGCAAGCCATAGCGGACGTTTTGCGATAAAATTGCCTTCCGGCGATGTTCTCTGGCAGAGTTCAGCCAGTGCAAAATCAACCTCAGCAGGGATTCTCTATAATGGCAAATTTATTTACTCCTTTCAGGATGGAGCCAGGGCACTCGATATGAAAACCGGTGAGTTATTATGGGGAACCATTGTGATGAATGAAGGCAGTGCGCCTCCGACTCCTACGGTTTTTAATGATATGATTCTTGTTAACGGGACAGATCTTGCAGCATTAGACTCAAAAACCGGCGAGATTTTATGGAAAGTACCCTGTGGTCGTGAAGCAGATCGCTTTGAAAGGTCAAGAAGGCAAGTTCTTGGCGGGTTTTCAACGCCTGTAGTTTCCGGTGATCTGGCCTACTTCGGTCATGATGATACATCCATTCGCGCTATAGATAAAACCGGTGATGTTAAATGGGAGTATAGAATAGGGACACCTGTAAAAACTGACTTGGCAATTGATGGTAATTTACTTTTTGTATATGATTTTGCAGGTAACCTCTGGTGTTTTGCACCGGCCAAAGATTATTAAAATGGACAGATTGGATAAAGGTGATCTTATGAAAGAAATAAAAATAATTATTGTCGGTGCTGGGGGACGCGGGACACTTTTTGCTGACTATTTTTTTGATAATCCAGGCAAAGCCAAGGTGGTTGCTGTAGCGGAACCGCGTCAGCATTGGCGAAACCAAATGGCCCAAAAACACAATATTCCGATTCAGAATGTGTTTTCTGATTGGAAGGAAATTGCGAAACGCCGAAAATTTGCAGATGCCGTGTTGATAGCTACTCCAGACCAAATGCACGTAGAACCCGCAAAGGCCTTTGCGAAAAAGGGCTACCATCTTCTTTTAGAAAAGCCGATGGCTCCGACCGAACAAGGATGCAGACAGATCGTCCAGGCGGTTACTGATAACAAGATACTATGTGTTGTTTGTCATTGTCTGCGCTATACGGATTATACTCGAAAACTGAAGGAAATAATTGGCGCAGGAGCTATAGGTCGTTTGGTAAGCATCCAACACCTGGAGCCTATCGGCTATTGGCACTTTGCGCACGGATTTGTGCGAGGTTCTTTTGCAAATTCCGAAAAATCTTCCTGTATGCTGCTTCAGAAATCCTGTCATGATCTTGACTGGATAAGGTACATAATGGGTGTACCTTGTATTGCGGTTTCCTCTTTTGGGAATCTTTTGCATTTCCAGAAGCTCAACAAGCCAGACGGTGCCGGCAACCGCTGCCTTGATTGCCCTATTGAATCAAAGTGCCCATACTCTGCTATAAAGTTTTAAGGGGGTATCTCCTTAGCTCCAGTTGGCTCTATATATTGTGCATTTCAGATTTTGGCTGTCGCTCATGTTTGAGAAGCCGTCCGTAAGTCATCGGCTCCACAGATACTGCCTGCTGTAGTAGTCGATAAAAAAGCTT
>JBDRHL010000251.1:0-4809 GCA_043816955.1 Planctomycetota bacterium | reverse complement strand
CTCCATATGCTGTTAATCCTGCTAAGAATGGTATTCTTCATCGAGCTGTATACCGAACAGACGGAAAGAGTCCTGCTTTAGGTGCACTTGTTTTAGCAGAAATAATGGAAGAGGAGGAAGTACTCAGTAATTACCCTATTTCTGCTTGGGTAGGTGATGACTTGCCGGGAGATGAAGACGTTATAACTTATGATCCTGAAAGAATTTCATATAAACAGTATGCAGCTATTGTTAGCGATTGTGTGAAATTGTAGGAGAAATTACGGTTTAAAAATGTTTCCAGGAAAGATTGGTTTTTCGTACTTATAGCAACATATAGTACTGAGTAATTAACTTGGTCTAGCCGACATCAGTTATGTTAATTGGTGATCGAGGATCAGCTCGATAGGTATTTATTTTCCTCAGACGGAGATGTTCCAGAAGAACAACATTCCAGTCCTGTCCTTGCTTTGACGGCAAATCCAGTTCAAACTCCACGACCGGATAACGTACTTGGAATTGCTTGATGTAGTTGCTTCCGGCAGGATCGTTGTCAAAGGCCAAAACAATAACCATTTTTAGATTTTGATATTTTTGAACTAAGCCGTTAAGCAGTCCCCATTGTCTATGGCTGATTTGGCCGCCGGTAGCGAAATACCGGGTTTGGTCATAAGAATCCTGATGCAAGTTGGCATAGGAGAGTGCATCAATCGGTGACTCACAGATCACGGCCCTGGAGTCTTCTTTCATCAGGTTGCTTCTCCATAAGCCCTTGCTGCCACCTTGGGTATATCCCTTGAAATTAAAATTTCTATGTTCCAGACCAGCTACCCCGTCAAAGTCCAAGTAGGGGAAACAAACGTTTTTGCGCTTATCTATCCTGATCACGCCTAAAAAACGTTTACTCATAACGTCTTTGAGATAGATTCCTCGTTTGGCCAGATAAACATGGGATTTAGTTAACAAATTAGTGTCGGCATAATCTCGTACCGCTTTATGGCGATCCTTTGTGGCTGGACGAGGCTCAAAGAAAGGGGCAGTTGGGGAAGGAAGGGAATTGATATTAGAGGTCATCCTCAGCTCTTTGCGGGCATGGCCGAGATTACAACCTTTATGCTGCATTACAAAATCAAGTATCGAACCACCTTCAGCCTGCCGAAAATCATAGTAGACCCAATGCCCGTCATGGGCTCGCATCACAGCAATCTTACCGTCATCTTCCCGTCTTCGGAGCACTGTACAAGTCTTGCAGGACTTATTGCGGTCAAGCTGGTTGTAGCCATATGACATCGCATACTCAACCAAGTTGATCTCGATTTTGAATAGCTCAAGTTCTTTCATTTCGTCTCCTTGGCTAAATATAGATGTCTTTGATGTAGGGTGAGTTAGTTGTGGGCTAATTAATGATGTTTGATCGAATACCGCCGGGGGTGTGTTTTTACCCCGGCGGTTAATGGTTGTAAATCTAAGAATCGATCCGATCTTTCATGCGGTAGCTTCTTCCTTCGATAAGGACGGTTTCGGCATGGTGAAGCAGACGATCAAGGATTGCTGAGGTGAGGGTGCTATCGTTATTAAATATTTCGGGCCATTGTTTAAATGCGCGGTTTGATGTGATGATCATGGAGCCGTGTTCATAGCGGTGGCTGATTATTTGAAAAAGTAGATCCGCACCAACTTTATCAATGGGTAAATATCCGAGCTCGTCAAGTATAAGTACTTTCGGCTTAAGGTATTTTTTAAGCTCTGCTTGTAATCTACCGGCCTTCTGGGCTCCAGCCAGGGAGTTGATAACGTCTACGGCAGTGGTAAAAAGAACATTGTGTCCCTTAAGACAAGCTGCGTATCCCAAAGATATGGCAAGATGACTTTTGCCCAGTCCCACACCTCCCAAAAAAATTACGTTGGCCTTATCCTTGATAAAGCTTAACCGAAATAGATTTTGGACTTGTAAGCGATTAATTTTTTTTGGCCAAGTCCAACTAAATTGATCCAGCGTTTTGATAACCGGAAAATGGGCCAGGCGAATGCGGCGTTGTGTGGCTCCGTCAAGCCGCTTTGCCGCCTCCCCCTCGATAAGTCGGGCAAGATATTCGACATGACCCAGTTGTTCAGTAGCCGCCTGCTTAGCCATGTTTTCATAATTTTGTGCTACGAATGGCAACTTCAGGTATTGAAGATGATGGTTAAGTTCTGTCCGGGGTTGTTCATCTTTGTTGTTTTTCATGATGTCTCCTTTTTGTCTTTGGGGTCGTAGACACTCATATCCGGTGATTCAATTGTAATTTCAAGCAGATCCTCCCTTCGGGTAAGATGCAAAGCGCCCGGCTCCGGCATACGGCGAGTCCGCTGCTCCAGCAGATTTGCAATGTACTCGCAGGAGAATGCATTAAATTCGAAAGCATCCTCCATGGCTCTGGACACTGAATCGGCTCCATAAATTTCGCTCAAGGCAACGATTTTTCGAAGATGATGAAAGGGATTCATTCGTCGTTTTTCAAGTTCACGGTAATAATCCGAAGACCTGTTCGAGAGGGCTGAAAAACGCATAAGTATTTTTTGATCGTGCGCCTTTTTCCGCTGAGCAAGCAGTTCCTTGGGGTGATCGGGATCTTCGAAATCCTTATGGCGGTCATAGCTGCGCTCATGGCGGGCGATGAGTTTTTCTTGTGAATACAGACAGAGTCGGTTGGGATAGGCCTTGAGCGTGAGGCAATATCCGGCATACTCGGCCGGTACGGAGTAATGATTAGTGTCTAATGTAATACGAAACTGAGAGGAAGCCCTGACCTGCTCCACCGTGGCAATATCATAAGGGTTGGGCGGCAGTGGGCCTAAACGTAATTTTTCTCCGGCAAATAGTTCAAGCGGTTTTTTCTTGGTTTCGCCGTGAATTCGCACATTGGCAATAGTGTCCAACCAGTTTTTTGCGGCTGGCTGAACAACGGAAAAATCATGGATGTCAAGCCCTGAGAGAAAATTCTTTTTGACATAGCCGACCCCGTTTTCGACCCGACCTTTTTCATTACCTTTGCCGACATTACAGGCAGCGATACTAAACCCGTAATGATTAGCAAAGTCAAGGTACTTTGGATTGAAAACCGGGGCTTGGCCGACTATGCGTTTGAGCACTGCCGATTTAAGATTATCGACCATTATTTTTTTCGGCACGCCGCCGAAAAAATCAAACCCGTTTTGATGGCAGGCAAGAAAATGTTCCATGGTTTGGGAGACTGAAAACTCTACATACATCATACGGCTGTAGCAAAGCACCATGACAAAAAAACTGAGCCTACGACTGGTCTCACCGACGTTGACAGTACCATAAGATCCCCAATCGACCTGGGCGCACTCACCGGGGGCGAAGGCGAGTTTGAGGAAAGCGGGAAAACGGCGGGGTCTTACCTTTTGCACGTGTTCATTGACAATGGTATAACCGCCGTCAAAGCCTTGCTCCTTTATGTGCTGGAATATTTGAGTAGCGGTGTATCGATGAGCAGAAAGCATGCGAAAGATATCATCCTTAAAAGGATCAAGCTTGCTGGGGCGTTCTGACTGCTTTCTGGGCCGAAACTGTTTTTCCTCCAGCCATTTGCCGACAGTACGCGCATCCAGACAAAGCTCATCTGCAATTTGCGCTGCAGATAGGCCGTCTTGCTCATTGAGTTTTTTGATTTTACAAAAAAGTTCATAGTCTAGCATAACCTGGCCTCCATTATTGGTTTATTGTTTAATATCTGTACGTCAGGCCTTGGAGAGTAACTGTAGCTGAGCGTTTGTTGTGACTGAGAACAGGACGACCGGGTTTATTTGTACACAAACAAAACAAAATAAAAAACCGGCATGGCTACAGATGTTTCGACGGCAGTCAAGGGCCAAACTCTGATTCCCCCGTCGGGATTGTCTCGGAATCCGGCGAATCTGCTGAAAACATAAGATACTTTTTAATATCATAGTCCCCTCCGTTCTTTTGAAGAATATCATCCCCCAATTGTTGCAGACGTCGGGTAGTCTTGACAATGTCATCTTGTAACGTATTTGCACAAAAATGGGCAATTAACCCAATTAAAACAGCCTGTTGGCCATTCAAGACATCTTGTAACGCACTTGCTGTTAATTGCTTACTAACTTCTTGTTTATTCTCCTCTTTTTCTGACAAGGAATCTTGTAACGCATTATGGTCTTCAGGTCTCTTTCGTCGCCAATAACCAGGATGCTTTTTACGCCATTCCTGAACCCGCTGAACATTCTTGTCATCGCGAAAATAATTACAGTTCTCTTTTTTCTGCAGCCAGTGGTCTTGACTGGCCGCCTTGGAGTCCTTACGACATTCTGTTTTGTTGCAGTATTTTTGTCGCTTGACGTTGCGGTAGTCTGGAGTGAAAAAATGATGACAATTAAAACACTTACGCTTTCTTTTGCGTTTAACCATTGGCCCATTACCTCCCAGCCAATGGTTACTTTACTGAAGTGAAAATTCAAGAAAATATTAGGAAGAAAAAAGAGAAAAAATAGGGGAAAAAAACATGACAAAAAGTTGCTGTCTACATTTCCAGACCGAAAATTTACGACATTTTCAAACCGCAGATTTCACTACATTTTCAGACCGTTACTGACACTTGTGCCTTCTTTGAACTTATTTTCCTCTCTTTTCTTGGCCATATTTATCTAATCCCACATTTTTCCTATTTGTTGTTGAATGTACGCCTCAATGCTATCGCGAAATATCCGGATCAGTTTTCCTCCCCCAACGCGGAAGGCTTCCAGCTCCCCGGCCTCACATAGCCTGTAAATGGTGGCTTTGCTTATATTCAATATCTCGGCTGCCCG
>JBDRHL010000250.1:0-17876 GCA_043816955.1 Planctomycetota bacterium | reverse complement strand
AGCTTTTTTATCGACTACTACAGCAGGCAGTATCTGTGGAGCCGATGACTTACGGACGGCTTCTCAAACATGAGCGACAGCCAAAATCTGAAATGCACAATATATAGAGCCAACTGGAGCTAAGGAGATACCCCCTTTTAACCAAATACACAGCGTGTTGAAAAAACACAACATGTCATGGGTATTTACTCCGGTGATACCGAGATTCCCGCACAAAAAACATCGATAGCACAGAAGCGTTTCTTTTTGTCAACATAGGGGCCTAATCAGTACAACTCATGCCTTCGAAAGTTACTGGTAGCAGGTCCGGTAAAGATAAGAAGTTACGTGTTTTTAGCAGGACCGGCAGGCATAGGTTGGTATGAAGCTATTTGCTGGTACATAATTTGCTGATTTATTGTCCGGAGGACAGTGTGAACCGTCGTGTATAGAGTCTGCATTGATATTGTTGGAGAGGGTATATGATGGACAAAGCAGCATTTGAACATAAACTTAACGAGTTGGTCAAAGAGATCGGTTCTGTGCCGCCGGCCCAGCGCCAAAAGCTTGTGATATTGGCCAAGCGAACTCGTCAGTGCCATGAAGAACTAAAACGCAGCGTGGACAGCCTCCAAGAATCGCTGGACTACCTTCGTGTAAGCATCAAATACCTGTTATTTGATCTGGAGGCCACGCGTCGGGAAAATAGTTATTTGCGAAAAATGCTCGAAGAAAACAGTTAGTAACCTGCTTTTGTGTGTACAAAGGGCATCTCTGGTAAGAGGGGTGTCCTTTTTTATTCATTTAAATTCTTCAATTTGCTGATGTTAAGACAAAGTCTGAGCGCAGTTTTACCGATAAAGTTTCTGTCCGGACTTGTCTTGATTTGTTCTCAGATGAACATTATGCGGTTTACAGACATATTAACAATGAAGAAGTGCAGTTCTGCTTTGAGTAGGGATTTGACATAAATGGATGGTATGTTACAATCAGCGGTTAATCGCGCCGCGGGTTATTCATAAATGTTTTTCAAGTATTTACGAGGTAAACATGTTTGAACGTTTTACGGATCGTGCACGCAAAGTGATGGCGCTGGCCAACCAGGAAGCACAGCGTTTTGGTCACGAATATATCGGAACTGAGCACATTCTGCTCGGGCTTGTCAAGGAAGGCAGCGGTGTAGGTGCAAATGTCCTGAAAAATCTGGATATTGACATTAAGAAACTCCGCCTTGAAGTGGAAAAACTTGTTAAAAGCGGACCCGATATGGTAACGATGGGAAAGCTCCCGCAGACACCGCGCGCCAAAAAGGTTATCGAGTTTGCAATAGAAGAAGCCAGGCAGCTTAACCACAATTACATAGGAACTGAGCACATTCTGCTGGGCTTGCTGCGTGAGACCGAGGGAATCGCCGCGCAGGTGCTTATGAATCTGGGCTTGAAGCTGGAAGATGTACGGCAGGAGGTGCTCAATCTGCTCGGTGCCGGTGTAGATAACAGTTTGTCAGGGCTGGGCATGAAAATGGGTGTATCAGCTCAGCAGAAGCCGAAAAGCAAAACGCCTGCCCTTGACAGCTTCGGACGTGACCTTACCGAACTTGCCGGCAGGGATGAACTCGATCCTGTTATTGGCAGAATTACCGAAATTGAGAGGCTTATTCAGATACTCTGCAGACGGACCAAGAACAACCCCGTGCTTCTGGGCGAGGCAGGCGTTGGTAAGACTGCAATTGTTGAAGGGCTTGCCCAGCAGATTGTCAACAGGACTGTCCCGGAACTGCTGAAGGAAAAACGGCTGGTTGTGCTGGACCTTGCCATGATGGTTGCCGGTACCAAGTACCGCGGGCAATTCGAAGAGCGGATAAAGGCGGTGATAAACGAGGTTCGCCGCGATGGAAACGTCATATTGTTTATTGATGAGCTTCACACGCTTGTCGGTGCCGGAGGTGCCGAGGGGGCAATTGACGCCTCCAACGTGTTGAAACCGGCGCTTTCCAGAGGTGAGGTACAGTGTATTGGTGCAACGACTCTGGATGAATACAGAAAATATATCGAAAAGGATGCCGCTCTTGAACGCCGCTTCCAGACGATACTTGTGGATCCGCCGTCAAGAGAAGAAACCTTGGATATACTCAAGGGGCTTCAGGATCGGTACGAAGCCCACCATAAGGTTACTTACACTCAGGAGGCTCTGTACCAGGCAGTAGAGCTATCGAGCAGGTATATAACCGGCCGATGTCTGCCGGACAAGGCAATAGATGTCATTGACGAAGCCGGGGCGCGGGTTCGTTTGAAAAATATGACTCCGCCGCCGGACCTGGCTGAGCTTGAAGAGCGTATAGAGAAGCTGCAGCGGGAAAAGGACGAAGCGGTTAAAAGTGCCGACTATGAACGGGCCGCTTCGTTGCGCGATGAGGCTCAGAGGGCTCTCGACGAAAAGGCTGAGTTGAAGAAGGACTGGTATGAGCAGAACAAAGAAAGTGCCGGCCAGGTCGATACTGAGGTTATTGCCGAGGTTGTCAGCAAAATGACCGGTGTGCCTTTGACCAGGCTCGAAAAGAAAGAGGCCCAGAGACTTCTGGAACTGGAAGAAGAACTGCACAAACGTGTCGTTTCCCAGGATGAGGCTCTTATAGCGGTTGCCAAGGCGGTTAGGCGCAGTCGCAGCGGTCTGAAAGACCCGAATAGACCCATGGGAAGCTTTATATTTCTTGGTCCCAGCGGGGTCGGAAAAACTCTTTTGGCAAGGGCACTTGCAGAATTCATGTTTGGCGATGAAGACGCTCTTATTCAGATCGACATGAGTGAATATATGGAAAAGCACAACGTCAGCAGGCTTGTCGGCGCTCCTCCGGGTTATGTCGGTTACGAAGAAGGCGGACAACTGACAGAACGAATCAGGCGCAGACCCTATGCCGTGCTGCTGCTGGATGAAATCGAAAAAGCACATTATGACGTGTACAATATGCTGCTTCAGATCATGGAGGAAGGCAGGCTGACAGACAATTTCGGCAGGCACGTTGATTTTAAAAATATCATTCTCATCATGACCAGCAATATCGGTGCGGATTTGATTAAGAGCCAGTCCGGCTTTGGTTTCGGCAAGCGCACCGAAGAAGCAAATTATGAGAAAATGAAGGAAATGCTGGACAAGGAAGTTGAGAATCACTTCAGGCCGGAATTTATCAACCGCCTTGACGATATAATAGTCTTCCATGCGCTGACCAGAGATGATTTAAAGACGATAGTGAGGTATGAGCTGGCCAAGGTATTCAAACGTCTTATCGAGCATGGTCTGAAACTTGAACTTACCGATGCAGCTAAAGAATTTCTCATCGACAAAGGGTACAATCCGGAATTCGGTGCAAGGCCGTTGCGCCGGGCTATCGGGCACTACATAGAAGATTCGATGGCAGAAAGCATGCTGCGGGGGGAATTCAAGGGAAAGAACCTGATCCGCATAGATGTTCTTGATGACGAGCATATGAAATTTGAAGGTGTTTACATCGAGCCTGAAAAACCTCAGAAGGCTGAGCAGCCTGTTGGTCAGCACCAGGACAAACAAGCTTAAAAGCGCTACCAACGCTATTGGCCTCTGATCAGGTCAGGCCGGTTACATGCATCATATCGGCTCTTTCCTGGCGGGCAAGCACCTCGGCGCCGAGTTTTCTTTGCACATTTCTGTAATTCAGAACCCCCAGAAAAGTCTTGCCGTCTTCATCCACTACCGGAAGGTGCTCAAGGCCAAGAGTAGTGATTTCCTCAATAGCCTGCTCCAGCGGGACCTGCCGGGTTGTCCATGCAGCAACCGGTTCCATGATATCCAGCGCTATAAGCCAATTGTACAATTCCTGCGTCGCAAACGTATTTCTGATTCCGTCCATGGTTATCGCGCCAATCAGGTTTTTATTGCTGTCGATTACGGGGTAATAAAAACTATTGGTGCGGCCGAATATTGTTATGATCTGTCCGAGTGATGTGTCTGCGGAAATCGTAGGTACTTCAGAGTCGAGCACATCAGCAACGCTGTACGTGTGGATAAGGTCTTCCTCGGTGATATTAAGTCCGACCTCACCAGCCTTTTTTACACCAAACTTCACAAAGGCCGGTCCGAGTATTTCCACAACGAAAGTCGACGTCATAATAATCATGATTATGTAACCGCCAAGTGTGCTGTCAAACTGATGGCTTGCCAGTATTGCCAGTCCAATTGCAACTCCCGCCTGGCTGAGCAGGCAGAATCCCAGATACTTTTGCACATTCGATGCAGCGCCTGCATATTTTGCGCCAACCCATGAACCAAGCATTTTACCGCCCGTTCTGCACATCAGATATACTATAACCATAACAGCAACGGCTGTGGTAATGTCCTTCAATATCAGATGAGCGCCTGCCAGAACGAAAAACAGGGCGTAAATCGGCGGAGAAAATCCGTCGAGCAGTTCAAATGCATATCGCTTCTTTTTCGGATGTGCCAGATTGGTGATGGTCGCTCCCAGCGTCATAGATGCCAGAATCGAACTAAGATTAAAGGTCTGGGCCAGCCCCGTGACAAGAAGAACTACGGCGATCGTAAACGCCAGTGCTTTGTCGCTGTCCCGGATAAACTTGAATATCAGATGCAGCAGCGCCCCAGCAGCTATTCCTAAAACGATCGCGCCTGCTATTTCGTAACTGGGTATGAATATCATTTTGCCCACGGAACGCTCTCCATTGCCCAGGATGGCGCCTGCTATACTGGAGGCAAATCCGTACAGCAGCAGCGCCAGGCCGTCGTCCAGAGCGACAATTGCGTAAACTGCTGAAGTCAGAGGCCCTCTTGTCTTGTATTCCCACAGAACATTGACAGTTGCCGCTGGTGCCGTTGCAGAAGCGATAGCGCCGAGCACCAGCCCTAGTGCGACTGCTTTATGCACATCATGCATAGCAAGCCATGCAACCGTCGCGGTTCCTGCGGCAACGAGAAAAAATGCTGCCAGGCCTTCTGCACAGAGAATTATGATAAACTGTTTGCCGAATTTTTTGAAAGTATCACGGTGCAGTTCGCCGCCGATCATAAACCCGATTATGCCGAGAGCAAAGACGGCAAATGGACTGAGCGAATCAACAGTTTCGGTGGGAACCAGATTCAGTACGGATTCTCCGAGAATCAGCCCTATCAGAACATAACCGATGACCTGCGGAATTCGAAACTTTTGGGAAAATTTCGCCGCAAGTATTCCGGCAAAGATGAGAACTCCTACCAGAAGTATAATGTTCAGGTGGTGCCCCTGGGCTAAACAATTTATATTAAATACTATGGAGCAATTATGTGTTTCTAGTAGCGGAATGATTTCTGGAGAGCACACAGGATTCATCATTCTTCGGTAGTGTCTTCGGAAGATTGTTCGGATTCACTATCAATCTGCTCACCCATCTGCTCGAAGGCTTTTTCCTTTTCTTGCCCGCTCTGCTCCGTACCTTGTGACATTTTCTGCATAGATTCGGCCATCAGTCCGGTCATGGTTTCCACAAAAACTTCTTTTTGTCCGCTGCTCAGAGCGTCTTTAACCACGGCAATCTGCTCGGTGCTAACGCCTTGGTCTTCCATTTGCTGGACTGTCATCTCAATCAAGGCGGTTCTTTCCTCTTCAGGCATCTGCATAAACTGATCAAACTGCTGTTCTATCTGTAATCTTGCCTGGGCAATAAAGGCATCGTAATTGCTGGTTGCCAATTTGTCCTCACCCGTCTGTACCGGAGGCGCGGTAAGTTGTTTTAACAATCTGGCAGCGGTTGTTTTGTCAAAGTTTGCATCACATTGACGTGCCTTTTCGGCAAGGGACCCGGCTTCCTCGATTGCCTGCTGAAATATATCACTTTTGCCCTGCCATTTAGCCAGGTCGGCTCTCTGGACAAGTGCCAGAATATGGTTCTTTATTATCGCGCAGGCAAATTCGTCTTTACCACGCGCGAGGTTTTTTAATTTTTCGTACTCCTCGACGGCACTGTTGTATTCTTCGTTGGCACGATTAGCCCAGTCATCAGAATCTGCCCGGGTTTTCCTGGCAAGATTTGACAGTTGATTGTCGCCCGTTTCGCCCTGCTTAGCTATGACCGACAACACCTCCAGCCGCTCAGCAAGGGCAGCGTAAAACTTCGCATTTCCGGCAGAAAACCGGCCCATTTTAAGTAAACAGTCAGCCGAGTAAATTGCAGAAAGCTGCTTGACAAGCTCCAAACTGGAAGACTCTGCTTTACGATAGGTATTCCTTGCTTCTTCGAATATACCGCTTATTTCCTCGCTCTTATTGGCATGATTATCGAGTTCCTCCTGAATATCTCTGGTAAGTGGTACGATATTAAGTTGCTTTCCTGTGAGTCTTGAACTCAGTGCCTCCAGTTGCGATTGCGTCTTTTTTCTTTCATCAGAGTTTTGAATCTGATCGATTTGATCAGTTATCTGTTCTGCGTCAGCGGTGAGTTGCTTGACAGCGGCACTCAGAAGTTCAAACTTATCTTTGATTAATTCGATCTGGTCCTGCTTTTCCTGGGCAGCGGCTAACCATGATATCTTACTCTCTCCGAGTTCCTCGCCGGAAGCTGATATACCCAGAATAATACCGTATGCCTCCCTCTGCAGTCTTGCTTTTTCCTCCCCTTGTGCCAACTCCGCTTTTTTCAGGGCTTCGTCTGCCTTTTCCTGCAATTGAGTCGCTTTGTTCTGTGCATGATTTAGTTCTGCCTGGAGTTTTTCAATTGTCTGATAATATTCTTCGAGATTGGCATTGTTTTCTGCTATCCGTGAGTTTATCGACGGTCTTTCACTATCATCTGAAAGCATGATCTGCAGGTATTGAACTTCTTTATCGCCGGCTGCCAAGAGAGCGCTTAAGCCGGCCTGATCGGCCAGGATTTTCTGGATAGCGAGCAACTCTTTGGATATTGTGGAAATGATTTCCGAAACTTGGACCTGAATCAGATTAAGTTCCCCCTGCAGCTCCGGCATTTGCGCAGTCAGCAGGTTGGCTGTCAGAATTATTGCCGGATCCTTCGCAGTGCCTGCCTGGGAGGCAAGGCGCATCGCCTTTTCCAGCTCCTTGCGCGCTGTTTCCGGATCCCCGTCATTAGCAATTATCTCTAGAGCTTTTGCACTGCTTATGCGTGCCTCCCTCGCAGCGGCATGGCTGGGGTCATCCTTGCAGCCGGATATACAAATAGCACCGGCAAGTGCAAGTATACCAAGCATGCTTTCAAGAACTAAGCTTCTGGAGCAAAAGCCCACGTCAGAACCTCCAAAACTTATAAATTAAAGATATTTGTGCTTAATGGTAGATAACTGCCGAGGATTTGTCAAGCAACAGGATGGAAAATTAGGTGTTTTAAGGTTATGTTACTCCTCACACCAGTGCCAGAAGTACTTGGAGCTTTTGATTTTAGTCATTATGGTGATAGTATTGCCAAATAACGCGGTGTATGATATTCTGTACCAGTTAGGTAATTACGGGGGCACTTGAAGGGTGGCTAAAGGACCATTAGAATATACAGCATGTCGTTGGGTCAGATAATCAGAAGAAAGCGTCTAGAACTCAGAATGACTCTCGATGAAGTCAGTCGAAAGGCAGAGTTTTCAAAACCGTATTTGTCCGCTATAGAAACCGGCAAAGCCAAGAATCCTCCCAGCGACCAATTACTTGGCAGGCTTGAGATCATACTGGATTTTAAGAAGGGGCTGTTACTGCGTATTGCTCACATGGAACGTCTTCCCGCGGATATCAGAGAGGAATATGAAATAGCTGAAGCTGAAAACCAGAGATGGCGTCAGATCATCAAAAGGATAGTCCATAGCAGGTCTGAGACCGCTGAGATTGCTTTGTTGTTCGGCGGGAATGATTTAAATTTCGAACAGTCCGTATCGGGATTTAGAGCCGGACGCATGGTCCCGATCATAAACAAAATCACTACAGGGTATCCAATGGATTTTGACGACATGGAGTATCTGATTGCTGTTGCTGACGATTATGTACGCTGTCCGGACCTGTATGATTCCAGCGCCTTTGCGGTTTGTGTTATTGGAGATTCAATGCAGCCCAGGTTCAACGAAGGCGATATCGTGATCTTATCGCCAGCCGTTGAAGTTCGTAGTGGAGACGACTGCTTCGTTACCTTTTCAATGCCGCACGAAACGACATTTAGGCGGGTTTTTTTTGAGTCTTGCAATAGTGTACGCCTGCAGCCAAGAAACGAGAAGTATCCACCCACTATTGTTGAGGATTGCCATATCTTCGGTATCTACCGGGCAGTTGCAAAATTCGAAAAACTGTAAATTGATAAGTTTCGCACTTTTATAGTTCGAACTCCCTGTAAATTAACGAGTTAAGCATTATTTTGGATCAAGCAGTCTGGTGGAATTCCGGCCTTGGCGCGAAAATATTAAGTGGAATGCTTATTTTTCCCCTGTGTCCCACGACAATTAAACATCTGGCAAGATTGATATCTGCTCTGAGATTGTCGTATAGCTGTTTTTACTCTGTGAGCGGAAAATGTTGAGGTTTGAAATAACGTGTTCGCCCATATACACGGCAATTTTTATTCCAAAAACTCATTTTGAAAAAGGTTGTATTACTTTGCTTCTTGCACCTTAAGTGCTTGTAGAAAAAAGGCTTATGCCCTACTCATATGGTTCCGAACAATCGCGACTGTTCATTCAATTAACATAGGGTGCAAGGATTTTCTTGGTTTTTATTTTTTTTTACTATATAATGCTGTAAAATAACTTGACATTGAATATCATTGGATGTAGCATGAATAGGTTATGATTATCATGGGGGCAGTGTAGGCAGGAGGAAGTTTGTGATGGGAAGAAACTGGGCTGTTCGACTTATTCCCGTTCTGGTGGTTTTTGGGTTCTTCAACTGTTCAGCTGACTTATTTTTTAGGATGGAAGCAGACAAAACTATTATACATATGGGTGAGGAGGTGACAGTTCGTATTTTAGCATATGCTTCTGAAACTGTACCTGGTAACGGATTGAATGTTTGGCAGTTGGACATGGATGTGGCTCCGGAATATAACGGTGTAATTGCTGTGCAGACTGATGCTTCAGGTACTGCTATGATTGATCTGATCGCCCCGGTGCCCTATGATGCACAGGCATCCGGCTGGGACCACTCGTCAGTCAATAGCCTTGTAAGTGGAAATCTTAGACAACTGGGTGTCAGTACTCTCACTGCCCCACAGGTCTCTGATACCGCAGTGGGCGGCTATTCTGTCCTGGCGGAAGTTACTATTGTCGGTGTGGTGTCGGGTACGGCAGTTTGTAATCTGACTAACCATCTATTAGGCCTTGGCTTCTATGGTATATTGGCTGACGGGACGTATTATGATGTGACATCGGGAAATCTTCATTTTGATGCGGCTAATTCCGATAATGTTTTTACCGTCATGCCCGAGCCGGGTAGCTTTTTGTTGTTGACATCTCTGGGTGCTGTGATTTTGCGCTGCCGTAAGAAATAATGGATAGGGGCCTGTTGAAGGCGGCCCAATAAATATATTGCCGGAGTATACACAGCTTGGGGGAAAGCTGGACGATTTACGGAGAAGAGGGTAATGGCTTTCGTCCGAAAGGATTGCAAAATCCGGGATGAGGGGGTGTCGAAAGTCTGTACGTTTTTATTCACTCTGTTTTTCTTGTTGTTTTTAACTCACCAAAGCCTCGCCCTTGAACCTAATGAACTGATAATACTGGTTAACGAAAATAGCCCTACCAGCAAATATATAGCCGGTCTCTACAGGTCTTACTATACTCAGATTCCCGAGTCCCATGTGCTTAAACTGTCGGGTCTGGTCGATTGCAGCGGTCCCACAGCCACAGAAGCAGATGAAATCATTAGCCGTCAGGATTACCGGCAATGCATAGCAGCGCCGGTTCGCCGTTACCTGGCTGATGCAAACCATCCTGACAGAATTCTCGGAATAAAGGCTATAATTACCACCGCAGGGATTCCTTACCGGATCAAAGATGACAATTTCCCTGACGCAGTCTATCCGGGCGGATCGAACCCTGGTACGGTAGGTATGGCAGAGTCGCAGATTAGCGCTGCTTCAGTCGAGTCTGAACTGAGCTGCCTGTGGTATTGTAACAATGACGGCAATGAATACGATGTCAATGGCTTCAGTGCTGAAAACAGGGCAGTTAATCCCTACCAGGGTTACAGAGCAAGCCCAATCGACCTGTTTGAACGTCAATTGCCCGGCAACAAACAGATGAATTGGTCGATAGGTATATCTCTCGTGCCTGGAGTAGATCCTCCAACCATGGAAGGGACAAATTACTGGTTTGGAACTGTCAACCGAAGTTTTAATGCCGGCGATATTTATTTGACCGCGCGACTGGACGGGCCGAAGAATAGAGGCAAAAGTGCAGTTTTTGCAGTCCGCCAGATTCTTGAGCGTTCAAGGCGGGCATCAACCACACAGTACGGTGTAAACCCTGAACAGGTTGCTGTGTTATTTGATGATGCTCCGTCGATAGGTGCCAACTTGAATTGCAACAGGACCTTTAATCTGCATTCTGATGTCGATTACTGGGTATATTCTGAGCAGCCCCAGCCGCCTGATGCCTACAAAGCACGTGTCGCCGATGACTACGAAAGTGCGTATTACCAGATGACCGGCATCTACCCGGACTACACGTTAAATGTTGGTGAGATGAATAATAATGGTATGTGTGTTATTTTTGATGGCAGAAGTAACTGCAAGTTTACTCAGGCAGAGTTGGAGCTTATCGCTGTTGAAAATCCCGATTATGCAGATTTGGCAAACTTGATAGCTCTGGTGACTTTCGGTGTCAACGGCGATGAGTATTATACGTCGGATTATTTGATTGCCGGAGGGCCGGGAGGTGCACCACTGTTCAATCTTGCCAACGGTGCTGTTTTTGCCTCTCTAGAGAGTTTTAATGCTGTAACAATGTTTTCAGATGTGGCGACCAAACCAGCTCCTCACGGCAAGGTTGTGGATTTTCTTTCCATCGGCGGCACAGCCGGCATCGGACATGCGTTTGAACCGCAGTGTGATGCTGTTGTGGATACTGAATTCCTGTTTTATAATCTCCTTGCAGATGAGGATAATGACGGCAAGGCGGATATGTGTTTTGCCGAGGCTGCCTTTACAGCGATTTCCTATTTGAGCTGGGCAGAGGTAGTCATTGGTGACCCGCTCATGAGGATAGTTTATGGCCCGGGAGGAGGTTCCTGGAAACGGCTTGCCGGGGACGCAAATAACGACGGTAAGGTAAACTTTTATGATATTTGGCTCATAAAAACTCGACTGGGTGGCTCACTGAACAGCCCTGATCCGGCAGCTTTTGACCGATATTACGATCTTTGTGATGTAAATATCGACGGCGTAATAAATTACGCCGATGTCTGGCTGGCAAAAGGAAATCTGGGCAACATAAGTCAATAATGTCAGCTGGCTGAGCCCCATAAAAAATGGGGAATTATTGAAATTATTAAAAAATTGTAAAAAAAATAATTTTTTCATTGACATATGTGTTTATCCTGCCTAAAATCGTTTTTATGTTGAGGTATAAAGGAAGAGTACCGTAAAAACGTCTGTGTTTTCTATAGGCGTAGGAGGAAGAACATGAAAGAGTTAAAGGGAGTGAGGAAAAATGTGGGGGTTGTGGGGGTGTTCTTATGTTTCATTCTTTCAGCACCTCTTAATGCCATGTTATATGTGGGCGATATGATCATCGATTATGAGATGGGATGGTTATATGACGGCCCCAGCAACAAGTTCCTGCCAAAAGCATTTGAGAACAGCTTGGATATGTCGATTGATAACGGAGATATCCTGATTTATGGTGACAGCGAGTACAACTACAAGTTTAACGGAATCGTCAGAATAAGCGATGCGAACCTTATCAGTGACCATAGCGGCTCTTGGGCTGCTGCTTATTTTCAAGGTGGGATTACTGTTCAGGTAGTCGGTGATCTGTGGCACGTCTCTGATGCCAACAATTTGCTGCTCGATAACGAGACTATTCTTGAAGCGCACATGCTGACCGATCCGTGGGAGATTAAAGAGTTTTTGATGCCTAATAATGTTGTCGGACAGGGTGAGTTTGAAGTTACTGGCGGTGCACTTAAGACCGGTGCTGGTGCTGGCCTGAAACTCAACGATTTTACGGGAAACTTTTCCTTCCAGTTCTGTCAGCCGAATGTTACTTCGTTCGGCTCGACGAGCTATTACAGTTTAGCCCCCTCAATACAAATTAATGCTGTACCGGAGCCGGCGTCCATTTTTCTCTTAGTCGGTGGTCTGGCGGTACTGAGAGGAAGGAAAAACCCGTTTAAACACATATAATCATTCTTATTTTGGTTGGAGGAGTAATAAAATGAGAAAGTTGATAGTTTCAGTTTGCCTTCTGGTTGCGATCTTTGTTGGTTCTGCGCAAGGTGGGCTGGCGAAGGTTACCATTGAGCAGACCAATGGCGTCTATGCCGTTTATACTGCAGGTATGGGTACCATCACATGGACCGACGGAGCAAGCGCAACGGTTCTAACAAGTGACAGTACGCCTTATATCCTGGACGATGCGGATGTGGCGGCCACGATAACCGGCTGTGTCGACTTATCCAGCGGTGGTCGTGCAATGGCCTCGTTTACAGATGGCGGATCCTGGGAAATATCCCTGATCAGCGGTGGCGTAGAAGTTGCCAACGTGACAGGCCATCTCCTTGGCAGCTATTATGAAGCTGAAACTGATACTTATTCCGATTGGCTCTATGGGGCATCTTATGCTGTGATTGATTCGGCGTACTTTGACCCCAACACCTTCGGTGGAGCTCAATGGGAAGATAGTGTTGGTGGCACTTCGGCAATAACTGCCTTTTTGATGCTGCCGGACGGAACGGGTATTGTTGATTACCAGAGTGACTATAGTACGCATAATTCGACTATAACACTTTGGGCCGATGAAAGCATTGTGCCTGAGCCGGCCACAATTGGCTTGCTCGGTGCAGGCTGTTTAGCCCTGCTAATAAAGCGCAGAACTTAGCCGCGGACTAAACTGTTGCGGAACTGAAAAGGTTGCGAAGAGTCGACGTTCGCAACCTTTTTTATGCGCGCTGTTAGCGAGCGGGCTGATAGGGGGATATTGATAAGGAATAGATGGTTTTTTTCTGCCTTGGAAAAGTTTTTCTGCTCTACTTTTTGGGATAATGCCGATTAATAAAATTGTAGGCTTAAGGATATTTGTCGCTTTAGCGGTTCATTTTCTGAAGGGGATTAAAGATGAAGCTGGATGTGAAGGCATTTGGGCTGACGTGGGGCTTGTTGTGGGGCATAGGTCTGTTTTTGGGAACATGGTGGATAATACTCATCGATGGTTCACAGCCTGGAGCAGTGACTTTTCTCGGCAGGGTTTATCGCGGTTATAGCATAACACCAATAGGCAGTGTAATGGGCCTGGTTTGGGGCTTTTTTGATGGTCTGATTGGCGGAGCGATATTTGCCTGGGTTTATAATTTCATTGTAAATCGCTTTTGCACGAAAGATTAGGCAGCAGCGACAGCTGGTGTGATATTAGGGGAAAAAGGCGGGGGATGACTTTTTGCGCCTGGGGGTTGTTCTTCTGTGAACAGATTGTTAGAATGATCGCATCTGGAACAAGTATTATAAAAGGTACAACTTAAAGGTATGCGCCAATGCTGACAGATAATATACTTGATTTGATTGGAAATACTCCTTTGATTCAACTAAAAGGGGGAAATGTTTTTGCCAAGGCGGAGTTTCTTAATCCAGGCGGCAGTATCAAGGACCGTGTTGCGCTTGCGATGCTTGAAGGAGCTGAACGGGACGGAAAGTTAACCCCGAAATCAATAATCATCGAACCTACGAGCGGCAATACGGGGATCGGTGTTGCGCTGGTGGGCAGGCTAAAAGGCTATCGTGTGATAATAGTGATGCCTGAGAATATGAGCGAGGAGCGCAAGAAACTTATCAAGGCGCTGGGTGCAGAACTGGTGCTTACACCTGCCGAGGAAAGTCTGCCTGGCGCGGTGAGAAAAGTCGAGGAAATGGCAGCAGCGGATAGTAATGTTTTTGTGCCCCAGCAGTTTAAAAACCCGGACAATCCACGCGTTCATTATGAGCAGACAGCGGTTGAACTGTGGCGGCAGATGAGCGGTGATATTTCCGCATTTGTCGCAGGTGTCGGCAGCGGAGGGACGCTCCAGGGGATAGGCAGGTTCCTTAAAGAGCGTAAAGCCGATGTAAGAATAGTTGCGGTAGAGCCTAAGGACATATCGGCGCTTTTGGGGCATGAGCCGGGGCTTCATCAGATACAGGGAATCGGCGACGGCTTTGTGCCTGATATACTTGACGTTTCTCTCGTGGATGAAGTTATCGAGGTAACGGATGATGACGCGATTGAAACAACACGTGAACTAGGACGCAGCTATGGTCTTCTGGTCGGCATCTCATCAGGTGCCAATGTCTGGGCCGCACGGCAGTTAAACAGCAGTATTGGAGGGAAAATAGCAACGGTTCTGCCGGACCGTGCAGAGCGATATTTCAGCACTGCTTTGCTGTAATAGCTTCAAAACCTGTCGTGGGCAGTGTCAACCAATCAGGATAGATTACAGTGGGGTGGTTTTGGGTTTCGGTTCGAAGGAAGCGACAGCTAGAACTGTCAGGAGCACAAAAGCACTGATGTGCTTTAAAATGGGGGGCAGCATCCAGTGAATGTGTGAGACGATTTGGCGGTTGGTGGTAAGAGCAAAGGCATCAAGGGCCAGACCTGCCAGCAGGGCACAGGCAGCAACGGTAATCAGGTAGACTATGGCAGTTTTGTGGCCTAGCACTTTCCAGATGGTGGCAATTCCAGCGGCATTTGTTGCTGGCCCCGTCATGAGGAAAACCAGCGCTACTCCGGGGGAGACTCCTTTGGCAATAAGGGCAGCGGCTATAGGTACCGAGGCGGTGGCGCAAACGTAGACGGGTATCCCAACGATCATCATGACAATCATGGCAAAGATGCCGCCGCCGAGGACGGGGGCGAAGTAATCTGGAGGGATAATGCTTGAGATAGCTGCAGCGATAATCAGGCCGATGAACATCGCTTCTGCAATATCACGCGGCAGTGTTACGAAACCATACTTTGCAGCCCGGATGAAGATGTTTTGTTTGTTGTTGTGGTTGCAGCAGGCCTTCTCACACTGAGGGCTGGAGCCATGCCTTTCGCTGCTGGGATTTTCGAATATCTCGATGGCAGCGCCTCCGACGAGGCCGGTAATGAAGGTTATGATAGGCCTGAATATCGCAAAGATCGGGCCTAACAAACTGAGCGTGACGAACAAACTGTCGATGCCTGTCTGCGGCGTCGATAGCAAAAAGGAGATGGTCGCTCCTTTGCTGGCACCGTGTTTTCGCAGTGACATCGCGACAGGAATTACACCGCATGAACAGAGCGGCAGGGGTATTCCGAAGAGTGAGGCCTTAATGAGAGGCCAGGGACCCTTGCCGCCAAGGTGTTTTTCGACAAAGGCAGGTGAAATGAAAACCGAGATAAGCCCGGCAGCAGCGAAACCAAACAGCAGATATGGAGCCATTTCAGAAACGGTTTTCCAGAAATCAGTCAGGATCGACAGGATAAATTCCATGCACTTCACCTATCGGCTGTCTATATGTTGGATAGAACCTTACCGTCCGGGTTTTATGGTCTTATTTTCGGTTATATTGCCCTGTAAGTCAACGGTAATATCTGTAAATATCAAATCAGAGCAGGAACTGCGGGTCATTCAATTACCTTTAAGCATTTCCTGAAGATCATTATCCACATCACCGGTTGGTTTTATGTTGAATTTTTCAACAAGTATATTGAGTACATTCGGACTGACAAAGGCCGGCAGGGTCGGGCCAAGCCTTATATTTTTAACACCAAGATAGAGAAGGCTCAGCAGAATTGCGACGGCTTTTTGTTCGTACCAGCTTACAGCAAGGCTAAGCGGCAGGTCGTTGACGCCGCAGTTAAAAGCTTTCGCCAGTGCCAAAGCAATCTGTATGGCCCCGAAGCAGTCATTACATTGGCCTGTGTCGATGAGTCGCGGGATCCCGTCAATTGTCCCGAAGTCCATGTAATTAAAACGGTATTTTCCACAGGCGGCAGTGAGTATTACACAGTCGACAGGGACTTTTTCTGCAAGCTGAGTGAAGTAGTTTCTTCCGGGTTTCGCGCCGTCACACCCGCCGATAAAGAAGAATCGTTTTATTTCTCCAGCCTTTACCGCATCTATGATTTTATCCGCAAGACCCAGTACCGCTGTATAGTGATGTCCTGTGCTGAACGTTCCTCTGGGATTTTCAGGCAGCAGCGGAAGGGCAAGCGCCTTTTTAATCACCTCGGTGAAATCTTTGTCCTTTATGTGTTTTACCCCTGCCGCCCCGGCAATACCGCATGTGAAGAGTCTGTCCTTGTAGGAATCCTTTGGAATCATGATGCAGTTTGTGGTTGCAAGGATGGCTCCTGAGAAATTATCGAACTCTTTTTTTTGATTCTGCCACGCTGTACCGTAGTTCCCGACAAGATGCTTGAATTTTCTCAGTTCAGGATACCCATGCGCCGGCAGCATCTCACCGTGTGTGTAAATGTTGATTCCTTTGTCCTCTGTCTGTTTTAGCAGTTCATACAGGTCCAACAGATCATGACCCGTTACAACTATTCCGGGCCCCTGCTTCGTTCCACCCGGGATGATAACCGGCGTTGGATTGCCGAACGCAGCGGTATGGGCATCGTTGAGTATTTGTATTATCTTGAGGTTCATTTGGCCGGCTTTGAGTACAAGGCCTAAATATCGCCCGGGATCGAAATCAACATTGGTCAATGTCGAAAAAAGAGCTTCATCCATGAACGCATCAACCTGCTCATCCCTTTTCCCAAGTTCTCTCGCGTGATAAGCATACGCAGCAATACCTTTTAAGCCGAAGACAAGAATGTCCTGTAATGATTGTATATCCGGGTCTTTTCCACAAACACCGATTTTTGTACAGCCGGTTCCTTGTGCGGTTTGTTCACATTGATAACAAAACATGGCTTTTTCCTTTCTGATCAATCTGTTTTTTTGATAGTTTTATTTTTGACGGGCTTTTTTGTAACTCCTGTTTCCTTGCCGCCGGCTGTACCAAAGCACTGCGACGCATATTGACACCATTCGGCGCAGCCGAGATCAAGCTTCGGGTTGACAATAATCCGGAGACACCTTGGGCACCTGAGCTTTGGTTCGTCCTTGAAAAATTCCACAGCCGTGTTGCAGTTGGAGCATCGAACCTCGAAAATATCTTCGGCTCGCCAGAATCTCTGATCTTGTCCGGGGCATCTGAACATTCTTGTTTGTCCTTTTATCGTAATCAGGCACGTATCATAATCAACATCATTTTGAATTTTTCTTCAGCCGTTACACTATGGGCAATATTCGCAGGCATAATGACAATCTGGCCCGAACTTAGACGGATAGTCTCTTTGCCGACGGTAAATTTTCCTGTACCGTCAATGACCTGTACAAAAGCGTCGTAAGGTGCCTGGTGTTCGCTGAGTCCCTGGCCGGCATCAAAGGCAAAAAGGCTGATGGTGCCGACTTTCTTGTCGATTATGGTTTTGCTTACGACAGAATCCGGCGCATATTGAACGGCCTCTTTGAGTACAATTGCCTTGGCGATAAATTCTGCGTTAATTTTCCCGGTTTCCATTTTTATTTCCCTGTTTTGTTCGTTTTTTTGAGACTGTAGCAAATTTACCGGCATAGCAGTGCTCTCTTTCTGGTATTATGGAGTATGTTCACGGTTTCGTTGCGGCCACGAGCACGTGCATCTCGTAGCATGTCGATCGCAATTCGCTGGTTTATATGGTCTCTG
>JBDRHL010000249.1:0-19562 GCA_043816955.1 Planctomycetota bacterium | reverse complement strand
GTGCCTTGAGCACGAATAGCAGACTGAGCCGAAATTGCCACCCAGCAAAGAGGTTATATTTATGAATTAAAACAAAAATAATTTAATTATAACCGTTGACAGATAACCTCATAGCAGCCCCCAGACTCGTTCTGGGGGTTTCTTCACACACCCCAAACCCCCGGTCATTGCGAGGCCCTGAAAGGGCCGTGGCAATCTTCAACACTTTTTCTTCTTCGATTTCCTCAATCTCATTTTTTTCTTCCCAGTTTTTTAATTATTTCTTGCATAATAGGCCGACAATGGTAATATAAAATAGGCGGAGAGAAATCCGCCAATCCGATTAGAATCACTGAGATTCTAAATGCTTCAGTCCAAATCAGGAGAATTTGACTTCAGGAGCGTTTGGAAGGCTCGGTGGCTTTGCTTTAAGGCAAGGCCACCGAAAGCTTTTGTGCTGAAAATGCACAAAGGCAGGTGACTCTCGTAAGTCTATAGAGAGAGCACCGTGTAAGTCCTTACGTCCTGAAAGGCTCCTCCTGAGCCTGGACTGAGCGTATGGCGGCGGTGCTCTTTTTCCTTGCGCTCCACCAGCCGCTATATACTCGACAAAACAATTTTCAAAAAATGTTGAACGAGAGCCAAAAAGAAAAATGAATCCACCAAAACGCGAAACCAAAAAACCCCCCGTCGAATCAAAAACAGAATCCATCCGCGCCTCGGTACACCACCTCATCGAGCTAACCAGACTCCAAACCGCCATCTTGACAGCCCTGGAAAAAAAACTAAAAAACAACCTCTCCAAATCCCGCCAGCCCCCGCAAAAAAATCAGTAAACCTTCGCGCTTACATCCAGACCATCAATCCGAAGTCAACCAGAGTTCAACTGTTTGTTTAAGAAATTGGGTTTTTGAACATTTCATTTTCTTTACATGTTTTCCGGAGGGGAGAAAAAAATCTTCCCCTCACCATCATCGCTATCGCTGCCCCCCAGCAATCTATAAAACCTCCTAATCCAAAACCTGTAGTGAGCCTAGTTGAACCAAATCGAGCGGTTTACCTAATCCAAAATCGCAAATCCAAAATCGTTTGAATCCCCCGGATTCAAACAAAACCCGCAGGTCCGCAAAATCGTTACAACCGTTAAACTCACCCTACTTTACCGCCAAAAAAAACGAAAAAATGGTACAAAAGTAGTACAAAACCGGGTAAGAATTGGGTAAAAAGGCGCGCACTTTTCGCAAAAAATGACTAAAAAATCCCAAAAAATTCACACCTTTTCACCACCCAAACCTTGATATTAGCCCAAAAATGAAGATTAACCCCCTGAAAACCTCCCCCAAAACCCCCAATTCCCGACCAAATTTTCCACATAACTCCCCCCGCGCAAGCCCCTCTTTTTCCTCACCTGCGATAATCTCACAGCATCCTATGGAAAAGACCGTTATCTTCCGATATATCCAAACTACTGACCATCCTCCTTACGGCCAAGATGCTGCTGAGCCATAACTGCTGCCGACGCCCCGCTAATCAAAACAACTCCGAAGATCAACTGCGGCAGATTGATCGTCTCGCCAAAAACTATATGTGACACAATCAGCACCGTGAAAGGCAGAACAAGAATAGCTACTGACGGTATAGCAGCTCCGAGACGCCGCATTGCCGCGTAGAAAAGCACATGTGCAAACGCTATTGCCACCAGCCCGGAAATAATAACACAAGCCCAGGGCCGAACTGACATCTCCAGGGCCTGGCCCGGCCTGCCAAACATAAATGCCAGTCCTGCCAGGCATAATGTCGAATAAAGACAAGTGACTGCAAAGCCCAGCCTTGAATCGCTGTTAGAAAACGCCCATCGAGCAGAGACCGTATACATCCCCCATGCTGCCCCGCAGCAAAGGCTCAAAGCGATGCCTATAATCGTCGCACGTGCGGTAAAATCTTCTTTGAAGACTGCAACACCCACAACCCCGATGACGCTTAGCACCACACCGATCCGGAACCTCCTGCTCGTCAAAACCCCCCTTTCCTCAGGAAAAAATATGATTGATAACGCTGCTACCCATACAACACTTGATTTAGCGAGCAGATTCACAAATGCAGGCTCTGCGTAGTAGAACGCTTGTGCCCAGAAACACTGCATCAGGACATTTGCAGCAGCAGGAAGAAGCGCAATTTTCCAAATCCTTTTTTCAAAATTTCCCCGGCAGATGCAAACCACCAGGAACGGCAGCCAGAACGCAGCAGCCGCTGAATATCTCAGAAAATTCTGCGTCCATGCGTCAAGGAATCCGGTCAGGTAGCGTATAAAAATCGGCCCTGCTGTCCAGCAAAACAGTGAAGTAACTATCGCAGCAGTTCCCAGCGTGTCTATTCTGTATCGGCTTTGTGTTTCCATCAAGTCTCCAAAAAGGCTGGATGTATTCTGGCAGCAGGTGACAGTATCTCTGACCGCGGAAGTTAGCAAAAAAACGCTGTTTCAGCAAGATTATTAAGCCTGGTATCCACCCATTGGTCTGAATTCAGTAGCTTCCGAGGTTATCTGTTGACTGTCCAGCGGTTTTGAGCTATGCTGTTAATCCTTAATCAGTAGTAAATTACAGAGTTTTCGGAAGAACGCTAAAATGCTTAAAAGAACGAACAATTGCGGTCAGCTTCGTGCTGAGGATGTCGGCAAAAAAGTTGTACTGGCAGGCTGGGTGAACTCGTATAGAGACCATGGGAATTTAGTATTTGTAGACCTTCGCGACCGTGAGGGTCTGACTCAGCTTGTTTTTGATCCTGATATATCTGCCGACGCCCATAAGGCTGCCCGGACGCTGCGATGTGAATGGGTGATAGCGGCATCAGGTGCGGTTCGTGCCCGCGGTAAGGGACTGGAAAACCCGAAATTGCCGACCGGTCAGATAGAGGTAATCGTTGAGAGAATGGAAATACTCAATACGGCAAAGACTCCGCCGTTCGAGATCGACAATGCACAAAACGTTGGTGAGGAACTTCGTCTGACAAATCGTTATATCGATCTTCGCAGAGCGGAAATGCAGGACAAGCTCAGAATTCGGCACAAGGTAACAAAGGTGGCTCGCGATTACTTTGACGAAAACGGTTTCTGGGAAATTGAGACACCCATGCTAGGCAAGAGCACACCGGAAGGCGCCCGTGATTTTCTTGTTCCGAGCAGGCTTTGTGCAGGGGCTTTTTATGCTCTTCCGCAGTCACCTCAGCTATTCAAGCAGATATTAATGGTCAGCGGAACAGATAAGTATTTTCAGATTGTCCGATGTTTCCGGGATGAGGATCCGCGGGCGGACCGCCAGGCTGAATTTACACAAATTGACGTTGAGATGAGCTTCGTAGACCCGGATGATGTGATCAGCATGAACGAGCGACTCGTAGCAAGAATATGGAAAGAGGTACTTGGTGCTGACGTTTCGCTGCCGATTCGAAGAATGAGCTATCAGGAGGCGATGGAGGATTACGGGATTGACCGGCCGGACCTTCGTTTTGATCTGAAACTCAAGGACATTTCGGATATCGCCAGCCAATGCCAATTTCAGGTTTTCAAGTCGACTATCGAGAAGGGCGGCATTGTAAAGGGGTTGTGTACACCCGGCGCCTCGAAGTTCTCACGCAGTGATATTGAGAAGGGACTTACGAGTTTTGTCGGTGACTACGGCGCAAAGGGCTTGGCATGGTTTAAGGTGAATAAGTCACAAAGCGGCCAGGGTCTGGAGCTGAACAGCAGCATTGCCAAATTTTTCACTGCCGAGCAGCAGCAGCAAATAATCGAGAGGTTCGCAGCTAAGGATGACCAGCTTATCCTGATGGTTGCAGACAGCCGGGCAGCGGTAAACAAGGCGCTGGCGCCGCTGCGAGTGAAGCTGGCTAAGGATCTTAAACTTTACAGGGAAGATGAGTACGCATTTGTGTGGATCGTGGATTTCCCGGCGTTTGAATGGAACGAAGACGAGAATCGCTATGACTCGCTGCATCATCCTTTCACATCGCCTGTAGCAGAGGATATTGACAAACTTGAAAGCGACCCGGCAAAAGTGTGTTCACAGGCTTACGATATCGTGGTGAACGGTTCGGAAATCGGAGGAGGCAGCATCCGTATTCACAACCCGCGTGTGCAGGCAAAAGTTTTTGAGCTGCTTAACATATCCAAAGAAGAGGCGGAAGAGCGTTTTGGCTTTTTCCTGCGGGCACTGGAATACGGTGCGCCGCCACACGGTGGAATTGCATTCGGGCTGGACCGCCTGGTAATGATTCTCACGGGCACTGATAATATCCGTGATGTTATCGCTTTTCCGAAGACACAGCGGGGACAATGTCTGTTGACCGGAGCACCCGGGACGGTGAACAAATCCCAGCTGGACGAACTGAATCTTCGAACGCAGAAGCACTCTCACGGCAGCAATACAAAAGAGCAGGATTAATTTAGCCAGGGGGATGCCTGAAATCGAAAGCCTTATAACCTTATGGGCATGATTCGGCAAATTCTTGTTGAGATATGTAACCGACTGGGCGTAGTGCCGATTTCGCTGGCCGGCAAGTGTCGTATCGCCTTCGGCGGGGCATTGCTGTTCATCCTTGCACTGGCATTAGCGGTTCCATATTTCTGGATGGGCAAACTTATTGAGAAAGCCTCGCTTGATGCCGGTCGAGCGGTAGCTAGTACGGTCTACGAAGAGCATTTCCAGTTTGAGCGGGATGCTTCGAAAGGACTGCCCAAACTCCGAGAGACGGGAACTGTGCAAGGGCCTAATGAGCCTTCGGTCCAGTGGATCCGCTTTTCACAAAAGGAGCAGGAACCGGCATGGTTGGATGAGAAACGCAAGAAGATAATCAAAGACCTCAAGTCCGCAGACGAGTCTTTGGAATTCTCGTGGTTTGAGAGTGACAAAGGGATTGAGAAAAGCAACTACATTCGTATTGTCCGCGCGACGGACACGTGCATGAGCTGTCACAATCCGCAGGGCTCGGCAGGCGCTTTCAGTCTCGGCAAGGAGATTGGAGCGATTATCATTGAAACACCGGCACGTGAGATCAACAAGACGCTGTTCATGAACCGGATATGGGTAATCTTTGCGGGACTGCTGGCAGGCACGGGTGCTATTGTAACATTTTACCTGATCGTGCAGCGTGTAATTCTCAGGCCTGTGCGGCAATTGCGAGGGCTGGCAAACAACGTTGCCGAGGGCAATCTTGACATCAGAAGCTCGATAAAGACGCGAGATGAATTTGAGAGCTTTGCCTTTGCGTTTAACAACATGCTCGATGCCCTGCAGAACTCCCAGGAGAAGCTGCGGAGGGCAAATAAGCAGCTTGACGCAAAAATCGCGGAGTTGTCGGACAGAAACATCGAGTTATTCAAGGCCAATAAGCTCAAGAGCGAGTTTCTGGCAAATATGTCACATGAGTTCAGAACCCCGCTTAACGCAATTCTGGGCTTTGCTGAGATACTTCGTGAAAAAAAAATGAACGATGCGGAAAAAGCAGCACGTTATGCGGAGAATATAATTACCAGCGGTCGGTCTTTGCTTAATATGATAAACGATTTGCTTGAGCTGGCTAAGACCGAGGCGGGACGAATAGAGATTCATCTGGAGAAAACAAGCATCCAAGAGCTTTGCAGGGCAGTATTAGGCTTTTTTGCTCCGATGCTGGAGAAAAAGAAAATCAAGGTCAAAACGATACTTGACGAGAATGTTCCACTTGTCCAGACAGACCCCGGCAAGGTACAGCAGATCCTGTATAACCTTTTGAGTAATGCGACGAAGTTTACTCCGCAGAAGGGAAGGATACAGATAAAAGCGTATATGCCGGATGAGAAAACCGTACGGATTGCTATTACTGACAGCGGTCCCGGTATCGACCTGGCAGACCAGGAGAAAATATTCGATAAATTCAGGCAGCTTGATGGATCGATTACACGGCAGAGCACGGGCACGGGGCTTGGTCTGGCGATATGCAAGGAGCTGGCTTGCCTGCTAGCGGGGGGTATCGGCATGGAAAGCGAACCCGGCAAAGGCGCAACCTTCTGGCTGGACATACCAGCAGCCCTTGCAAAAGCCGATCAGGATGCCTGATTTCCCAGCATATGGGAAATATTTTGACACCAAAGATATAGTTGAATAGCATAGTTCCCTGAGATCGATTTATGCGAAGGCCGGCACAGATAAAACCACATTTACAGCCAGAGGAAATGTTCGACTGGCTCAGGGAAGCACAGGATAAAACAAGCTATACCCGCAGGTGTGTGATTTGGCTGGCGTACAAGGGGCACCTTCGCGCCAAGGACATCGCCAAGCTTCTCGGCATTTCAACCCAGGCAGTCTGGCTGTGGGTGAGACAGTATAATGAGTATGGCCCTGCTGGTCTTGAGCGAAAAGGCAGGGGTGGGCGAAGACGGGGATTTCTTGATTTTCAGCAAGAAAAGGAGTTTCTGGCTCAGTTAGCAGCCGAGGCTGGACAAAGCGGTGTTCCAAAGCCAAAAACAATTCAGCGGCTGGTCGTGCAGAAGCTGGGCAGAAAGGTCTCCATGGCGTATATCTACCGCCTGCTCAAACGGCATAATTGGGCTCAAATTACTTCGGCGGCACCTGTACTGCAACCGCACCTACAGCAACAGGACAGTTTTGAGAAGTACGCCCAGCCGTGGAAACGGCGCCGATGATTTAAGAGTCTTATCAGTTTTACGATTAAGACCGAATTGAAACTTTATGTTTGATATATAAAAACGTGTAATTTGTCGTTTTTGGGGCTGTTTTCTGTTGACAAATAGCCGCGTATAATCATATTATGGTCATGTCCCAAGAAGTTTTAAGGAATGATAAATGGATATAATTACACATTTCCGGGAAAAAGTAAGCGGTAAAGGTTTTTCTGTTGTTTTTCCTGAGGGCAATGACGAACGAATTATCAAGGCAGCAAGAATAATTAAGGACGAGAATATTGCTGCTCCCATTGTGCTGGGAAAACCTGAAGAGATTGATTCTGCGGCAAAAACTGCTGGAGTGAATCTGGATGGCATCAGGACAATCAATCCGCGTCAGAGCAACAGGATCGAGGCTTACGCTGAGAAATACATGTCTGGTCGGGAGGATGACATTACACCGGGTATTGCGAGGCGAATGGTTACAAGGCCGTTGTTTTATGGGGGAATGATGATAGCGTGCGGTGACGCAGGTATAGCCGTTGGAGGTATCGCCAGTGCCACGGCAACGCTTATCCAGGCAGGAGTCCTGACCATTGGGTTATCGGGAGGGATAAAAACGGCATCCAGTTATTTTCTGATGATTATTCCGGATTTTCTGGGCGAGAAAGACAAGGCATTTATTTACGCGGATTGTGCGGTTAACATTGACCCGAATGCGGAGCAGCTTGCAGATATTGCGCTTGCTTCCGCGATAAGCGCAAGGCGAATCCTTGGCGAGGAGCCGCGAGTTGCGCTTCTGTCATTTTCGACGCGAGGCAGTGCTTCAAGTCCGAGTGTCGATAAGGTTAAAAAGGCACTTGAGATCGCGCGACAGCGGGAGCCAGATCTGAAGATCGACGGCGAGTTTCAGGCGGATTCTGCAATTGTACCGCGTGTTGCAGCCAAAAAGGTCAAGGATGCAAGTGAAGTGGCGGGCAAAGCCAACGTTATAATTTTTCCCGATCTGGATGCCGGTAATATCGCTTACAAGCTGACACAGTACATGGCACATGCCCAGGCAATCGGGCCTTTTCTGCAGGGTTTTGCAAAACCTATAACAGACCTTTCACGCGGAGCAACGGTGGAGGACGTTGTTTCCACAACGATATTAACTCTGGTTCAATTGCTTTAATTCAGGAAAGGATTTTACATAAGATGAAAGTATTAGTAGTAAATTGCGGAAGCTCATCGATAAAGTATCAGCTTTTCCAGATGCCTCAAGGTGGTGTCATGGCAAAAGGCATCGTCGAACGGATCGGTGAGGAGCAATCCAAGCTCACTCATAAATACGGGGAGAAAACCTATACCGTTGAGAAGCAAGTACCGGAGCACGAAACTGCGATGTCACTGATTCTGGAAGCTCTGATTGACCCCAGAGTTGGTGTGATAAGCCATATTCAGGAAATTGGCGCGGTTGGACACAGGGTTGTTCATGGCGGGGAAGAGTTTACAGGTTCCATGGTTATTGATAAAAAGGTAGTAGCCTCTATTGAGAAGTTTGCCGACCTTGCGCCATTGCATAATCCCCCGAACCTGGTGGGCATAAAGGCAGCGCAGTCAAAGCTGCCCGGTACGACACAGGCAGCGTGTTTTGACACGGCTTTTCATAATACTATTCCTGAAGTTGCCTATATGTACGCACTTCCTTATGAGATTTATCAGAAATACCGTGTGCGAAGGTATGGATTTCACGGCACTTCGCACAGATATGTTGCCCGCCGGGCAGCGGCACTGATGAACAAAGGCAAGTATGAAGTAAATGTTGTTACATGCCATCTGGGCAACGGCTGTTCGATAACGGCTGTGAAGGGCGGCAAGAGCATCGATACGTCCATGGGGCTTACGCCTCTGGAGGGCGTTGTTATGGGGACAAGATCAGGCGATTTTGATCCTGCTATAATATTCTACCTTGTCGATAAAGGTTATGATATAAAGTCACTTAATGCACTGTGCAACAAAGAGTCAGGGCTTCTGGGGATCTCAGGGGTATCCAATGACATGCGTAATCTGGCAGAAAAGGCTGCTCAGGGCCATACCCGCGCAAAGCTGGCGATAGACATTTTCAATTACAGGGTGAAGAAATACATAGGCGCCTATACTGCTGTACTTAATACGCTTGACGCTGTTATCTTCACAGGCGGAATTGGTGAGAATAACATTGAAGTACGCAAGAGCATCTGTTCAGGCCTGACCCAGATTGGTATTGAAATTGACGACACAAAGAACTGCAGCACCACAGGCAAAGAGGGAATGATCAGCACCGATTCAAGCAGGGTCAAGGTATTTGTTATTCCGACAAATGAGGAAGGGGCTATTGCCAACGATACGTATGAGCTGACGATGGAGAAAGCATAATGGGCGAAAAAACAAGTTATGTCGGGCTGACCGGCAAACAGATAGATACGTTAAAAACGCAAGGCTGTTGTGCCGAGGCCTGGAACAGGGTAAAAGTCAAGGCGTCTTTCAACTGCGATCAGGTTGTCAATTGTGTGTTTATCGGCGACGTACAGATCGGGGACCTGAGCGGCAATACCAGGACAATCTATGGGGTCGAAAAAAAGGCAGGTATTTTTAATGCAACTATTGCCAACTGCAGTATCGGTGACAATGTTCGGATATCTAACGTGGGTGTGCACATCGGAAATTACGATATAGAAGCAGGGGTGTGCATCGAGGACGTCGGAACGATTCAGACAAATAAAGGCGCAATGTTTGGAAACGGTGTTGATGTTGAGCTGATCAACGAAGGCGGCGGCAGAGAGGTTAAAATTTTCAATGAGCTCTCATCGCAGTTTGCTTACGTTATATCAGTGCACCGGTATCGTCCGCAGGTGATAAGCAAGCTCAATGCCATCGCGGAAAAGTACACCGAAGTGATTCGATCGGACCGCGGCAGGATAGGGCATAATGCCTGCATATGTTCAACCAAAAAGATCATCGATGTAAATGTTGGGCCTTATGGCGTTATTAACGGGGCCTGCTCCCTGGTAAACGGCACAATTCTCAGTTCTGCGGACGCTCCCACTATTGTCGGCGATGAAGTAATTGCGGACGATTTTATTATTTGCGAAAGCTCTTCGGTAACCGGCGGGGCGATACTCGGCAAGGTGTTTATCGGTCAGGGATGCCAAGTAGGCAAGCAGTATTCGGCTGAGAACTGCGTGTTCTTCGCTAACTGCGAGGCATTTCACGGCGAAGGCTGCAACGTCTTTGCCGGGCCTTACTCGGTTACACATCACAAATCGACGCTCCTGATTGCCGGGCTGTTCAGCTTTTATAATGCCGGCAGCGGGACGAATCAGTCGAACCATCTGTATAAGCTCGGGCCGGTGCATGAAGGAAAACTGGAGCGAGGCACCAAGACAGGGTCGTTCTCGTACATGATGTGGCCCTGCAGGTGCGGCCCGTTTTCCGTGATACTCGGTAAGCACACCGCGACGTTTGATACGTCCATACATCCGTTCAGCCTGATTCAGGCAGGCCCGAACGGGGCAACGTACATGGTCCCAGGCCAGAACCTTACGACGGTTGGGACAGTGCGCGACGGCGCCAAGTGGCCGAGCAGGGACAGAAGAAAAGGACCGGTAAAAAGGGATAAGATTTGTTTTGAAGTCCTCAGTCCGTATACGGTCGGAAAAATGATCCAGGGCGACTGTGAACTGAAGCAGCTTCAGGAGACAACAGACAAGTCGATCGAGGAAGTGTCTGTCGGCGGTGCAAAAGTCCGGCGTCCGATTCTGCGGACAGGCAGGAAGTTCTACAGCAACGGAATCGAGATGTATCTGCTTGAGAAGGTTTTTGAAAAAGCTGAAAAAGCCGACATGACAGGCGGGATAAAGCAGGCATTTCAGGACAGCGAGGGTTCAGTCTATAGTGAACAATGGGTCGATATTGGCGGTCTTTTGATGCCGAAGCAGCGGCTTGATGACCTGCACAAGGCTATCGAGAAAGGCGCCATTACCACCATCGAGGATTTCAATACCGCTATCGATAAGATTTACGAGGCATACGAAGCTGACGAATGGACCTGGGTTAAGCACGTGTATAAAGAGCGTTTCGGTATAAATGTTGAAAACATGACCGCTGACGAGCTTGTAAAGGCAGGCGAGTCATACCTTGCAGCCAAAAGCAAATTTTTAAGGCTTGTTCTGGCAGACGCGGAAAAAGAATTCGGGGAGCTAAGCCAGACAGGTTTTGGGCAGGATGGCTGTGCCGAAGACATCGCCAAAGATTTTGAAGAAGTCCGCGGGACGTACGACGGCAGCAAATTTGTCAAGCAAATGAAAGACGTTATTGAAGAACTTCAGAAGCGACTGATCGCTTTTAAGGTAAAAATACAGTGATAAAGAATGAGACAATCAGATTATTTTGAAAGGGTTCGTTTTATGAGAATTATTATCCAGCCGAGTCATGATATGGTCAGTAAATGGGCCGCTGCGTATTTGGCCAGGACCATCAGTGATTTCAAGCCGACCGCGAAGAAGCCTTTTGTGCTCGGGCTTCCGACGGGATCGTCACCTCTTGGAATGTACAAAGAACTTATCAGGATGAATAAAGCAGGCAAAGTTACCTTCAAGAACGTGGTAACTTTCAACATGGATGAATACTGTAATCTGCCCAAGAGTCATCCTGAGAGCTACCATTCATTCATGTGGAACAATTTCTTCGGCCATATCGACATCAGGAAGCCCAACGCGAATATTCTGAACGGTAATGCCAAGAATCTCCAGCGTGAATGTGATGACTATGAAAAGAGGATTAAGAAATACGGCGGCATCGAGCTTTTCGTTGGAGGGATAGGCCCCGACGGTCATATCGCGTTTAATGAGCCGGGATCATCACTTTCCAGCAGGACAAGGATTAAAACACTTACGGAAGATACAATTATCGCCAATTCACGGTTTTTTGATAATGACATAAATAAGGTCCCGAAAACCGCTCTTACGGTCGGCGTCGGCACGGTAATGGATGCCCGCCAGGTTCTGATTATAATCAGCGGCCACAACAAGGCACATGCGCTGCAGAAAGTTGTTGAAGAAGGCGTCAACCACATGTGGACGGTTTCATGTTTGCAGCTTCACCCGCACGGGATTATTGTCTGTGATGATGCTGCCACGGTCGAATTGAAGGTCGCCACGGTCAACTACTTCAAGGACATTGAGAAAAACAACATCGATCCGAAAAAAATGGTGAAATAAACAAATACCCACAGCATGGAGATTTTGAAATGTCAGACGTTCAAAACAGAGTAAAAAAGGTAGTCGCTCAGACATTGAAGGTTGATATAGGCCGGGTTACAGAACAAGCCCGATTTATTGAAGATCTCGGTGCGGAGTCGATGCAGAGCATAGAATTGATCGCCGCTTTTGAAGAGGAATTTGACATCGAGATGGACGAAGAGGCCGCCACGTCGGTAAAAACCGTTGGCGGAGCGGTGAAGTTCATCGAGAAGATGCTCTGAGTTTATAGTAATCGGGAATCTGCGACAAAGTGATTCTGTCGCAGATTCCTGCCTGAATATTACATCACATCAGGTCCCGGTTTACTCGGCAATCTTCATTTCATCGGTAAAACACAGCAAATCGTTGGCCCATTTCTGGGCTTCGAGGACATTGACCACACCATCGCTAACGAGCCTGGCCAGATGCTTTTCCATCGTTATCATACGCTCGCTGGGGTTGTCTTTGGTCCTGATCTGCAGTTGTGAATAGAGCTGTTCGATTTTTCCCGTTCTTATCAGGTTTGCGCAGGCGTAGCTGTTGTTGAGTATTTCCATCGCAACAACGCGTCCGCTATTGTCTTTTCGCGGGACGAGTTTCTGCGCTAAGACATATGCCAGGCCGAGAGACAACTGGTTGCGAACCTCATCCTGTCTGCCGGATGGGAAATAATCGAGAACACGCGTTATTGTACCGGTAACATCACGCGTATGAAGCGTCGAAAAGACGAGGTGGCCGGTTTCGGCTGCCATGAGCGTCATCGAAATCGTCTCCATATCGCGCATCTCTCCGACAAATATTACATCCGGGTCTTCACGCAGCATTGCCCGCAGACCGACGGAAAATGAGCCAACATCTCTTCCAACCTCCCGCTGTGATATCATCGATTTTCTCTGGGTAAATACGTACTCGATGGGATCCTCAAGTGAAATAATTCTACACGCACGTTTGATGCTGATTCGGTCGATCAATGAAGCGATAGTGGTTGATTTTCCTGCGCCGGTGATTCCCGTAACCAAAACCAGCCCCGAGGTGCGGTTGATAATATCCTGCCAAAGCTTATTGGGAAAGCCGATGTCTTCGATGAGTGGGATGTTTACTCCCAGGGCGCGGATCGCAGCGGATATGCCGTCATTTTCCTTGAAGACGTTTATGCGAAACTGAAGAGACCCATAGCGGTACGATGTATCGACCTGGTACTTCTGGGCAAGGGTTTCAATGTTGTTTTTGCTGAGCAGCGGGAATATCAGGGCTTTTGCTACCTCCGGGGTAACAGCCTGACCTCGAAGTTTAACCAGGTCTCCATCTATACGATAAGCAGGCGGACAGCCGATTTTTATATGAAGATCCGAAACCCGCATAGCACCATGTCTCTCGAAATAGCCCAGCATGTCGGCAATGCTGGATGCGCCGTCTTCAGTCGTATAAACCTTTTCTGTTATCAGGTATTCTTTTTCCATATTATCGTCCATTCATAAAATACGGGCAGCTCCGGGCAAATACACCCGAATATTATATCGCATGTAACGTTGCCGGGGTATCAAAAAGTCATCTCTTGCTATTTCCGCAGGCAGGTATTATATTAACATTTGCTCTGTGACCCAAAGGATTTTGAGGTCGATAAACAAGAATAGTTTATAGTGGGAAGGAAAAAATCATGAATTGCCCTTTAGCTGATGCGCCAGATATTGCTCCGATTGTTTTTATAGTTGTAGCGATTTTTGCTCTGTCGGTGGCACTTATCTGTCTGGCAATTAAGGTGCTGATTACGTGCAGGTTGTTTGCCAAGGCAGGCTATAATTGGTTGTGGGGTCTGCTGGTTCTGGTACCTTTCGGAACATTGGTACTGCCTTTATTCCTGGCTTTTGCCAAATGGCCGATCGAGAAGGAACTTCAGCAGCTTCGAGGACAGATCAAAACGGCTGGCGGCAGTTGATCGATTTTCTACTCTTTAATGGTTATTTTTAAGAATCTGCTATGCTAAATGCAAAGAGACCCGGAGAGAGTCTGGTCGATGCAACTTATCTTCTGATGCCTCATCAAGCTAATCCGGCAGGTACAGCTTTCGGCGGAGCAATACTTTCGTGGATAGACATGACGGCATGTATGGCTGCACAACGACACTGCCAGATGCAGGTAGTTACAGCTTCAATCGACACAGTTTCATTTCGTGCTCCCATAAACGTAGGAGACCATGTAATACTCAAAGCACGGCTGAGTTATGTAGGCACCTCTTCCATGGAAATCAGCGTCACAGTCATAAAAGAAGATCCGTACAGCGGGCAAAAAACCGAAGCAACCAGGGCGTATGTTACCTGTGTTGCACTGGATGCAAACAACAGGCCGGCTGATGTGCCAAGGCTGCTAGTTGAAACAGAGGAGGAAAAAAACGAGCACGAACAGGCCTGTCGGCGAGTCGCAGCGAGAAAAGAATCACGGGGAAAATAACCGCTGTCCAAATTCTCAACGCAGGTTACGACTCGATATATCAATCAGCCTTGTCGCTATCTCGGCAGCGGCATTCGGTTTTCGGATTTCACCACAACCCTGGTGCATAGCCTGGCGTTTTACGTCATCGCTCAGCAGGTCTTCCAGTTCTTCCCACAGCCATTCTTTTCGCTCCTCAACATCATCAAGATCATCAACGACGACGGCGGCGCCGGCTTCTACCAGCTTTTCGGCATTGAGATACTGGTGCCTGTCCTTGTGATGCGGGTAAGGTATGCATATGCTCGGCACGCCTGCAATAGCATATTCAGCAATGCTGACGGCGCCGCTTCTACCTATGAGAAGATCGGCTTGTCTGAGCAGACCGGCTATTTGCTCGCAGTAGTCCAGTATCCTGTGTTTTACCCCGGTGTTTTCATAGCTTTTTCGAACATTTTCAAAATCGCCTGAGCCGGTCAAATGGACAATCTGCCAACTGTCAGCAAAGCGGGCGATTTTGTCCAGCAGACCACAGACAGCTTCATTGATTCGCCTGGCGCCGCTGGAACCGCCCATTACGAGCAGAATCTTCCTGTTGTCATCAAGGTCAAGCTCTCTGCGAATCGACGAGACCGGCTCATCGTAAAACTCGTTTCGTACAGGGCAGCCGGTTAGCCATATCTTTGCATTGGTGCGGGTAAAACAATTGATGGTTTCTTCAAACTGGACGAAAATAACCTCTGCGAATCTTGCGAGAATTCTGTTTGCTTTTCCCGGGATAATATCCACATTTAGCAGGCAGATGGGGATGCCGAGCCTGCGAGCTGCAAGAACCGGCCCAACCGAAGCAAAGCCGCCGATTCCGACAACAACCGCGCTGCGACTGCGACGAAGCGTCTGCATGGCGGCCTTATAACTTTTGTAAAGTGCCCTGAAGAATTTCACAGCTTTCGGTATCTGCCAGGAAAAGGTTATTGCGGGCAGGGTTGTATAGTTAAAAGCTCTGTTGTTGAGAATCTGTGAATCAATGCTTCGGTCACTGCAGAAGAAGTGAACAGACACATCCGGTGAAAATCGCGCGATCTGTTCAGCTACAGCAACGGCGGGGTAAATATGCCCCCCCGTACCGCCGCCGGCAAAAAAGCAGCTTGATACTGCCATTCATGTGCCTCCAATACTTCGATTTTATCTTGACGCCCTGCAGTTTAAGTTTACACTGTCGTGAAGCTCTCAGGAAACAATAATTTATCTCGCAGCATTTTTTTATGCCTTCGAATGTGATTTGAAACAGGTTTGGCAAGTCCTGATGAAACCGATAAGCGAGCAAAGAAGGATACTGGAACTTGAACGTCGTGAGCGTTTCTTCATGCGGACGACCAGACACAAGGTGCACTTTGAAAATGTGTCATGGATTTACAGGCTGACAGGGCTGATCCTGAAGAGCAGTTTCTTCTATCGGCAGGGTTTGCGTAATGCCCAAAATGTCCGGGTAAAGGAACAGCGGCTTGAGTTTGTGAGTCTGCCGGAAAAATTCGATGGGCTGCGGATTCTTTTCATAAGCGATCTTCATATAGATGCGGTTGATCTGTTGACGGAAAACATTATCAGCGCAACAGATTCGCTCGAATACGACTTCTGTATTCTAGGCGGTGATTATCGTTTTCTGCGCCACAGTAATTCGGATATGGTTGAGCCGAGGCTTACAAAGCTTGTGAAACAGCTAAAGGGCAAGTCACGTGTACTGGCGGTGCTTGGCAATCATGACGAATATCACATCGCCGAGTTTCTTGACCAGTTAGGTGTTGAAATGCTGATAAACGAAGCTGTGTGCATGGAAAAGAACGGTCAACGGATATATCTGGTCGGCACGGATGACTGTCATTACTATGACACAGCAGATATTTCCGAAGCATGCAGCAAAATTGAGCAGGGGCAGTTTAAGATTCTAATCTGCCATTCCCCGGAATTGTATGTCGAAAGCGAAAGAGCGGGTTTTTCTTTTTATCTCACCGGCCACACACATGGCGGCCAGATATGCCTGCCGGGGGGAATAGCGGTTTTCAGCCGTGCCAGTGTACCTCGCAGATTGGTAAAAGGGGTGTGGCGGTACGGCAAGATGACAGGTTATACCTCCTGCGGTGCAGGTTCTTCGGGCGTGCCTGCCCGATTTTTCTGTCCTCCTGAAGTAACTTTGATTACATTGAAAAGACAACAAAGCGAGAGTTAAAATCCTGGAAATAGTGCAACAGACACACAAATTTCACGCTGACAGGCTGGAAAAACCGAATAAAACTACGTGGAACAATACCCGCTGACAGTTCGCAAAACAGGCCTTGACAACGCCATTGGTATGGTCGTTCTGATATTGATGGCTGCCGGGGCGGTAATGACGTTTTCCGCCTCGGCAAATCTGAAGATGGAATTGAATCTGCAAAACTGGTATCAGTATCGACATCTGATATTCTTCCCGTTAGCTGCTGTGGTAATGTATCTGGTCTCACTTGTGCCTTACCGATGCCTTGCCTTGCGAAAGGGCTGGCTTAAAAGCCCGACATGCTACCTCTTTGCTTTCAGCATGCTGCTGCTGGTTATAACACTCATTCCGGGCTTCGGGACAGAGGTAAATTACGCTCGACGCTGGCTGCGCGTGCCCGCCGGGCCGGTAACTATCAGCTTCCAGCCATCTGAATTGGCTAAATGGTCGATGGTTCTGTTGCTGGCGGCAGTGTGCGACATATTCAATGATTCGCTAGGACTTTTCTGGAAACGTTTCATACCGCTTTGCGGCATAGTTGCCCTGACAGCAGGATTGATCGTTGTTGAGGATTTCGGAACGGCAGCTTTTGTTTCGCTTCTAGGCTTCCTTATCATGTTTATCGCAGGAGTCAGGTGGTGGCATCTGCTTACGCCAGTTCCTTTTGCGGTAGGGGTTTTCGGCCTTGCGATAGTAACTTCACCAAGCAGAATCGCGAGAATCGGGGCTTTTTTGCAACCTGAGAAATTCGCGGCATCGGCAGGCTACCAGGCACAGCAGTCCCTTATCGCCCTTGCAAGCGGGGGGTTGTGGGGGAAAGGCCTGGGGTACGGGATTTCCAAATACGGCCATCTGCCTGAAGATACGACCGATTTTATCTTTGCCATAATCGGCGAGGAGCTTGGTTTCTGCGGCACAGCGGCGGTAATTCTGCTTTTCGCGGCCTTTGCCTGGCTGGGCTTTATTGTTGTCGCGCGTTGTGAGGATCGCTTCGGACAGCTACTGGCGATTGGAATCGTTCTGACAATAGCAATCCAGGCAGCGATCAATATAGGTGTAGTTACCGTCGTTCTGCCTACCAAAGGGATTCCTCTTCCGTTTATCAGTGCGGGTGGAACCAGCCTGCTTCTTTCATCAGCAGCGGTCGGGGTGCTGATGAATATAGCCAGGCAAGGTACCGGCGGACAGGTTAATGAAGTGGACGGAAAAATACAGGGTTAAACGGGGGCTGTGATCAATCTGTCTTGTCAACTCAGATCAGTAGCTGTATAATCAAAACCGGCGGACAGAGGGGGCACTGATAACGCATGGATGCAATATGACCATGGTAATTTCAAAACCTGACACACATCGCAAACTGCAGATTCTCAGTGAAGATGCCCGGTACGACCTTGCGTGCGCATGCGGCAGCAGTAAAGACCAGCATCGCACCCAAGGCAGGGATGGAAAGTGGATTTATCCCGTTACCCTTCCCAACGGGGGCCAAAGCATTCTTTTCAAGACTCTCTACTCGAACATGTGCGCCAATGACTGCAGCTACTGCCCGCTGCGGGCAGAAAATGATATTCGCAGATGCAGCCTCACCCCTGAACAAACTGCCGAGGTTTTCCTTGATTATTACCGAAGAAAGAAGGTTTTCGGCCTGTTTCTCAGCTCCGGGGTCATTAGAACACCAGATAATACCATGCAGCATCTCAGCGATGCAGCGGAAATTTTGCGAAAAAAACGAGGATTCAAGGGCTTTATTCATCTGAAAATCATACCCGGCTGCAGTAACGCGGCAATCGAAAAGGCAGTTTCACTGGCAAGCGCTGTTTCACTGAATATTGAAACACCGGGTGAAAACAACCTGCGAAAGCTATCCGCAAAGAAAGACTACATTCGTGATATAATAAAACCGCTCAAACTTATTTCCGCCCTTACTGCCAAAGGTTCCCGATACGAGAGGGTCAGGAAGAGCACCCAGTTCATTGTGGGCGCAGCCGGCGAGACCGATCGGGAAATAGTCAAATACACCGCTGCCCTGTACAAACGTCTTGCGATGAACAGGGTCTATTTCTCAGCATACCAAAAAGGATTGGGTAGAGGCGCTCTTGAAGTGGAAAAAATGCCGCCAAAAGGCACCAAAGACAGCTTTACACGGGAACACAGGCTTTATCAGGTAGATTTTCTTCTTCGCAGATACGGCTTCAATGAAACGGAGATACTTTTCGATGACCAGGGAAGATTATCACTGCAGTTGGATCCAAAAGAGTTGTGGGCACAGAATCATCCTGAGTTTTTCCCGGTTTGTGTCAATAAGGCTGATAAATATCGGTTGTTGCGTGTGCCGGGTTTGGGTCCGATAACTGTTGAAAAAATCCTGAAAATACGAAAAACCAGCAGAATTTGCGGCTGGAACACATTCGGCAGATTTAATTCCAGACTAGAAAAAACCGCAAAATATGTCACTTTTTGAGCAGCCAAAGTCTCTTTCGTGCCTATAGTGAATTCCCAAGCATTTTTTCTCCGCATAAACTGGTTTTTCCCTTGTTATTGCAAAGAATTTCTCTAAACTATTGGATCTTCCGGTTGTGGTTATATTGCCGATATGATAGTATCTTCCGCTCTGCTTGCGGAAGAGAGTTTATTGGAAGGCCGTATATTTTATGATTAAGGTTAAGGCACGCGTAGGCGAGTCGGTTCAGCAGATGGTCAAGCGCTTCAAGAAAATGTGCGAGAAAGAAGGGCTCGTGCGCGATATGAAGCGCCAAAGCTACTATGAAAAGCCTTCCGAGAAGAAACGCCGGCGGATCCGCAAAGCTCAAAGAATATCGGTAACCACACCAAGATATTGATCCGGTTCTAGAGACTGTAGCAAATTTACCGGCATAGCAGTGCTCTCTTTCTGGTATTATGGAGTATGTTCACGGTTTCGTTGCGGCCACGAGCACGTGCATCTCGTAGCATGTCGATCGCAATTCGCTGGTTTATATGGTCTCTG
>JBDRHL010000248.1:0-3361 GCA_043816955.1 Planctomycetota bacterium | reverse complement strand
CTCCCCGGGATCGGCCAGAAGATAATATCCTACCACACGCTTGATAGTGGACAGGTTTTAGTGAAACAAAGCAAAGGTAGTATAGAAATCCATCTTTCGAAGTCCGATCGCGACGAGACCGCCACTGTTATTGAACTTAAGATTGATGGCATGGCGTTCGATATCAACCCGGTGGAGGTAGTTGATCCAACAATCTAATCCCCGGAGCTTCGAAGAGCCAGCAACTTGAGAGAGTTGTAAGCCTTTTTGATTTGCGATAGTGCACCTATGAAGAACTCAAAGTCAAACACAAAAATGCCTGTTGCCACAACTTTTAGGCCTCAGCCATGCGACATATCAATCGGCTTGAATTACTTGCATCCACTCGGTAATTAACAAAGTGCATTGAATGAATAATGGCTTTTCGAGACGTTTTACCGTCTCGAAAAGCTTGTTGCACTAAACGCAGGGTAACGATTTTAGAAGTTTTGTCCTGTTCTAATCAAAGCCTGGACTACCTATCTACGGTTTGATTGTGAATTTCGGCTGTAAATACGAGCAAAATACACTATTTTGGAACTCAAATTGGATATGTGGATAGACCGGCAGCGATGGACCGGTATGATGCGTTAGAACCGACCTACGATCTTGAATTGGTAGAGATGTTAGGAGCCTATGGAGTTCCGGCGGATATCTCAGATCATGGACTGCGTGAACGTGGTCTCGGCAACTGTTCAAGCAGAACCAGCTGGTCACTGCCACAGTGGGGGCATTTTAATGTTTTGTCAGTAACAGGCGAATCTTCATTTTCTGATTGCTGGATAGGCCGACCTGACATTATAGAAGCCAAAATCATGGAGTTGGCCAGTGTGCTTACATGGTGAGCATTGGACTTATGCCAGATCCCATAGTAGCGTACCTTATGAAAGCCTTTCGGCAGTACATGCTGCAAATATCTGCGAATGAACTCAGAGCCTTCTAACATGGATGTAATCCACCTGCGGGCTTTACGGTCCTTGTAGCGGATTGTTACATGTCTCTGGTCCATGCTTATAATCCGATTATTGGTGATGGCAATCCGAAATACATATCGAGCCAGATAGTTTAATACGACAGACTTACCCTGGCCGTAGTGCAGGCTGTGAGCAACCCAGTTCTTTGACCATGTCGATGGATCCACGCTACGATAAAGGTCATAGTCTGTTCTTTTTAGCCTTGCCTTAAACTTACGACGAATCAGTTTTGACAGTGCTTTGACCGGAACCAGATATTTCTTCTTACAGGAGATCCAACGGCCATTATTATCTACTCCGCCACCGGTAACCAGCATGTGGATATGCGGATGATACGTTAAATTGTTCGCCCATGTATGCAGAACAGCCAATATCCCTACCCGGCCGCCCAGGTGCTTTGGATCTTCTGCAAGCTGTATCAGAGACTCAGAGGCAGTCTTCATCAGCAGAGAATACATCCGTTTTGGACGGCTGCGAAAGACACGGTGCAAAGTATCCGGAATCGTCACGATTACATGAAAATAATCACACGGCAACAATTCCGTGGTGCGTTGTTCGAGCCATTGATGGATCTGGTCTTTATGACAGGCCGGGCAGTGCCGGTTACGGCAGGCATGATAGACGTATACCTTTTTGCCGCAATGCTCACACTGGTAAATATGTCCGCCTTTAGCCTCTGTTCTGCATTGCTGGATGTCAGAGATAACCTTTTTGTGCGAAAGAGGCATTCGGTCAGAAAACCGTTCCAGGTATGAAGGCCCGAACTGACGCATGATGTCGGCCAGTTCGATTGCCATAACCTCTCTTTTCAAATGGGGCTGGTTATGAGCTTTTCGACGGCCTTACGGACCTGAGATTGGATAGGTGTGGTCAGGTGCGTATATACCTGCGTGGAGCGTATACTGGCGTGTCCGAGCAGTATCTGCACGATACGCGTGTCTACACCCTGTTCTAATAATCGTGTAGCGAAACTATGCCGAAATACATGGGGAGTAATATCCTTCATTCCCGCCGCGGCACGTGCGTGATTGAATGCGATTCTAACAGAACATTCGGATGTGTGTGTTTTACCATAACGGTTTGGGAAGAGATATCGCTTGTTTTTATGCGTCTTCCAGAGGGCTCTGAGAGCCCGTAATGTTGTTGGTGGAACAGGTACCTGACGTTGGCGGTTATATTTGCCGATGATGGTCAGTATGGAGGTGGGTTTGTCGATATGGCTGACCTGTATTTTGACCGCTTCGCCGAGTCGAAGCCCACAACTGTACATAAGAAGAATACAGTTGCGATATACAGGATGCTCGACCGCATTGATGATTCGCATGCAGTCTTTGTGAGAAAGTGCCTTTGGCAGCCGCGTCTGGCGTAAAGGTTTCATTTTTTTTTGAAAAGATCCCAGTCACGACCAAGTGTATCCTTGAAAAATAATCGTAATGCAAAATGTGTCAGCCTGAACGTACCTTTGGCCGGGCGTTGACGGTGATGCTCAAGCAAGTAGTCACGGACCTGCTGCTCTGTAAGTTCAGCTGGTGAGCACCAGTAGTGCCTGATCAGATGCTCAACGACATAGAGATACCTCTTTCTTGATGTGGGATACATGCCGGCCAGTTCCATATCCGTGAGAAATTGAGATTTCAATGCGTTGACAGCTACTGTATCGGGCTTTGGATTGACAGTATCTTTCTGAGTGGTTTTGCGTTTAGCCATTGTTCGTTCCTTAAAAATACGTGACCATAAAATGATGCTCAACACGTCGTCGAGCAATAGCCACAAAGTATAAACACAATTGTCGCTAATGGAAAACCACCTGCGAAAAAGGAACCACGCAACGAATCCATCCTACGGCGGAGCCGTTTAGTGCAATTGAGCGACAACTGTGGATGCCTTCTGAGGCATTTCCTTCGAATGTTTTAAGAGTTTCATCAAACCAAACACAACCATCTCCTATCGGTTTTTTTGCCAGTTCTAAAATCCAACTATTTATTTTTAGGTACCAGTGCTGACCTGTACGGTTCTGTATATATCCAACCATTGCTGCTAAATCGTGTTTAGCGCCGTGAAGTCCAAGCTTGAATCGTTGAATTCCGCCGCTTATCTTATTTGGTTCGGTTCCTGTAACATACTCTCTTTCTCTATCAGGTTAAGCTGCTGGAAGTCGCTTACATTCGATAACAAGAACAGGTTCATATTTATTGTAAGTTTGGGCCTCTATAATAATTTCTTCTTCCGGCGATACAGATATATCAACATCTCGATTACCAAACTGCGGTTCCTCATGGCTAAATTGAATCATTGGAAAATATTTGCGAGCTTCTAAATTAAGAAACTTTGATAACTGTGAATTTAGTTTGCGTTCTGATAGCTCAAAC
>JBDRHL010000247.1:0-8227 GCA_043816955.1 Planctomycetota bacterium | reverse complement strand
GACATTGGGCGTTTCAAGGTCGGGTTAAGCCAGTATTTTTGCAGGCTTTCCGAAACGTTCAGTAAGCTGGATACACAGCAAATAGCACGGATGGTGGCGGTGCTTTACAAGGCATACACAGAGGGTAAGCAGGTTTTTACCATGGGCAATGGAGGCCATGCTAACACTGCCGCCCACATGATTAACGACATCGCCAAGCACACCACAAGCTCGGATACTAAAGATGAGGTTGTGTCAGAAAAGCGGTTTCGCACGATGTGCCTGAATGATTCGGTCTCGTTTTTGACCGGCCTAGCCAATGATCTCGGCTATGATCGTGTCTTCAGTGAGCAGCTTAAAAACTGGTGTGATGAAGGGGATGTTGTGATCGGTGTCAGCGGCTCGGGTAATAGCCCGAACATTCTGTTGGCTTTTGAGGTGGCCAGAGAACATGGTGCCACAACCATATGCCTGTCTGGCAAAGGCGGTGGCAAAGCCAAAGAAGTCGCTGATATTTGCATCGTGGTACCATCGAACAAAATGGTGCAAATAGAAGACGTTCACCTGGCTATAAACCACGCGGTAGCGGATGAACTGAAAAAACTTGTACAAAACAGAACGGAACTTACGGGATAACAATTTGTGGTGATGAAAAAAAATGATTATATTGAGATGTTTCGCCAGATGATGCGGATCAGATATTTTGAAGAGAACCTGTATCAGATGTATTTGAATGGGGAAGTACCTGGAATGAGCCCGCATCTTTCCGTTGGCCAGGAGGCTGTGGCTGTCGGTGTCTGCTATACGTTGAAGGAGCGGGATTATCTGTTGACAACGCATCGCGGTCATGGGCATGTCTTGGCTAAGGGTGCGAATATGAACCGCATGCTGGCTGAGATACTCGGCAGGGAAACAGGATATTGCCGCGGCCGAGGCGGTTCAATGCATATTGCCGACGTCAATTTGAATATCATTGGAGCTAATGGTATTGTCGGAGGAGGCCTGCCGATTGCTCTAGGGGCGGGGTTATCAAGCGTATATCAGAAAAAAGACGCGGTCACCGTTTGTTTTTTCGGCGATGCAGCAAGCAATATCGGAACATTTCACGAATCGCTGAACATGGCAAGTATGTTGAAGTTGCCGGTCGTGTGGGTTTGTGAAAACAATCAATACGGCTTGAGCACCAATATTAGGGACACTTTGGCTGGTAAATCGATCGGCTCAAGGGCCTCAGCGTATAATATGCCGGGTTGCGTAGTAGACGGCAATGATGTATTGGCGGTTAATCAAGAAGCCAACAAGGCAATTGAAAGAGCACGGGCCGGTGACGGCCCTTCATTAATTGAGGCGATCACCTATCGCTGGTATGGTCATGGGGCATCAGACAATCGGTCATACCGTACCAGAGAAGAGGAAGAGCAATGGAAGAAGAAATGTCCGGTAGCTAGGTTTAAGTCGTATCTTCTCGGCGAAGCAATCGTAAGCAACGAAGGGATTAAAGCGATGGAAACCGAGGTTGGCAAAGAAGTCCGGGACGCGGTAAGTTTTGCTAAGAAATCGGCGTTTCCGGCTGGCGAAGACGTAATGAAATACATATTCAGCAAATAACGCATTTGAGTCAGGTTTTTGAGATGGCGAAAATTGCATACCGTGATGCGATAGCTCAGGCAATAATTGAAGAGATGCAGCGGGACTCGACAGTTCTGCTCCTGGGTGAGGATGTGGGCAGGTTCGGCGGGGCGATGGCGGCGACAAGAGGGGTCTACGATAAGTTCGGCCCCGACCGGGTTATCGACACGCCAATAAGCGAAGCTGCTATTATCGGAGCAGGGCTTGGTGCAGCTTTGACAGGCCTGCGGCCGATAGTTGAAATAATGTTCATCGATTTTACTACGTGCTGTATGGACCAGATTGTCAACCAGGTTGCAAAAGTTCGTTATATGCTTGGCGGACAGGTAAAGGTGCCTCTTGTGATAAGGACTCAGGGTGGTGCCGGCAAAAGCTATGCTTCACAGCATTCGCAGAGCCTTGAGGTGTGGTTTGCTCATGTGCCAGGCTTACAAGTGGTAATGCCGGCCACACCGGCTGATGCGAAGGGTCTGTTAAAAGCCGCTATCCGCAGCGATAACCCGGTTTTGTTTATTGAACATAAGCTGCTCTACAGCAACAAGGGCCAGGTGCCCGACGAGACCGACTATGTTCTGCCGATCGGCAAGGCCGATGTGGTCAGGACGGGCAGTGATGCTACTATTGCCAGCTATTCACGACAGTTACTTATGGCTCAGCAGGCTGCGGAAGACTTAGCAAAAGAGGGGCTTAATTGTGAAGTAATTAATCTTCGGACGATAAGTCCGCTTGATATTGATACAATTCTCGATTCAGTTGAAAGGACAGGCCGCCTGATCGTTGTCGAAGAAGGGCACAAAAGCTTTGGTGTCGGTGCTGAGATTAGTGCTCGCATTATGGAGCAGGGTTTTGATTTGCTTGAATGTCCCGTGGCTCGCGTTGGTTCTTTGGATACGCCCATACCATTTTCACCGGTATTGGAAAAAGCTACCATACCAAATCCTGAAAAAATTGCCGCGAGTGTAAAATCTATGTTTGTTGGTGTATAGGAGAATGTCTGTGCTCAAACAAATAAAAATGCCATCTTTAGACGCTACGATGGAGAAAGGTACTATTATCGCATGGAAAGTTAAGGAAGGTGATAAGGTAAAAACAGGCGATGTACTTCTTGAACTCGAAAGTGATAAAACCACCTTTGATTTTGAAAGTCCGTACGATGGCATAATTTGCAGGATAGTTGCCGCCGACGGCGAAACTGTGCAGGTACAGCAAACGATAGCGATAATTGGCGATGTCAATGAGCATATCCCATCGGAGTGGTTAAACGAAAACAAGAGTGAAGAAACTCGAGCTTGCACACAACAGGAGCAGACCTCCGCTGAACAGGAATTTTCGCTGGTTCAGGATAAGAGCCGTGGCGTTAAAATATCGCCAAGAGCACGCAAACTCGCCGAAAAACTTGGTGTTGATATTACAAAGGTTACAGGCAGCGGCCCTAACGGCAGGATCGAGTCATCGGATATTGAAAAACTCAGGTAATCGAAAAGCAAGGTGGAAATTCATGGCTATTTTAAGCTCTGAAATAATGGATACGATTACGGTCGATCTCGATGTGCGGGAAGAGGTCATTCGAAACGCCGTCTATAACGCGCTGTCACAAATGGCCCGGCCTGATCTGTCAGACAGTATCACCGCCTCTTATTTTATCTGGAGCAACAGCATTACCATTGACCAGGCAGGCAGGGAAATCTGCTACCATATGACCAGCGGCATCCGGCATCCTGAAAAGGGATCACTGCTCGATCAATGTACCGGCAGGGTTATTGACAGCACGGCATTTGACAGACAGCAGCGCTACGGCGTGGTCAGAATAACATATCCTCTGAAAATGCTGCACAACGGAAGCGGAAATCTGTATTCAACCGATATATTGCATATCGTCGGCGGAGCGGGCGTTTTTGCCTTGCGCGAGAACAGGGATGCAAAGCTCGTTGATGTCGCAATGAGTGACGAAACTTTGGCTAAATTTCCCGGCCCGGCTTACGGCGCCGAAGGGTTGAGAAAGTTGACTGACTTCGGGGACGAAATTGCGTTTGGAACTATATTAAAACCCTGCACCGGCATTACAGCCGAGCAGGAAGCACAGATAGTTTACCAGGCTGCTGCAGATCCGTTATTTATGTTCATCAAGGAAGACGAGAACTTCCTGCCGGGCGTAAATTTTGCGCCAGTTTCAGCCAGGGCAAAACATGCTCTTGAGGCTGTCAGGCGGGCAATGGCAAACAGGGCCGGCAGGGGAGTTATTTTCGCGCCTCATATAACTTCGCCACCTCACCTCATAATAGAGACGCTTAAAAGGGTACTTGATGTCGGTGTTAATGGAGTTATGTTCAGCGAATACTACTGCGAAGGTGCTGTTCGCATGGTCAGGGAATTTACAAGAAACCTTGCCCAGCCGCCTGCCATATATGGCCATAACGGTGGCATTACGACTCGTACACGCCATATATATCGTGAAGTGCTGGATATGTTCGCCAGGCTTGATGGTGTGGATATAAGGCAGACTGCGCCTTTAACGCAAGGCATAGGATTATTACGCCCGTTCGGACTGGAATGGCGAAAATGCGAAGAAATACTCACAAAACCTATGGCTGGAAAGCCTGCGGTCATGATTGCAAGAGCAGGCGGACTCGACCAGGGGAATATAATACGAAACCTGCTTGATATCGGTAAGTGCGGCAGTGTGAAAAACTATCTTTTCCTTGCAGGTTCGGCTATAAATAACATAAAGAACAGTCGTGGGCATTATGACCCTGCGATCGGTGCCAAAGCAATGCGGCAAGCATTACATGTTTTTAAGGATAACGTATTTGAAAATGCTGAGTCAGTTACAGCTCAAAGCCTAAAATCGTATGCCAAGGCAAACGGACTTGAGGAGTTGGCTGTGGCACTTACTCAGCGATACGAACTTTAAGGCTGCGACAATACGCCTGTTCGCAGGTTCATGAAAAACTTAAGCAGATCAACCTGTTAAAATCGGTCTGTTCAATAAGAAGGAAAGCTGATTTATGCCTTTAATTACACAATCACAGCAAGTTAAAGAGATTTATCAGGAAGCTGCCGAGGCTGGTACCTGCATAGGCACCTTTTGCACAGACGACCAAAGGACAACAGAATCCATATTAAAAGGCACTTACGAAAAGTCGACCGAACTGGGCAAACCAAACCTGCCTGTGGTCCTGGGATTTTCGGTTAATTACCCGCCGCGTGGAGGGATGAATCTCTATACCACTGTAAAAAATCCCAAGCTGGGGCTAAGGGCCATCTTCGATGATGTTGATATGCTTTTGTCAGAGGAAAGTCCCTATCGAAATCTTCGTGTGATGCTGCATTTGGACCATGCCTTTCCCTGGCTCGACGCCGATGCCCTTTACAATTACGCAGATAAATTTGCGACAGTAATGTATGACGCATCTGAAAAGCCTTTTGAGGAAAACATGAGGATGACGGCCGAATATGTGGAGCAACTCGGCGATAAAGTTCTGGTCGAGGGCTGTGTGGATGAAATCGCCGAAGCAGGCACAGACGCCAAAAATGAGATAACCACCGTAGAACAGGCCGAAAAGTTTGTTTCCCGGACCGGCGTCGACCTGATAGTCGCCAACCTCGGCACAGAGCACCGTGCCACAACCGCTGATAAACACTATCACGGCCATCGTGCAAGAGAGATATCCAAAGTTCTTGGCAAAATATTGGTGCTCCACGGCACAAGTTGCCTTAAAAATGAAGATTTATACAGCCTTGCCTCCGACGGTATTATAAAAGTAAACGTCTTTACCCTTTTGGCAGTGGTTGGAGGCCAGGCTGTGGGTGATTTTGTGCTGGAGAATATCGGAAACATGTATGATCGCCGGCAAATTAAAAAAATGGTTAAGATAGGAATCCTTGGCAGACGATTTCTCGAAGCTGAATATATAGAAGATAAATGTCAGGGGCAGTTGAATCCTAAGCTCAATATAGTTGCAGAAACTCTCAGACGTGACGCATACGTAGCAAGAGTAAAAGAGCAGATCAAGCGCTATCTTGATGCTTTCGGATACGCAAAACTTTAAAGAGCAGGTTTTATTGCGATGACGGTGATGTAGAATGACCAATCGAATTGATGTTTTGGGCCTTGGCGCTGTTGCGGTTGATTTTGTAGGCACGCTTCGAAACTGGCCTGCTAAAGGAGCAAAAAAGCCTTTGCAAAGTCTTTCTATTTATGATGGCGGACTTGTTGGAACCGCAGTGACTGCGGTAGCACGGCTGGGAGGCAGTGTGCGTTTTGCCGGCAAGCTGGGAAATTCCGATATGGCTAGGCGAGCGATTGAGGCACTTGAAAAAGAGGGCGTAGATACTTCATTTGTTATTCGAGCAGAAAATGCCGAGCCGGTCATTGCGTTCGTTTATATTGATAGCGCCGACGGCCAGCGTAATGTTTTTTGGACAAGGCAAAATGTGCAATATCCGTTTTCTTCTGAGTTTCCCGATAAGAACTGGTTCGACAATACGGCTGTAGTGTTAATTGATCATGAAGCCGGCATGGCAGGCGTAGAAACAGCAAAGGTCGCCGCTCAGCACTGCATACCAGTGGTAGTGGACGTAGAACAAAATGAACCGCATGTTCGGCAATTATTCACTTTTTCTTCTCATATTGTTGTATCAGAGGACTTTGCAGCCGACTATACTGGTAAAACAGATGTGCAACAAATGCTCGAAGCATTAAAGATTTCACCCGATCAAACCATTATTATAACATGCGGTAAAAACGGATGTGCCGGGCTAGCAGCCGATGGATTGTTTGAACTACCTGCATTTAAGGTCGACGTGTTAGACACAACTGGTTGTGGTGACGTATTCCACGGTGCCTATGCTCTGGCTATTGCTCGCGGGCAAACTGCGATTGAAGCTGCACATTTTGCTTCTGCCGCCGCGGCTTTGTGTGCCACAAAGGTTGGCGGCCGTGATGGCATACCTACCGTGCATAAATTGCATTCTTTTATTCAAAATCAAGTATCACACGGAGGATAATAATGACGGCACAAAATGGTATTTTTAAGGTTTTGACTGAAAAGATCAATGACATACCAGCCATTGATGTGCATACACACCTTGATACGTCGCATCTGTCGGCACGTGGGCTGCACGATATCATGCTCTATCACATGGTAATAAGCGATCTCTACTGTGCCGGCTGTCCCAGCGGGGCAAGACTTTCTAATGAGCCTGACGAACAGGAAAAAACGTCGCGCATCGAAGAGGCCATTGCTTACCTTGAGCACATTCAAAACACTTCCTGTTTTTGGCTGATGCGGATTATACTTTCTGATTTGTATAACTGGGATGAACCGATCACATTGGAAAACTGGCATAAACTTGATGAAAGAATATGCAACAAAAGTTCTGAAAAAAGCCGGCCCAGAGAAATCCTCTCCAGAGCCAACGTCATAAAAGTGAGTACGGAGTTGCCCTTACGAGGCAACGGTAGTTATGATGATATTATGTTTTATGCCCTGGAATGGGCATTTTTCATGCGTAATCAATGGGGAGTATTCGATGCACCTTTGTATGAATTGGAGTATGCATGGCAGTTTGACAAACCCGTCAGGCCGCTGCCTGTTACCATATCAAAACGAAACAATGTAAAAAGACAAATTAAAACAGTTTCGCATGTCAAAGAAGCCATGGCACATTATTGCAAGGCCATCCCCTTTGACGAGGTTGTCGCGACCGCACAACATGTTTCTACCGACATTAATTACATGGTTGTATCGGACGAAGATATGCAAAAAGCCATTGATAACAGACAAAATGCCCGCTCATATGAGCGGGATGTATATGCCTCTTATCTTTTTGAAGCATTTCTGCAGGAATTGGAAAAGTCAAATCCGGGTTTTGTGCTTCAGTTTTCACTTGGTGCTCAGGCGTTGCCGTTTGAAACGGACAGCAGGCTTAACCAAGCTGCGATTAAACATCTCGGCGAAATTATTTCAAGATATCCGAAAGTGCGATTCCAGTGTTTTCTCGCGAGCAAACATGCCAACCAGGCTATGTGTACTCTCTGCCGCGAGTTGCCTAACCTGAGCCTTGCCGCATATTGGTGGCACAACTTTTTCCCGTACAGCATCGCTCAGATCATAGACGAAAGACTGGATATGCTGCCGACCAATAAGCAAATAGGATTCTTCTCCGATGCTTATTGTGTTGATTGGCTTTACGCGAAGTCCAAACTGGTCCGAGCAGAACTTGCAAAGGCTTTGACCAGGAGAATAAAACGAGGCCAATATACAGTTGACACAGCAATTGAAACTGCATACAAACTATTGAAAGAAACCCCTGAACAAATCTATCTGCCATGACTGATATTAATTGCCCAAAGGCCTTTCAAGCATACGAGTAGGCTTCGGCCTCGTCGAGCATGGCCATATAGTTTTGAATCGGTATATACGGGGTAAAACAATTGCCCGATCCTATCGCATAGCCGCCACTGGGAGCACACACTTCCAATACATCACGGACATATCGGCGAAGCTTCTCTTCCGATAGCCGGGCCAACTCATCAATGCCAATGCCTCCGAGCACAGAGATCCGATCGCCGTAGTCTCTCTTGAAGTCGGTAACTTTGTAGCTGACCTCCTCAAAC
>JBDRHL010000246.1:0-10508 GCA_043816955.1 Planctomycetota bacterium | reverse complement strand
GGCCAGGCTTTGAATCCACGACTGGAAACAACGCTCAAAAGCATCGGGGGCAAGTGCTGAAATAACCCGGCCAAAGGTATCATGTGATGGTATGCCGTTGGGCAGTTCAAGAAATGTTTTGAACCAGGATTCCTTGGATTTTCCAAATAACTCGATGTCTGTCCAGCCCTCAGCCGCACAAATAGCTATGGTGAGAATGTCAGTAAGCTGGTGCAATTTGGTTCGTTCCACCCTTGGATCGGGTAAATCTGAGAAATGCTCCAAAATTGATTTGGCCATCTGCTGCCTCCTCCTATGTAGATTATGGATTTACATAGGAAACATCGGCCAAAACAGCTCGAATTCAATAATTTAGATGCGTTTGCCCTGGGGTATAAACCAGAGATGTTTACTTACGACAATATTTAGAGTATTTTAAAGTTTTTTCGAGTCGGCTGCTTGAGAATCGAGAGCTTCCAGGCCGTACTTTGAAGCGGTTGCGGATTTAAGGGCGGTTTTACGGGACCGATTATGGGAATAGAGACACGCATAATGGAATCGCCTGAGGCGGCAGAGATTTACATTACCGCTGTGCCGTGTTGTAATAAAGAGGCAAAAAAACAAGCAGAAGAGCTTTTTAGCGGTATTGCAGAGATTCTGTCAGAGAAAAACGCCCGGATATTTCAAGAGCGTCTGTTCGCTACTCGGGAAACAATGGATGAGGTCTGTGCGACACGTCGGAGCATCTATGGTAATCTGGATAATACAGTGGCTCCATGTCGGCTGGCGGTGCCGTCGGGCAGAAACGGCCCGGTTACGGGTGTACAGGTGCATGCGGTAAGCACAAGCAAGCCTGCAGAGATTCTACGACTGGGCGGTACTCCCTGCGGACGGCTTATCAGGGCGGGCAAAGGCGTGTATGCTACTCTATCCGGTATTTCAGCACCACAAGCCGGGGACAAAGCGGCTCAAGCCTGCAGCATGTTCGAAAAAGCCGAATCCGTGTTAAACCAGACGGGAACCGATACACATTCAGTGGCTCGTACGTGGCTTTGGCTCGCAGATATTCTCGATTGGTATGACGGCCTTAATAGTATCAGAAATCAGTTCTTCAGACAACGCGGACTTGTGCACAAAAATGGCTCCTGCAAACTGCCGGCAAGTACAGGTATCGGAATATCTCCCTTTGGAGGTGCGAGTTGTGTAATGGACCTCATCGCGGTTATTGAGCCGGCAGATTCGATATATTATCACCTGGTGGGAGGCCACCAGGGTTCAGCGTATGATTATGGTTCTGCTTTCTCAAGGGCATCAAGGGCCCCAAGTCCTGCAGGCCAGACGGTGTTTGTTTCCGGAACCGCTTCGATAGATGCCAAAGGAGCTACGCTCCATCGCGGTGATGCCCCGGCTCAAATAACAGCAACCATCGAGAATGTTCGTGCAATCCTGAAGGATATGAACTGCTGTGACCAAGATGTCGTCCAATCGATTATATATTGCAAAACAGCCGAAGTTGAGAATTTATTCTGTGATAAATGGAGTCAGCTGCCCTGGCCTCGCATAACAGCAATAGCCGATATCTGCCGGGAGGACCTGTTGTTCGAGATCGAGGCTACTGCTGTAATTCCTGCAGTAAAGCTATAGCATCAATCTATCGGTTATCTATATCTTTACTTAACTACTCTGTGCGGCTTTCTGAATTTTTGCCCAGGTATCCTTTAGCGTAACGGTCCGATTAAACACAGGCTTGCCCGGTTTGCTTTGCGGATCCACACAAAAATAACCAAGTCTTTCAAACTGCCACCTGCTTCCGACAGCGGCATTGGCCATAGATGGCTCGACTTTACACCCCTGGAGCACCTCCAGCGACTTCGGATTGAGTGTCGCTGTAAAATCCTGCCCCTCGTCCTCGTCCACATCTTCCGGATTTCCCCTGGTAAACAGATTGTCATATAAACGAACCAAAGCATCCGCAGCATGCCTGGCTGAAACCCAGTGTAGCGTCGCCTTTACCTTTCGTCCATCCGGAGCATCACCTCCTCGCGTAGCAGGGTCATAGGTGCAGTGAAGCTCCACAACCCGGCCCCTCTGGTCCTTGAGAACACCGGAACATTTTACAAAATACGCATATCGAAGACGGATCTCCCGGTCCGGCGACAGCCGGAAGAACTTCCTGGCAGGCTCTTCCATGAAATCATCGCGCTCGATATAAAGCTCCCGTGAAAAAGGCAGCTTCCGCGTCCCTGCGGAGGCATCCTCAGGATTATTAACCGCTTCAAGCTCTTCCACCTGGGTATCAGGATAATTGTCTATTACCACCTTCAAAGGGCGAAGCACAGCCATAACCCTTGGCGAATGCTTATTCAAGTCCTCGCGAAGAGAATGCTCAAGAAAAGCGATATCCACCGTGCTGTTGAACTTGTTGACACCGATGCGTCTGCAGAAAGTTCGAATAGCTTCCGGCGAATAGCCCCGCCGCCTCATCCCACAAAGCGTAGGCATACGCGGGTCGTCCCAGCCGTCAACAAGCCCTTCCTGAACAAGCCTAAGAAGCTTCCGTTTGCTCATCACGGTATAACTCAGGTTAAGCCTTGCAAATTCAATCTGCTGGGGATGGTAAACCCCAAGCGCATCGAGATACCAGTCATATAAAGGCCGATGGTTCTCGAATTCCAGCGTACAGATCGAATGTGTAATCTTCTCAATCGAATCCGACTGGCCGTGTGTGAAATCATACATAGGATAGATACACCATTTATCGCCCGTGCGATGGTGCTCGGCGTGCAGGATACGGTACATCACAGGGTCGCGCATATTAAGATTCGGATGTGTCATGTCAATTTTTGCCCGAAGCGTCCGCGAGCCATCGGCAAAGTCCCCTTTGCGCATCCGTTCAAATAAATCCAGGTTTTCCCCGATGCTGCGATTGCGGAAGGGACTATCCCGCCCGGGGGAGGTCAGCGTCCCGCGGAATTCGCGTATCTGCTCGGCGTTCAAATCACATACGTAGGCTTTGCCTGCCTTGATAAGCTGTACTGCCCATTCATAAAGCTGCTCAAAATAATCCGAAGCATAATAGAGATGCTCACCCCAGTCCCAGCCGAGCCATTTGACATCCTCCCTGATCGCTTCGACATATTCATCCTCTTCCCTGACCGGATTGGTATCATCGAAGCGAAGATGACATGTTCCGCCGAACTGTGCTGCGATACCGAAATTCAGGCAGATGCTCTTGGCATGACCGATATGCAGATAGCCGTTCGGCTCCGGGGGAAAACGAGTAACAACCCGACCATCCCACCTGCCGCTTTCGCTGTCTTCAGCGACTATGGAACGTATAAAATCGAGCGAACCGCCCGAGTCGTTATTGTTCATCGAAAAACCTCACACAAAGACTCTTAATTCCAGATCGAAACGGCATTATAGGTATTACCTCATATATCGTCAACCGCTTTGCGAAGCTCAATTCAAAACCACATGCCAGGGCACAACTTCCTTGACAATTTCACGTAGGTATCTTAACTTATCATAATTAACGGATTTAACCAGAAACGAGGACCGGCAGGCTATGCCTGAAAAAGTCGTAACACGCTTTGCACCGTCGCCAACAGGCTATCTTCACGTGGGTGGGGCGAGGACTGCGCTTTTTAACTGGCTGTTCGCCCGCAAAACAGGCGGGACATTCATTCTTAGAATCGAAGATACTGACCTGAAACGTAACACCCCTACCGCCATGAAGCAGGTTATCAAGGACCTCCGATGGCTGGGGATCGAATGGGACTACGGGCCTGAGGCAGGCGGGCCTGGCGGGCCTTACCTGCAATCTCAAAGACGCGATATCTACGACGAATATCTCAAAAAGCTGCTGGATAGGGGCAAGGCATACTACTGCTTCGAGACACCTGAAGAGCTGGATCAGATGCGAAAACAGGCCGGCGAGAAAAAACAAGGCTTCACGTACAGCCGACCCGAAAGCTTCCCCACCGAAAAAGAAGCCCAAAAAGCCCGCAACGATGGTAAATCCGTCGTCGTAAGATTCGCGATGCCCAAAGAATCAACTACCGTAAAAGATATTATCCTCGGCGAGGTGACATTTGATGGGGGCGAACTGGGGGATTTTATCATCCGGAAAAGTGACGGGTTTCCCACGTACCATTTCGCATGTGTCGTTGATGATGAACTGATGGGAGTAACACATGTCATCCGCGGCCAGGAACATCTCATGAATACGCCCTGTCACCAGGCCCTGCAGGATGCACTGGGCTTTCGAAGACCGCTGTACGCCCATATGGCTGTGACGGTAAGTGAAAGTGGCGGCAAACTGTCAAAACGCGAACAGCCCAGGGCCCTTCAAAAAGCGATAAAAACCGGTTCGGACATCGATAAAACTGCTCTGGCTACTGCCGGCGGAATATCAGCCGAACAACTGGAATCATTCCTCAAAGGCGAAACCATGCCGGACATGCCCGCTGTACACGCTATGGCAAAACACATCGGACTGCACCTGCCTGAGATAAACGTCAGTGACTTTTTCAAAAGCGGGTATCTGCCTGAAACAATGGTAAACTTTCTGGCGCTGCTGGGATGGAATCCCGGGGACGACAGAGAGGTGATGAAAACCGAAGAGCTTATCAGGGCTTTTGACATAAATCGCCTGACCAAAACCAACAGCCTTTTTGACCGGAAAAAACTGCTCTCATTCAATACCGAACATATAAAAATGCTCGATCCGGGGAAACTGCTCAAGCATTTCAAGGATTATCTCGGTGAGGTGCAGTCGCCGCTTTACGGTGCGGACGATTGCACACTGGCAAGACTCCTGGATATCTGCCGGGGTGCAAGAACGCTGCAGGAAGTTGAGAAAAAAAATCTGTTCCTGTTTGTCAAAAATGATTCCATCGAGTACGACGAGCAGGCAGTCAACAAGGTCCTGCTCAAAAACGATGGGCAGGGCCTTAAAATGCTCAAGATCGTTCGCGACCGTCTTGCCGCCCTGGAGCCGATCACCCGTGAAACACTCGAAGAGATGCTGCGTTCGCTGGCAGAAGAAGAACAGGCAGGGCTGGGGAAGGTCGCCCAGCCGCTGCGAATCGCAATTACGGGAAGCACCATCAGCCCGCCGATATTCGACTCGGTCGAATTGCTCGGAATAGAAAAAACATTGGCAAGAGTCGATGCGGTATTGCAAAAATTCCAATCAACGTCTCAGCAGGGAGGATGAAAATGGCTTTACTGGTAACCGGATCAATCGCAATCGACACGGTAAGGACGCCTTTCGGGGCAAGCGAGAGATGCCTTGGCGGATCTGCGGTCTATTTCAGCATGGCAGCGAGCTTTTTTGCGCCCGTGCGGCTGGTGGGGGTGATCGGGCCTGATTGTCCCTTTGATTTGAGAAATGTCTTCAAAGGCAGAACCGTTGATCTGGCCGGCCTGGAAGTCCGCCAGGCAAGCAAAACATTTCGCTGGGCAGGGTCTTATTCAGGGGCGATGAACGAGGCTATCACCGAAAATGTGGCTCTAAATGTTCTTGCTGAAAGACCACCAGATGTGCCCGAGGCCTACCGGGACAGCCGATTTGTGTTCCTTGCCAACACTGCACCTGCTCTTCAGATGCAACTTTTGAGCAGGATCGAAAAACCGCTGTTTGTCGCGGCGGATACCATGAACTGCTGGATCGATAACAACCTGGGGGACCTGGAACAACTGCTGGCAAAAATTGATGCACTGATTTTCAACGATACAGAAGCTCGCATGCTCACAAAACAGCAAAACACTATTGCTGCTGCGGCAAAAGTGCTCGAAATGGGTCCAAGTGTTGTTATTATAAAAAAAGGTGAGCACGGTTCAGTCATGGCCACAAGAGACGGTCAGCATTTTGCCTTGCCGGCATATCCGACCGCTGCTGTAAAGGACCCAACCGGTGCGGGAGATGCCTTTGCCGGGGCCCTGATGGGATACCTTGCCAAAACGCAAAACACCAGGCTCGAGTCCCTGAAAAAAGCCATTGCCTATGGAACGGTACTGGCATCATTTACTATCGAAGACTTCTCGCTCCGGAAGGTATCTGCAATAACCACCAACGATATTGAGAAGCGATTCGATAACCTAAGACAAATCACCAGTTTTTGAAAAGGCCCCTGCCGTGCGATGCTTTATTGCTCTGGATATTGAAGACCATATCAAACAGCAGCTCGTTCGTTTGCAGGAGGAGCTGTGGTCAAAACCCGATATAAAAAAAAGCGACGCAAAATGGGTCGATCCGGAGATAACACACCTTACACTCAAGTTCCTCGGCGAGGTAAAAGACGAAAAAATTCCCCAAATCTGTGAACTACTTAAAAGTGTCTCGGGAAAACACGCACCGTTTGACATTGAAATCGCAAAAACAGGCTGTTTCGGCGGCTCCTCTGCACGCGTTTTATGGGCAGGTGCGGGGGAAAACTGCCTGCAACTGCTGCAATTGCAGCAAGACATCGATTCGGCCCTGGAACAGGCTGACTTTTCACCGGAAAACAGACAATTCGCAGGACATCTGACGCTGGCAAGAATCAAGAACCCGATCGCAGGCAAAAAAATCGCCCAACTCGTCCAGCAATATACCGACATCAGCATCGGCACAAACTACGTTGAGTCGATCTGCCTTTACCAAAGTCAATTGACACCCAAAGGGCCGGTATATACATTATTAGCAAGATTCACCCTGAATGGGTGAATATTAACTGTCAAACTAGGACGGAACTCATATACAGGAGAATAAGGGATGGTTAAAAAAGCTGCTGTCAAAAAGGCTGAACCGAAGGTTTCCAGCAGATCGGACGCTCTGGAACGGGCAATCGCACAGATAGAAAAGCAGTACGGCCAAGGCTCCATCATGCAGATGGACGAGCACCTATACGCAAGAATCGAGGGTATCCCCACAGGGGCGCTATCACTCGATATCGCCCTTGGAGGGCGGGGCATTCCCCGCGGCAGGATCACCGAGCTATTCGGCCCGGAATCAAGCGGCAAAACCACCCTTGCGCTTCATGTGATAGCAAACGCACAGCGGGCAGGCGGATTGGCTGCGTTTATAGATGCCGAACATGCCCTGGACACCACGTGGGCAAAACGCCTCGGCGTGGATGTTTCCAGTCTGCTTGTCAGCCAGCCCGATACTGGTGAACAGGCACTGGATATTACCGAAATGCTCATCCGATCAAACTCCCTAGACATTATCGTTATCGACTCGGTGGCGGCACTAACGCCTGCGGCTGAAATTCAAGGCGATATGGGTGACTCTCATATGGGCCTGCAGGCCCGGCTCATGAGCCAGGCAATGCGCAAACTCACCGCTGCGATCAATAAAAGTAAAACATCGCTCATATTCATAAACCAGATCAGAATGAAAATCGGCGTGATGTTCGGCAACCCTGAAACAACGACCGGCGGAAAGGCTCTTAAATTCTACAGTTCTATCAGGATCGAAGTCCGCCGGATCGCCACCATAAAAGAGGGCTCTGAAGCGGTTGGAAACAGAACTCGCGCAAAGGTGGTGAAAAATAAAATTGCTCCCCCCTTCCGTGAATCAGAATTCGATATTATGTTCGACAGCGGAATAAGTTATGAAGGCGACCTGATCGACCTGGGTTCTACATGTGATGTTGTGACCAAAAGCGGCGCGTGGCTGAACTATGGAGACATCCGACTTGGTCAGGGCAGGGAAAATGCTAAAAAGTTCCTCGCTGAAAACAAGAACCTGCGAGATGAAATCAGAGACAAGATTCTTACAGCCAAAGGCCTGAAAGAAGAATAATGAACTTCGTATCAGTCCGCTAGCTCACAGGAACGAAAAGTGCCCGGTTCAAAAGACATCAGAAGCTCATTCATAGATTTCTTCAGGGAAAAAGGTCACCGGTTCGTGCCAAGCTCACCGGTTATACCCCTAGATGACCCAACGCTGCTGTTCTCAAACGCCGGCATGAACCAGTTCAAAGACGTTTTTCTCGGCAGCGGAACTCGCCCTTATGCACGCGCTGTGAACAGCCAGAAATGCATCCGCGCGGGAGGCAAGCATAATGACCTCGAAGACGTCGGCACCGACACATATCACCACACATTTTTCGAAATGCTCGGCAACTGGTCGTTCGGGGATTACTTCAAAGCTGAAGCGATCGAATGGGCGTGGGAGCTGCTTACAAAAGTCTGGGGGATCGAGCACGGTCGACTTTATGCGACGATTTTCTCGGGTGACAAAAATGAAAACCTTGAATTCGACACCCAAGCGCAGCAGCTCTGGAGAAAAGCAACACCGCTGCCTGCAGAAAGGGTCCTGGCCTTCGGGAAAAAAGACAACTTTTGGGAGATGGGCGAGACAGGGCCATGCGGCCCGTGCAGCGAGATACACATCGATCTGGGTGCTGAGCGCTGTGACAAAAAAGATGATCCTGATCACAAATGCAGAATCAACGGCGGCTGTGGGCGTTTCATCGAACTGTGGAACCTGGTGTTTATACAGTATAATCGCGATGAATCCGGCAGAATCACACCACTGCCTGCAAGACATATCGACACGGGAGCCGGGCTTGAAAGACTCGCATGTGTTCTCCAGGGTAAAAACAGCAACTATGACACCGATATTTTCACACCGATTATCAAAGCGATATCCGATATCACACATAAAAAATATACCGCAACACTCGAATCGCACAAAGATGCAGCTTTTCGGGTCATAGCAGACCACCTTCGAGCGGTAACATCTGCAGTTGCCGACGGCGGAATACCATCAAACGAAGGCCGGGGATATGTCATACGCAGGATTCTCCGCCGTGCTGCGCGTTTCGGCCGCGAACTCGATATGCATGAGCCTTTTATCCACAAGCTTGTCCCCGTTCTGGCCGAGATTATGGGTGAGGCCTTTTCTGAAATCAACGATCGTGCAGAATACGTTGCAACGGTCATCGAATCCGAAGAAGCCGGTTTCGGCAGGACGCTCGACAGGGGTATCGAAATATTTTCCGCTGCTGCCGACAGGGCCGAAAAGTCGGATGAAAAAATCATCAGCGGCGAAGATGCCTTCCAGCTGTATGACACCTACGGCTTTCCTCTCGATCTTACACAACTGATGGCCCGTGAACGAAAACTTTTTGTTGATACCGAAAAATTTGACGAGCTTATGGGCCAGCAGCGTCAGCGTGCACGATCTGCACAAAAAGCAGTTTCGACAAACTTTGTTTATGCCAATCAAAAGCTTCCCTGCTCAGATGATTCACAAAAATATTTAACAGATACATGTTCTGCAAAAGTTATCGGATGGCTTGATTCCGAGTCTTTTAATACGAAAGGCTCATTCGGCCTGGATCAGACTGTAAGGCCTGATGAGGGTATCGGGAAAGAGGATATAGGCCTGGTTCTGGATAAAACCTGTTTCTATGCCGAAGCCGGCGGTCAGGCTGGGGACAAAGGCATCATAAGGTCTGATGACGCACATTTTGCAGTGGAGAGAACGGAAAAATTCGGAGAATGCGTAATCCACTGGGGCAAAGTTATCTCCGGGAGGATACATGTCGATAATGAAGTAGAAGCAGCTGTCGATAAGAGCAGGGAGTCATCCCAAAAAAACCATACGGCAACACACCTGCTTCAGTGGGCCTTGCAGGAGGTTTTAGGTAAAAATGTTCAACAGCAGGGAAGTTTTGTCTGTCCGGATTACCTGCGATTCGACTTTACCTGGCTTAAATCGATGACAAGCCGGCAGATCAGACAGACCGAGCATCTCGTGCAGGAAAAAATAAATGCTGCTCTGCCTGTAACGTGGTGCGTACTACCCATTGATGAGGCTAAAAAGGTGGGGGCTATGGCCCTGTTTACTGAAAAGTACGGTGATGAAGTGCGTGTTGTGGCTATCGGCGAGGAAAAAAGAGAAAACATCGAAAAAGCTTTTTCGCGAGAATTCTGCGGCGGAACACATGTAGACAACACCGCACAAATCGCGGGCTTTAAGATCATAAAAGAAGAAAGCATCTCGGCAGGTGTGCGGAGGATCACCGCCCTGACCGGCAGCGTGCTGACACAATATCTCGAACAAAGAAGCGAAATTATTGATGACCTTTGCGAGTTGCTTAAAGTCCCCGCTGAACAAATCACCGAAAGAGTCGCCAAGCTCATCGAAGAGAACAAAAGACTGGCTAAAGACTTAAAATCCGCTGATAAAAAAGGCACCTGGGACATAATGGCTGAGGCTCGAAAGCTTCTCGATTCTGCTGAGAGATTCGACAACTCTTTGATCATTACCGGCCAACTGCCTCCTGTTAATCAAACTCAGGCTCGCGGTGCTATCGACATGCTCAAGAAAAAGGCAAAATCGGCAGCAATTGTACTGGCTATGGCAGAAAACGAAAAAGCCACTATCCTTGCAGGAGTAACCAATGACCTTATCGAAAAAGGCCTGGACGCGGGAGATATCATAAAACAGATCTCGCCAATCATCGACGGAGGCGGCGGCGGAAGAGCGCAAATGGCGGCGGCGGGTGGGAAAAATCCCGAAAAAATCC
>JBDRHL010000245.1:0-23108 GCA_043816955.1 Planctomycetota bacterium | reverse complement strand
AGCTTTTTTATCGACTACTACAGCAGGCAGTATCTGTGGAGCCGATGACTTACGGACGGCTTCTCAAACATGAGCGACAGCCAAAATCTGAAATGCACAATATATAGAGCCAACTGGAGCTAAGGAGATACCCCCTTTTCTTTTATACCAAGAGCTATAAAAATACATTCCATCAAATCTTCAAAGACTATTCAGAAGATTACATAAAAACCTTTTACAAACACACCGAACCTGACGGGCGGCGGTATCAATTGATAAGCATGACTGGCCCAGGCGGCGGCGCAAAGGGAAACCCAAAATATGAAGTAATGGGTGTAACCGCTTATTGGCGATATTCGCGGGAGAAGATGCAGCAGTTGATAGACCAAGGATTGGTAGTGCAACGGAAACCTGGTGTTGTGCCGAGACGCAAGTTATATCTTGATTCGGGCAAAGGTGTCGCCGTGCAAACACTATGGGATGATATAGAAGCCTTGAGTTCAAATGCGAGGGAACGTCTTGGTTATCCCACCCAAAAACCTCTTGCGCTTCTTGACCGCATAATAAAAGCAAGCTCGAATGAAAACGATATTATTCTCGATGCCTTTTGCGGCTGCGGCACCGCATTAGTCGCTGCTGAAAATCTGGGGCGCCAATGGATCGGCATTGACATCTCACCGACCGCCTGCCGTGTAATGGCCAAGCGTCTCCGCGATGTCTGCCATCTCAAAGAAGATGAAAAACTCTGGCGAATCGGACGCGGCTTTGTCGTCCGTGACCTGCCCTGGACTGAAAAGCAGCTTAGAGAAATCCCGCCCTTTGAATTTGAAAACTGGGCTGTTATCGCACTCGGCGGCATCCCAAATAAAGCACAGGTCGGCGATATGGGAATTGATGGCCGGATTTATCCCGTCTCTGCCACCCCTAAAAAAACCGAAGGCGAGCTTGATTTTATGGACATCTGGTATCCCATCCAGGTAAAGCAAAAAGACAAAGTAGGCAGACCCGACATCGATTCTTTCGAAGCTGTTATGATGCGCGAAGACCGCACAAAAGGCTTTTTCGTTTCCTTCGACTTCTCATCCGATGCTGTGACCGAAATACAATCATTCTTCAAAAAAACCGGCAAGACTATTATAGCCCTGACCGTCAAAGATATTTTAGAAGAACAAATCGCCTACAAACTGGCTTAGAAATAAACGGCAATTGGCCTTGATATGAAAAAGAAAGACCTTTTGAACCTTTACGAAATTATCGTCCGTGAAATGATTATTATAAGGGACTTGAAAAAAGATTGAAGATTTAGGAGGGCTATAAAATGGCGAGAAGGAAAAAACATAAGGCAAGGGCAATTATAGCAGGACATCTTGAAAAAATAGGCGCAAAGGTTTTTGATGATTTCAGTTCGGTCATTACCGACATAATAAAAGGCCATCAGGGAATATATGCTCTTTTTAAAAAAGATAGGCTTTACTATGTTGGTCTTGCAAGAAACTTAAAGGGCAGGATAAACTCTCACAACAAAGACAGGCATCAGAATAAATGGACACATTTCAGCCTTTACATTATCCGTAAAGAAGACCATATAAAGGAAATTGAATCTCTGGTGCTTAGAATCGCTTACCCGAAAGGAAACATAGTAAGAGGTAAGCTTAAACAGTCAAAAGATTTAAGGCCTTTGTTGAAAAGCAGGCTCAAGGATGAATGGGAAAAACAATTAGATGGGATAATCGGCAGTAAAATCAGGCCTGTCGGCAAAATTAAAAAAAGGAAGTTTAAGAAATCCGACAAGAGACCTTTGCAAGGATATTTCCCGGAAGGGAAAGTAATCTATGCCAATTATAAAGGCAAAGAATATAAGGCATGGGTTTATTCAAATGGTCGAATCAAAGTAAACGGCGAAATATTCGATAGCCCTTCATTGGCAGGATTAGCAATTACAAAGAAAAGGACAATGAACGGCTGGAGGTTCTGGAAATATAAAGATAAAAACCGTGAACTCGTTTATATCGACAACTTGAGAAAAGGAAAATAAAACCCACGTGACGAAATCGTCATCATTGAAAAAACCGATTACATAGGAACAACATTTATGTGGGATGTCCTGATCAAAAGTTTAGAACTTATTTTCAAATCGTTTTCAAAGCTTCGCCCATCTGTTGTTGTTGAAGTCAACTGTTTTCGTTATAGCTTGATTGAGAACAATCCTGACAGTTCAGTTATAATTATTGATCCACCCCCTTCACGTTATTGGGCAAAACTCCAACTTACAAATCGTACTAATTCGATTATTTACATAAAGGATATTCTTGTTAACATCAATAACTCCCGCCTGTACAACCAAATACAGCATAAGGATAAAATACGTTTGGAGCCACATGAATGTGTTGACTACAGCATAATATTCCCTGTTCCTTATGATGAAAATCCTGAAAAAAACGGAACATATAGTTTGAAGGTTATCCCTACAACAGGCAGAGCAACTTGTATAACCGGAGACTTTTCCTGATAAAGAAATCACTATTGTTTTGCAACCGAACAAATCACCGCCATTCGGGTCAGACACCTACTCATCTATTTATATGTTGAAACAAAATTTTCCCCCCGCCCAGGTTTGATTTGCGAAAAAGTATTTGTCATTTCGACCAAGGCCAATGCTTTCCCCCAAAAGTTAGCCCCCAGACTTGTTCTGGGGGTTTCTTCTTATCGTCACCTCACCGCCTTTCTTCCCCCAACCTGTCCCCATAAAAAAATTGTCATTGCAAACGAAGTGAAGCAATCTTCAACACTTTTTTCCTTTGTACTTGTCGCTATCTCACTCGCTTTAAGGCCCGTTCTGCCCACCAGCAAAATTCTGGGAAATAGGGACAGGAGCACTGCTGAAAAAAACATTTTTGATTTTTGCTCTGTAATTTTGCTTTTTGATTTTTAATCTTTGATTTTTTTATACCCCCAACCCCTAATCCCTAACCCAAAATCCAAAATCGAAATGAGTGGTGAGCGAAACCGAACCACCTAACAAACCTCCAAACCTCTCAATCCAAAATCCAAAATCGCAAATCCAAAATCGTTTGAATCCCCCGGATTCAAACAATCCCCGCAGGTCGATATAATCGTCACAACCGTCAAAATCGCTATATTTTAACACGAAAAAAAACAAAAAAATGGTATAAAAGTAGTACAAAACTGGGTAAGAATTGGGTAAAAAGATGTGCACTTTTCGCAAAAAATGACTAACAAATCCCAAAAAATTCACCCCTTTTCGCTGCCCAACCCTTAATATCTGCCCAGAAACGAAGATTACCCCCCTCAAAACCTCCCCCAAAACCCCCAATTCCCGACCAGATTTTCCACATAACTCCCCCCGCGCAAGCCTCATTTCTCTTTACTTTTATTTCCTGCTTGTTTTCTTACCAGCCTATCACCCTGCGAACGAACTTACAAACTTCCTTGACCAACAGCCCATTTGCCTGTTAAATCGCAGTTTATCGAATTTTATAGTTTTTTGGAGAAAAACCATGGCTGTTCTGCAAAGCATAAGCACTTTGGCTATTGTTTCCTGGCTGGAAAAAATCGTCGGTTATGAGATAATAAGAGGCAACGCCATCTGGCGCCTCCTGGCTGTCCTGCTGGTAATCCTTATTACCATGGTCGCCGGCCGAATCGCCCAGTTCTGGGTCAGCCTCGCTGCACAAGCCAAAGAGAAAAAGCACGGCATAATCGTAACAACGTTATTTCTGCACTGCCTGAGCAAACCTATCGCGGTAGCCGCTTTTGCCCTTGGTATCTTCCTTGCCAAGATTCCCCTCTACTTTGACGACGAAAAAGGCATCAGAACGACTCTTGAGCTGCACTGGAACAAAATCGCCTCTGCAGTAGCTGCTATTGCCGTTGCATACGCCATTTTTCGCCTTGTCGACGTGGTGGAATATTACCTGAACAGGGTTGTTGCAAAAACAGCCACAAAACTTGACGACATGCTTGTCCCGGTTATACGCAAGTCACTTCGTATAACGATCGCCATCGTCGCAGCCTTGTTCATCGCCGACAACATCCTCGAAGCCGGTGTCCGCTCAATCCTTTTAAGTGCCGGCGTGGGCGGCGTAGCCTTAGCACTGGCTGCAAAGGATACGATAGCCAATTTCTTCGGCTCACTGACGATCTTCGCCGACAGGCCTTTCCAGGTTGACGAAATGATCCGGGTTGAAGGCCATACCGGCCCGGTAGAGGAGGTAGGCTTCCGAAGCACGCGAATCCGGACGCTTCAGGGACACCTCGTTACGATCCCCAACAGCACAATTGCCAACTCGGTGGTCGAGAATATCGGCCGCAGGCCTTTTATCCGCCGAACTGCCAATATCACCATTACCTACGGCTCAGGATTTGAGAAGACAAAAAAGGCCGTCGAAATAATCAGACAGATTCTCTCGGAAGTGCCTGAAGTTAACCGCGACCCGGAAAAGCCGCCGCGGGTCTATTTTAGCGACTTTAACGACTGGTCTTTGAATCTATACGTCAGCTACTGGGTAAAGCCTGCCGACTACTGGGGTGCCAAGGCAATTCACGAACAGATTAACTTTGAGATTATGAAACGCTTCGAAAACGCTGAAATAGAATTCGCGTTCCCAAGCCAGACTCTGTATATCAGGAAAGAAAACTGATGCCCAAAAGTTTTAATCAGTTCGAGCTGACAGAAGATCAACGGCTGCGAACAATGCATTTCGCGATGATTACCACATCATGCACGGTAATAGCGGGATGGTGCGTGGGGGGCAATGTGCTTACACTTATCTGTCTGAAACTCGGAGCGGGTGAGCTTTTCCTGGGATTTCTTGCCTTTGCAGCGATTATTCCGTTTTTCTGCATGGCTTTTTCAATGTCCAGCGTTGAACGGGTTGGCAAAGTTCGAGTGCTGGTATCATGGTATTCGATTGCAACGGTTTTTTTGATCCCTTTTTTACTTCTGCCGATTCTGGTTGAGCATTTTTCAGCAAGGCTTTGCCTCTGGATTATCCTTCTCGCAACGGTGCTTAGGAACACAGTCAACTCACTAGGCACAGCAGGGTGGTTTCCTCTGCTGCAGGACAACGTTCCACAGGAAATAACGGGGCGGTTTTTTGGCAAATTACGGGTGGTGTGGCAAAGCGCGGGAGTGATTACCGCTGTAATCGCGGCAATTCTTCTGGGCAATAATCCGGCATGGTGGAAGTTTGAAGTGCTTTTCGGCATCGCTTTTGCAGCGTATATAGTTCGAGGCTTCTCTTTTCTGCCCATGTCCGAAAGACCGCCGGTAGGAAGAGGGCGCAGAAGCCCGAGCATTCTATCCCGCTTCATGCACGTTATTGCGGATGTACGCCTTCGAAAGCTGCTGATATATATCTGTTCCTACATGTTCGCAGCGATGATAGCGGAGCCTTTCAAGATCAAACTGCTCAAAGACCTTGGTTATTCTGAAGGATTCATTCTTGCCGCTTCGACAGTAACGGTGGGGCTGGGAGCGATTATCTCCCTGCAGTTCTGGGGCAGGCTTGCCGACCGTTTCGGCAACCGTGCCGTCTTCAGCATATCGCACGTGGGCATGATGATTGCAGCTTTGATGTGGATAATGATGGAAAAAAGCCCTTTCGGCAGCGTTCTTGTTTTTGTCCTGTATTTCTGGTGGAGCATTTTCAACAGCGGCAACGGGATAGCCCAGACACGATATATCCTGCATGCGGTCCCAGCCCACAAGCAGTACTACATCAATGTGATAAACATAATTACGAACATGGTGCTGGCGACGGCACCGCTGTTCGGCGGTATGTTCCTGGTATTGATGAAAAATTACCGGCTTGAAAGCGGGGGGTTGAATCTTAATAATTATCAGATACTATTTATCCTCTCGGCGGCGCTGTTTGTCGTGCCTCACAACCTGAGACGCGGCCTTAAATTAAAAAAGGAACTGCCGACAACACAGGTTCTTGCGGTGGTGACGCGTCCGCTGCGCGGTGTGGTCGGTCCATTTATACGATTCGGACGAACTGCGAGCAAAAAGTAATTTATGAGCATATATTCTGCATAGAGAAAAGGAACCGCCTTATGGCCCGTGAAGAATATGTATTAGTTGTCGAGCGAAAAGTCATTGAGCAGACAGGGATGTTCCACGGACTCAATTCCGATGTGGATCGCTATCTTGGCAGGCTCTTTGCTCCGGGGGTTCTGTGTTTTATACCCCGATCACAGGGTGAATCGGACCCGACTTATAAACAGCTTATTCCCTATGTGATCATGAGGCACAAAGGCAGGTACCTCAGCTACGTGCGCGGCAAGCGTGCCGGGGAGAGAAGGCTTGTCGGGAACAGGTCCATCGGGATAGGAGGGCATATAAATCCTGCTGATGATGAAATCCCCTTGTTCGGGACGGACTTTCGTGAGGTGTACCGATGCGCTGTTGAGCGTGAAGTGGCAGAGGAAGTATCGGTAGAAGCGAGCTATACCGATCGGGTAGTCGGGCTGCTTAATGATGACTCCAACGAGGTCGGGCGCGTGCATCTTGGGATTGTGCACTGCTGGACGCTGGACTCAGCTAAGGTCAGCAGACGGGAGCAGATGATTACACAGATGGATTTTATGAGCTATGACGAATTACAGGAGGTACGAGATACGCTGGAGACATGGTCAAGGCTGTGCCTGGACGGCCTTAATAAGTAACTTTAGGGCAATAAACGGCTATATACGGGATTTTTGTTGCATTATACGCCCAGAAATGTAGAATAATATCGGATGTACAGCTTCGCGGAAGTGGTGTAATCCCAGCAGCGGGAGAAAGCAGGACAGAAAGCGTCATTCGTCTATAGTTCTCCACAAAGCTGAAAAGGTACAGATGGTGCATTAATACAGGCAAGGCGTTCAAGTTTCTTTTGAAAACGAGAACAGAAAGGTGGAAACCAGGAATCTACCACTCTTACGCGTTTTTATATTGTCTGTAATTATAAGCATAGACCTTATATGGTGTGAACAGGTTTATGGCTCCGGTGCCGGCTCTGATTTGTATATAAGAGGTGCGCCAAGTGCTCAATGCGATGAGGGCGGAGAGAACCGCACGGCAATGATCAGTTTTACCTATGATGATAATTACGAAGAAGAATATACAGTTATTCTATCAATATTGTCTGCCCGGGGTTTAGTTGCCACAAGTTATGTGGAAACCGGCTCTATCGGTCAGCCTGGGTTTCTTACTGCTGCACAGATAATACAACTTCAAAATGCCGGCTGGGAAATCGGGAGTCATACTAAAACGCATATAGACCTGAGAACTGCGGGGCCTGGTCGCCTTACCGATGAGATAAAAGGTTCAAAAGACATATTAGAGGCGCTTGGGGCCAAGGTGTATACTTTCGCTTATCCGAGTTCATTCTATAATCAGGCAGTGATTAAGGAGGTGATGAAATATTATCTGGGGGCGGTAGGACAATATAGTTATCCCGAGGAGCTGATCCCTGCTGAAAGCAGGTCATACGTATTATACAGGTATCAGGGCTGCAGTATTAACCAGATTCAGACTTTAGTTGATAAGACAATTACTGACCATGAATGGTTAATCTTTCTTTCGCACAGATTTGCAAATATTGATGAGGTAACGCTGACCGCTTTAGCAGATTATGTCAAAAGCAAGATAGATGCGGGAGAGCTTATTAACGTCAATATTCACGAGGGGCTGGATTACTATATGGATCCAACGACTGATAATATCAGTCAAACATTTTATGTTAAATCAGGTGAGCCGGTCATTCTGGATTTTCGCAGGGATATTCCAGAGTCATTGAGCTTATCGGTTAAGGGGGTATCCGTTACAAACCTGTTATTGAATCCTTCTTTTGAGACGGCAAATTCAAACGACCCCGGCAAGGCAGAGAAGTGGAACACCGTAGGGGAAGGGTACAGCAGAGTAGCGGCAGATAGTCTGGGGATATCAGCTATTGACGGCGATTATGTGGGCAGGGTAAATGTTGTATCGGCAGAAGCGGGGGCTTTACAGAAAATAACAAGCGAAATCATCCAGGGAGGCAGTTATATATATACCGGCTATATATATGTAAAAAGTATTCAGGCGGGCAGAATCTTTGTCAGGCTTTATGCCCATTATACTGATGGAAGCTCTACGGTTGTAACGAAGGTTTACGATGCCAATAATGCAGTCATAGACGAATGGACTATAGCAGGCAAGGATCCTATAATTCTGAACTTGCATAAAACAGCGGATTATTTTTATGTATACTTTTACAACATTGCGGATTTTACCGGTGAGTACTATTTTGATGCAGGTCAACTACAGGTATTTTCAAGCCGTACGAGTTATGGCTGTATAGCCCCGACAGGGACAGGGGGCTGGGGAAGATATCAGACAATTTTTGTAAACGGCACACAAAACACCACTGACCCGAACATTACTATTGATGGAATCAGTTATTCACACAGCGGCCCGCTCGATGACGGGGCAAGCATAGAATTTTCGATCCCCGATGTAAATTCCACAATGAATATGTCCTGCGATATTTCCGGCAGCGGATTTGCAGAGTTAACATTTACAGGCCCCCGCACACTTATGTGCTATCATTGCATGGCGGAAAAAACAGATAATGATTATTATATCAGTCAGGCGTTTACCGGTGCGTATCTGCAATTCTGGAAAGATGCTGTGACGGAACTCAGACTGGATTTTTTGTGCAAAATCCGAGATGGTGTCAGGGCAACAATTGGTTTGATGTCAATTACCCCTCTGTCCAATCCGGTATCTGTTATCATCGACACGTGGCAAGGCCTGCCTGGTTATTACAGGAAATGGAGAGAATACTCCGCGGGCCCCGGTTCGGTAAATCACACAGTGGGGCAACTGAAGCCGAATGTTTACTACATGGTTAAGGTTGATGGTCAGCCGGGCGAGGGAATATCGGGGAACGATTGTGCAGGGCGTAACTGTCTTTCCGATGATTCGGGCCAAATTACCTTTACGTATGCCGGCGGGTTCTCATATCACGATTTTGAAGTAATAGAAGAACCCTGCATAAAGTGTGATCCGGACGGCAGCAGGAATGTTGACTGGGCTGACCTGCATATTCTGGTTTCCCACTGGCTGGAAACTGAGTGTGATGAGTTTGAGTGGTGCAGCGGTGCCGATTTTGATCAAAACACATCTGTAAACCTGCGTGATTTCGCACTATTCTCGAATTGCTGGCAGTATAGCTATTAATCATCCTGATCAGGCAAAGGAAAGTCTTCACCATCATAATCTTCCGAGCTTTCGTTGGAATTATCATGCTGAAGGCTGTCAGAACCTGAGTTTTTGTAAAACTGCTGTCTGCTGCCAGTACCTCTTTCCACCATACCGGCACAAGTTACACAATACCTTGCCCACGGGATGGCTTCCAGCCGCTGTTCTGAAATCGGCTCGCCGTTACCCTGGCAAATTCCATACGTGCCATCTTCGATACGACCGAGTGCGTCATCGATTTCGACAAGGATTTTTCTTTCGCTTTCCATCAGGCCGAGGGTGTTTTCGATTTCATAGTTATCCGTTCCGATGTCAGCCATATGAACAGGCATGCTTGAGAGGTTACTGCTGTTCCTTCGCAGAGCTTCTGCTTCCATGCTTGAAACATCGCCGAGTATTTCGCTTCGTTTTACAAGCAACATGACTTTGAACTTTTTTGTCTGTGCCGATGAGAGCTTATTTATTTTTGTCTTCTTTTTTCCCATACAAATCCTATTAATTCCTGAGTTATTTGTTCAATCCCGCTAATGAATCCACGGAGGTGATTACAGCAGCCAATATTATCCCCCAAGAAATGTGACTAATTCCTGCTCATCTTCAAAATTCCGGTAGAAAGTACCCCTGTTCCGGTCGAGTTTTTTGGCGGATTCTTCCAGGTTTACGGCAGCAATACCCTTTTGGCGGGAGAAATCCGGGGCAGTTTCCGCAGGCCTGCTTCGGAGCCGGCAAAGGTTTTTGTCAAGCCCGGTTTTTGTGGATGTCATGGATTCAGCATTCATGGAGTTGACTATTTAGTCAGAACGGGACAAATGGTCAATAAAAAAATTGACTTTTGGGAAAAATTCATTATTTTTACTTTGCCTTGATTTAAGCAGTTTATATAAAGATAATAACCAGTTTGATGAATAAGGCAGAAGGCTTAATCCGGACATATATATATATCAGCAGTGGAAACCAGCAGGATGTACGAAAGAAACGAGTTTAAGTTATGGGAGTGTCAAATGAATGACTTTGTTCCCACCAAGGTGTTTTTGACCAAGGGAGTTGGGCGGCATAAGTACCAACTGAAATCTTTTGAACAGGCATTGCGAAAGGCAGGGGTGGCCCAGCAGAACCTGGTGCAGGTATCGTCAATCCTGCCGCCGAAATGCAAGATCATAAGCTGTGAAAACGGCTTGAAAAGACTGTTTCCAGGAGCGATAAGCCACTGTGTGATAGCCCGGGCTGACACAAATGAACACGGAAGGCTGGTTGCTTCATCAATAGGCGTTGCTATTCCCAAAGACAAGAACAACTGGGGATACCTGAGCGAGGTACACGAGCACGGCATGAACAGCCAGCAGGCGGGAGATATGGCAGAAGACCTGGCAGCCAGTATGCTGGGCACCACGCTGGGAATGGAGTTTGATCCTGACAAGGCATGGTCGGAAAAAGAACAGGCATATAAATCAAGCGGGCTGTTTATCAGAACCACGAACATCACCCAGACTGCCAAAGGGCAGAAGGATATGTGGACAACAACAGTAGCAATAGCGATGTTTTTGTTTGATTGAACGTATTTTTACGGGATACATCCGCCATGAAGGAAATAATCAACTTCGGGTACTTAGCTGAAGAATATTCAAACGCTGAAGATTCCGGAATAGTCATCATTCCTGTAGCCTACGACGGCACAAGCACATGGGTCAAGGGTGCCAACAAAGGCCCTGATGCAATCATTGAAGCATCGGCCAATATGGAGTTATACGACATAGAGACCGACTCGGAAGTTTATAAAAAGGGAATATATACCGAAGAGACGATAGGCGGAGATATTACCACCAAGGAGATGATCAACGCAGTCAACGGGACCGTTCAGTACTATCTCGAAAAAGACAAGTTTACGGTGGTTATAGGCGGCGAACACTCGGTAAGCATCGGTTCTGTCAAGGCTCATGCCGAAAAATATAAGAATCTGACGGTTCTGCAATTAGATGCCCACGCGGATTCCAGGAAAGAGTATAACGGCTCAATATACAACCACGCCTGTATTGCAGCCAGAATCAAAGAATGCTGTCCGGTGGTCCAGGCAGGTATCAGAAGTATGGATTCCTCTGAAAAAGAATCCATAGACAAGTCTATGATATTTCTGGCGAAGGACATCTATAACAACACAGAGTGGATCAAAAAGGTCATTCCCAAGCTTTCAGATAATGTGTATATAACCATAGACCTGGATGTTTTTGACCCATCCATAATGCCTTCCACAGGCACACCCGAACCCGGCGGGCTGCTGTGGTATGATGTGCTGGCGTTATTGAGGACTGTTTCGAGCAAGAAAAACGTTGTGGGTTTTGACGTTGTTGAATTGTGTCCGGATGACGGCAATAAAGCTCCGGACTTTCTGGCTGCGAAGCTTATTTACAAGGTGTTAAGCTACAAGTTCGGGGGCTGAAATGGACAAGGGCGATTTTCTTAAAGACCCCGTAAGGCAGATCGACATAAAATCATTTGATTCGACTGAGATAATTTCGGCTATGCGGGATATGTCCTTTACAGCCCGTGATACTGCCAGGGCGGCGGACATTTTCAATCAAATGATAGCCGATGAGAAATGCACGATAATCCTGTGTATAGCGGGCAGCACCAGTGCCGCGGGCTGTATGCAGATTTATGCCGACATGGTTAAACATAATATGGTCGATGCTGTTGTGGCAACGGGAGCAGCAATTGTTGATATGGATTTTTTTGAGGCTCTGGGTTTCAGGCATTACAAGGGCAGCTCCTTTGTTAATGACAAAAGGTTAAGAGAGCTTTATATCGACCGGATTTACGACACTTTTATCGACGAAGAGCAGTTGCAGATATGCGACAACACCATAAAAAAAATAGCTGATTCGCTTGCTCCAAGGCCTTACTCTTCAAGGGAGTTTATCGCTGAGATGGGCAAATACCTGGTTAAAAATGCCAGGAAACCGGATTCACTGGTACAGAGTACTTATGAAAAAGACGTGCCGATATTCTGTCCGGCTTTTTCAGATTCCAGCGCAGGTTTCGGGCTGGTATTGCACCAGGTGGAGAACGAGGATAATCATATATCTATCGATTCGGTAAAGGATTTCCGGGAGCTGACAGAGATTAAAATAAAATCCCCGGTTTCAGGGCTTTTTATGGTCGGAGGCGGTGTACCGAAGAATTTCGCCCAGGACACAGTGGTGTGCGCCGACGTCATGGGAAAGCCCACAGAAATGCACAAATATGCGGTTCAGATTACAGTAGCTGATGTCCGGGATGGAGCCTGTTCGAGTTCGACTCTGAAGGAAGCATCGTCATGGGGTAAGGTTGATACCATTTATGAGCAAATGGTTTATGCCGAGGCCACCAGTGTTTTGCCTCTAATAGCCAGCTATGTATATCATGCGCGAAGGTGGGAAGGCAGGCGGGCGAGAAAATGGAGTAAGAGTCTTGAATAGTTGTTCAGATTTATAAGTGCTCAGGTGCAAGAAACTTGTTGAAAGAAAGTGAAAATCCTGCATGTGTCTGGCCACAAGACAAGAGCCTGAGCGAGTTTTGCGGCATCTGGTGGGTGGCACATACAAAAAGCAGGAACGAAAAAGCGCTGGCTCATGACCTTGGGCGCAAAAACGTTGGCTACTTCCTGCCCATGGACTGGAAAGTATCTCGGCAAAGGGGAAGAACAATCCGTTCGCTTTTGCCCTTGTTCAACGGCTATGTATTCTTCTGCGGCAATGAAGACGACAGGCTTACTGTATTGCGAACCAGCCGCGTTGCCAATCTGCTGATTGTAAAAGACCAGATGAAGCTGGTAACGGAACTATCGCAAATTGAGCAGGTTCTGCGAGCGGGGATTCGTTTTCGTCCGCACAATTATCTCCGGGCCGGACTCCGCTGCCGGGTCATCGCCGGGCCGCTGATGGGAGTTGAAGGCATCATCGCAGAAGTAACCGAGCATACAAAACTCGTACTACAGGTTGATATGCTCGGCCAGGCAACGAGCGTGGAAATTGACCAGGACATGATTGAACTTATAGAGTAAGATATATATATGCAATAGCAGAAAAGTAAAACATTGAGGGACCGTTGAAATGAAAATCTGTGTTGTGGGAATCGGTTACGTAGGGCTGGTAAGCGCGGCATGTCTCGCTGAGGCCGGTAACAATGTAATTTGCGTCGACAGTGACAAGAACAAGGTTGCAAAGCTCAGGAAAGGCCAAATACCGATCTATGAGTACGGTCTTACAGAGCTTGTGCAGCACAATGAGAAGTCCGGCAGGCTCGAGTTTACCACTGACTTAAAACATGGAGTGGAAAACAGCCTGATAATATTTCTCGCCGTGGGCACACCGTCCGCAGCGGACGGCTCGGCGGATATTTCCGCCGTATTAGCTGTTGCCGGCGATATCGCCGAAGCTATGAGCGACTATAGAATCATCGTTACCAAAAGTACCGTCCCGGTCGGCACATACAAAAAAGTGACTGAGCTTATAAAGAGCAAAACGGATCTGCCGTTCGACTATGTAAGCAATCCTGAATTTCTCAAAGAAGGCGCCGCTGTTGATGATTTTATGAGTCCGGACAGGATAATCGTAGGAACGACAAACCCTGCTGTCATGGAAATCATGAAGCAGCTTTACAGTCCGTTTATGCGAAGATCAAACCGAATGCTTTGTATGGACCCGGCATCGGCGGAAATGACAAAATATGCGGCAAACGCAATGCTTGCGACAAAAATATCATTCATCAATGAAATCTCAACGCTGTGTGAAGTTCTGGGGGCAGATGTGGAACAGGTCCGGCAGGGAATAGGCAGCGACTCACGAATCGGTCCGGCTTTCATATTCCCGGGCATCGGTTACGGGGGAAGCTGTTTTCCCAAGGATGTACGAGCCTTGATTCATATGGGAAAGGCTAACAGCATCGAAATGAAACTTATGCAGTCTGTGGAGCAGAGAAACATTCTCCAGCAGCAGCGATTTGCACAACGAATCATAGACCATTTCGAAGGCACCCACGAAGAGGTGACGCTGGCGGCATGGGGATTGGCGTTCAAGGCCAGGACCGATGATGTTCGTGAGTCAGCGGCCATCTACTGTATAAAAAAGCTGCTTGATGCCGGAATCAAAATTAACGCATACGACCCGGAAGCAATGCCTGCTGCGCAGGAAGAACTGGACGGCAGAATCAACGCCTTTCAGAATGGATATGACTGCCTTGACAATTGCAACGGATTGGTCATTTTGACCGACTGGCAGGAATTCAGAAACCCCGATTTCGAAAGAATTGCCAAAGCACTCAAGAGGACTTTGATTTTCGATGGAAGAAATCTTTACGAACCGACATTCGTCAAAAAAGCAGGGTTCCAATATTACAGTATAGGAAGACCGTAAACAAGGAGATACTCTATGCCGCTGGGAATAAGAATTGTCGGAATATTTATAATTTTCTGTTCTTTGCTGCTTATGATAAAGCCGTTACTTATCGACAGAATGCTTAGATTCTTCAGGAAAGGCAAACGCATTTACGTCATCGCGCTGATAAGACTTGTTTTGGCAGTTATTTTCCTCATCGGTGCATCCTCTTGCCGTGTGCCGACCGGCATAATAATCATCGGCATAGTCCTTCTGCTCACTTCTCTGATGATATTCAGCATCAGACTGGAAAAATCAACTGCCATAATGCAATGGTTCCAAAACAGATCCATCCTGTCCAAAGAGATTGCCCTTTTGGCAGCTTTGCTGATAGGAGCAGTCATTGTCTATTGCGCATAACAACCGGCTTGAATATCTGATTTGAAGGCAGTGTAACATGAAAGCACTTATCACCGGCGCGGCGGGCTTTATCGGTTCACATCTGTGCGAAAGGCTTCTCCGGAATGGCTGGGAAGTACTCGGGTTCGATAACTTTGATGATTTCTATGATCCTCAGATCAAACGCGAGAATATCAGGGTTTGCCTGCAGAACAGCAGTTTCGAGCTGATAGAAGCGGACATTCGCAATACCATCGCAATCGAACGAGCTGCGGGCAGGAATATCGACATAATTGTTCACCTTGCTGCCAAAGCCGGTGTTCGCCCTTCGATCGAGCAGCCGGGCCTGTATGCCGATGTTAACATAAACGGCACGGTCCGGTGCCTTGAAGCCGCCAGAAAGCACAATGTAAAAAAGTTTATCTTTGCTTCGAGTTCGAGCATTTATGGCAACAATAAAAAAATCCCCTTCGCAGAAAATGATAACGTTGACTCTCCGATTTCACCGTATGCAGCCACAAAGAAGGCCTGTGAACTTATTTGCCACACATATTACCATCTTTATCAGATTTCAATAACGTCTCTGCGTTTCTTCACCGTTTACGGGCCGCGCCAAAGGCCTGATCTTGCGATACACAAGTTTGCCAGGCTTATCGAACAGAACAAATCCATACCAATCTACGGTGACGGCACCATGATGCGCGATTTCACATATATCGACGATGTTATTGATGGGGTCATCTCAGCGATGCAGCGGTGCAGCGGTTACAACATTTACAACCTCGGTGAATCCCAACCCATTGCGCTGAGTGAGTTGATTAAACACATCGAAAAAGCCCTCGGCAAAAAAGCAAAAAAGCAATTTGCCCCTGTTCAGCCGGGGGACGTTGACCGTACGTTTGCTGATATTACCAGAGCGGCAGAGGACCTGGGTTATAGTCCTCGAACAACCATCCAGGAGGGTTTAGAAAAATTTGTCGCATGGCTGAGGCGTGAGGATAAATAAACTGCATCGAACCTGCGTTACACTGCAACTGCTGTCAGAGGCGCCCGCTGGAGAGTTTTCTCCATTCTTGCAGGATCAACTGCATATGCAATAGCATCCTGCCTGTCGATATAGCCTTTGCTGAACACATCGGCGATACTGAAATCCATACTCTGCATTCCCTGCCTGCGCGCCGTATCAATAATATTCGGTATTTCAAAAATCCTGTTCTCTCGAATGCAGTTTTTCACAGCAGGGGTACACAAAAGTATCTCTGCGCAAGGAACCATCCCGGGCTGATCAGCCCGTTTGAACAATGTCTGTGAAATCACCGCACAGAGTGTATTTGCAAGCATGGTACGAATCTGATTCTGCTGCCCTGTCGGATAGATATCGATTATCCGCTCAATCGTCTGCGAAGCGTTGATCGTGTGTAATGTGCTCAACACAAGATGACCGGTTTCGGCAGCGGTGATCGTTGCACCGGTTGTCTCAAGATCACGCATCTCACCGACCAGGATAATATCTGGGTCCTGGCGCAGAGCATGACGCAACCCTGATGGAAAATTCGGACAATCTGAACCTATCTCCCGCTGCTCAATAATACTGTGGTCGTTCCTAATAAGATATTCAATCGGATCTTCAAGTGTGATAACATGCCTGCGATGCCTCTGATTAATCTGGCCGATCATTGAAGCAAGGGTTGTGCTTTTGCCCGAACCGGTGTGGCCGGTTACAAGTACAAGACCGCGTGGAAGTTCCGCAAGTCGGGATACTATCTCAGGCAGATGAAGCTCCTGTGGGCTCGGCACGGTATCGGCTATCGCACGAAATGACAGCGCCAGCGTCTCACGCTGAAAATGTGCGTTTACACGAAAACGTGTGCCGTTTCGGCCAGTTACAGAAAAATCAAGATCACGCTCGGTAAGCAGCGTGTTGAAGCGTTGCTGGCTGGTCATTTCCTTTACAATTTCCTCCGCCTCATCCTGAGTTACTACAGGACACTGCATTTCCAAAAGCTCCGTGTTAATACGCACTATCGGAGCCAGCCCCACATTTATGTGTATATCCGAGGCATTCCTCTCTACCGCCGAAGCAAGTATTTCTTCAATTCTGCCCACCATACGATCCTTTCGCGCAAGAAACACGAAATATCACAACGCACGTACTGATTAAACTCGGCCAAAAAGTCACCCGGCTTAACGAACTAATCACGTATGATCTTTGGAATGTCGATAAACCCTTTTAAGAGGATCGGTTATGTATAAAAGAAAAGGGGACAGAAAAAACCCTCTTTGAAGAAAACCCGCTAATAAGACACATCGTGACGCAACCTGTGCCCCCTAAAGGGGGGGAGTGTTATTATTGCGTATCCTTTGCTATCTGGTCTTTGAGTTTGAACAATTCCTTAAAAGCCCTGAGTATAACGGAGATATTCGCCCCGGATTGGGTCCCGGCGACTCTTGGGTAATGGTGAACCGGGCTCTGCGTGATGCGGTAGCCTTTTCGAATTGCTCTTGCAAGAATTTCAGTATCGATGAGGGCACCGGTGCTTTGCATCTGAATATTATCAAAAATTTCACGTTTGAAAAGTTTGAAAGCACAATCAATGTCACGGATTTTCATTTTGAAAATGAAGCATACAAGTTTTGTCCACGCCCAGGCGTTCAGCTTTCGCATAAGTCCTTCACGGCGATTAAGCCTGTAGCAGGAGACAATATCAAAGTCCTGCATCAGGGGAATCAGTGCCGGCATTTCGTTGATGTCAAACTGTCCGTCACCATCAGTATAGAACACCAGGTTCTTTGTCGCCGCCCTGAAGCCTGATTGCAGGGCGGCCCCGTAGCCTTTATTAACTTCATGGTGAACCACTTTGATATTGTTGTTTTCGTTGGCAAGATCGTCTGAGATTTTACCGGTCAGATCGGTACTGCCGTCATCCACTATGATAACTTCGTAGTCATTTGAGATTCTGCTTAATACATCAAGTGCCTGGCGGGCGGTCCGTGCGACGTTTTCCTGTTCATTGTGGCAGGGGAAAAAAACAGTAACTGAAACGTTTTTGTCATGGCTCATATTCACCACCTCTGACCCGCACTGACAGGCATTAATTCCCTGACAAATTCATTCATTCGAGAGGCATAGAACCTTTTGCGTCCCTCACTTTCAGGATCATCCGCTTTTCCTGCCTTGTCCGCATAGCTTTTTGTCAGTCGTTCGCTTGTGATTACAGCAGCCCTGAGCCTTCTGGCGTAGCCATTCCTTTTTTCGTACTCATTTTTTTTGTTTATAAAGTCCTGCACGAAGCTTTCGCAGAACCGGTCTGCCTCCTGCTGCATTCCCAGGTTTCCTGCGAGAAATATCTCGGCAATAGGCATTCTTGAAGGATCTAACTGAAAGGCCTGTGCTGCGGCGGCAAATGCTCCTTCGAGAATTCTCCTGTCACCTATGCGCAGCAAATTGTGAGAAAGCGTAAGCAGCCTTGAGAAGTCATCACTGTTGACGGTTGTTCCGTCGAAAAGTCCCTTATACAGCTTCTCGCCTTGTTCGGTTTTGACATCAACGAAGAGTTTCTGGCCGTTGTTCATGAAAACGATCCGCCAATCGGGGTTATGTTCCAGCCCCATTACAAAGTCACTACTAAATTGGGCGGCGGGCATGAGTGTAACCCAGACATTGTTTTTTCGAAGCTCTTCGCTGATCCATTCACCGATTTTTTCAAACTCTTTGGCTGTAGGTTTTCTTCCCGCCAGCCTCCTGACTTTATATGACTCGGGCCCTCCCATCATGATTGCCTGCCAGCGGTTATAGGCGTCGGTGTTGTACGCGGCCTGGGCGCGCCCATCCATAAAAAGCTGCAAAGGAGTCTTTCCGGTATTGGGGTCCGGATCCTGTCCCCAGGCAATGAATCCGCCTTCAGTCCAATAGTTGAACATTTTGCCGGATATTTTGTTATCCCGGATAAAATTCATCGCATAGAACGGCTTGGCATGGGAGGCGGTCATCCTCATGAAGACCGAGGCAAGTCTAGAATCGTCTCCCCACGGATCAAGATAAATGCGCTTATACTTTAATCCCCACCAAGTGCCAAAGACCAGCACAGCGGCAATCGCGGCGGTACAGGCAAATACCTGCATTTGGCGGGGCATGGGTGAAACGACAAGACCTTTTGCTTTCTTGAAATTTGCAACAGCACTGATCATTCGTACGATCTGATCAAGCATCATAGCCGTCAGGGGGCAGGCAGCAATAGCAGCTATAGGTATGAATCGCCTTGATCTGTAGGCCATGTAAACAGTCAGGGCCGCAATAAATATCAGGGCGACATCGATTCTAGGCCATTCGTACTCATCAACTGAAGGAGGTTTAGTTCGCACCCGCTGATGTTTTGAACGAACTGCAGTGATCCTGGGTCCTGTAGGAATAATTATCAGCCAGACGGGTAAAATGAGCAGCGCCATGATAAACATTATAAGAAACGGGATGCCTGTGCCGACGGGATTGGACCATTCAAAGGCCGGGTGCCATTCGTTGACAGTTCTCCACATCTCGGCGTGGGCGCTGAAGCTTACTTCATAGGTGTGGGTAAGATTAGTCAGGTGAAACGGATTGAAAACTATAGTCGCTATGAAGGCAACGACAAAAGCAGCAATTGCATGTGTGACGCCTTTGGGACCGATTGCAATCAGACGTCCTTTGGGCTGGATATGGTGTTTTTTCAACAGTGCATTTCCAATAATCATCACGAGGTGCCAACCAATGAATGGTACGAGCATGATAAAAACGTAAATATATCCTCCGTGGACATTACACCAGAAGACCACAAGGGGCACAACAAGCCAGATGTACAGATAGTGTCGATACGTGGTCAGGACAAGCAGGAAGAGAAAAACAGCAACAAGCATATTCGTAAATCCCTGGGGACGGATGTCCAGAAAGCTTCGTGCGACAAACATGGCAAAAGCTGCAAACGTGGCCGCCAGGGCGGGATTTACTCTGATCAGTCGGGCGGTATAGAAAACGGTAATAACGGTAATTATGTAGATTGCGAACTTCCAGTATACAAGAATATTAAATTCCCCGTGTTCAAAAGTCGCCGTGCTGAAATCCTTGTTAAAGGTATTGACGAGCCAATAGAATATCACATGTGTGAGCCAGTTCTGGTTAACCCACCCGGTAGGATGCCAGTACCTTATCGTCTCGATATCAAAGTGTTTGGCAATCGTCCGGGCGAATCCCGGCCAGGAATCGATTTCCTCCTGCGTAGGGCCCGGCCGATGTGAATTAGCACTGAAAGGTTCCACTGTATCGACACCATGATTTATGAAGTGTCTCCCGCAGGCCATTGCGACCCAGGTGTCTCCAGCACCAACCATGTGGGTTGAGGCGTGTCCTGCAAAAATGAACATAATCAGCCAGAAGAGCACCATCGGCCAGCCGGACAGCGCATGTTTTTGTTTTATTTCTGTCTCGTGTGAATCATTCATTTTTGAATCTACTCCCACATTTCAGCAATTCTACAAGCTTATCAACTCCGGTGATTATAACACTCGAAAGTCGTTTCGTTAAGTTTGTTATCCACAATCCGGCCCGCTAAGGGACACATAATGCGGAGCTTGCCAGGCCTATGTTATTCTGGTCAGCCATAGCATACTGCATCGTTCTGCGCTGTAAGGCCGAATGCTTGTTAATCAATTCGACAGGGCGGTCGTTCAAATCCGTTGGACGATCATTCCAATCGATTACGGAGCCACCTGCCGGAAGGATTGAGCCGTAGGTTACCACTAGTATCAAAACAAAAAGAAGTACTGCCGCAATAGCGGTGCCCAGTCCCCAGGTCTTGAAGTACCATTGTACACAGTGCCGGCGAGGAGCATGAAGACAATTATCGGGAATCGCCGCGATGAGCCTTGCCTTCAAAGTGTCAGGAAAATCAATATCAGAAAGGCCTCGCAAGGCAGCTTTTAGTGATCGTGAAGTCACATTTTGCAAATTGTATTGTTTTTTCTCGTTCACGGATTTACCTTGTCAGTTAAGAGTTTTTTTAGTTCTTTTAGAGCTTTGCTTGTTCGCCATTTTATAGTTCCCACAGGTTCCTGGAGTATTTTTGACATCTGCCGGAAGCTGAGCCCCTGTATGTAGTGAAGAACAACCGTCACATAGTCAGATTTCTCCAGCCGATGGAGAGCCTTCAGCAGGATTAACGATGTTTCTTCGGTAATAAGGCGTTTGAGGGGATTAAAGGCTGTCATCTGTGTGTCGCCCGCCCGCTCTTTCAGAACGGCGGTAAAATTCTCACTCCGCTTAAGCTTGCGTTTTGAGTCGATAAACTTATTATATGCGATGCGGTGGAGCCATGTTCTCATCGCAGCTTTCGACCTGTAGTTCACCAGATCAGCCCAGGCAGCAGCGAAGGTCTCCTGTGTAAGGTCTTCGGCGAGAATCGAGTCATTTGTCAGGTATACCATAAAACGATATATCTTCCTGTAGTTTTCACAAATTATTGCTTCGTACGTCTGCCGGTTCTTCCTGTGAGATCGGTCATAATTATGTGGATGCGATTTTTGCAGCACTTACATCTCCGATTGCTGGACACCGCTTCACTTTTTTCCCGGCTGCAATGTTAGACGCTTTCGGACGGAAAAGTGTTGGCAAAAATCCGAATATTCCAAAACAAATTATCCGGCTGTCTGCACTGGAACAGAAACATCCTGTTCGGCATCTTTCCGGCCCTATGCAAGCCATTTTTCCAGTCGATCGAGTCCTTTTTTTATCTGTTCCATTGACGTAGCAAAGCTAAGTCTTACATTGTTGTCGCAGCCAAACGGCAGGCCTGGCACTAGGGCGACTTTGGTCTGCTCAAGCAAAGCTTTGGCAAAATCCATGCTGCCGTTTATCTGAGCGCCTCCGATGTTTCTGCCATAGCTGCCTGAGACGTCCGGAAAACAGTAAAAAGCACCGGTTGGTTTGTGACAGTTAACGCTTTTCATTGAGTTAAGGCGTTTTGACATATATTCTCCGCGTTTTTCGAACTCGACCCGCATTTTTTCGACTTCATCTTCGGGTTTTCGCAGAGCCTCAATAGCGGCTGTCTGAGCGAAGGTAACCGGATTGGATGTCATGTGTGACTGCAGTCTTCCCATTGCCTTAATCACGTCGAGCGGCCCTGCCGTATAACCCAGGCGCCAGCCTGTCATCGAGAATGCCTTGCTCAAGCCGTTAATCGTTAAAGTGCGATTGTAGGCATCTTCACTCAGTGACGCAAAACTGACAAATCTGGTATCGCCATAGACAAGTTTCTCGTATATCTCGTCCGACAGAACCATTATACCGGTATCCCTGAGAACGTCAGCAAGAGCAGACAGCTCCTCCTGCGTGTATGAAAAGCCGCCGGGGTTGTTGGGTGAGTTAATCAGAAGCATGGCGGTTTTTTTGTTTATGGCTGCTTCCAGCTGCCGGGGTGTCAGTTTGTAGCCGTCGGACTCTTCGGTCCGGACAACTTTCATTTCCGCGTCGGCGAGTTTAATTGTCTCCGGATAAGTTACCCAGTACGGAGTCGGCAATATCACCTCATCGCCAGGATCCAGAACTGCCTGCATAGCCTCATAAACCGAGTGCTTAGCGCCGAGATTCACGATTACCTGCTCAGGTGTATAATTCAAGCCGTTGTCTCTTTTAAGTTTTTCAGCGATAGCTTTTCGCAGCTCGGGCACTCCCGCTGCTGCGGTGTATTTTGTCTGCCCGGCGTTGAGGGCGTCGATAGCGGCCTTTTTAATATAATCCGGTGTGTCAAAATCAGGCTCGCCGGCACCGAAACTTACAATATCAACTCCCTGGGCTTTCATTTCCTTTGCACGCGCGGTGACCGCAATTGTAGCTGAGGGCGGTACAGCCTGGGCTCGCTTGCTTATCTTCATGCTTTTGTCCCTTTCGGCATCAAATAAACCACAAAACGAGGATATTAAAGCATCAGCAGCAGTTTGGGTCAAGAGATAATCAGCAAACAATAGCGTGCCAGAGGACCCGGGTTCGAGTAAAAGTTCAGTAAATATCACACATTGCTACAGCAGAAAAGAATCGTGTTTTGTCTGCACATATTTTGCTGTTTGGGGATGAAATACTGAACCAACCCCCTTTTCCCTGCCCC
>JBDRHL010000244.1:0-3632 GCA_043816955.1 Planctomycetota bacterium | reverse complement strand
ACTATTTAATCAAACTGTTTCTCTTTATGGTGGTTGTTATCCTGTGTTTTTCATCTTTAGGTTATGGTACTACGACATACTATGTGTCGTCATCAACTGGCAACGACGCTTGGACTGGTACCATAGCTGAACCCAATGGTTCGGATGGCCCATGGGCTACTCTCACCAAGGCTCGTACGGTTGTCCGGGAATTGATTCTGTCAGGTTTGACGGACTCGGTTACCATCAATGTTCGTGGCGGGTGGTATTATTATTGGCTTTCGCAGCCTTTTACATTGGACAGCCAGGATAGCGGTACTGCAGATTACGAAGTTACGTGGCAGGCTTATCCAGGTGAAACACCTGTGGTTAGCGGCGGTATAGTCACTTGGGGATGGGAAACACATAGCGGGCCTATTTTGAAAACGGATAGACCAACCCCAACGTGGTGGGGTCGGCATCTTTTTGTAAACAATGTGCGCCAGACCCGTGCCAGAACCCCTAATTACAATCCGAACGATCCTCTTTATGGAAGCTATTCTATCTCAGAAGGCCAGGGGACAAATGCTTATTATCTCAAATATGCTGACGGGCTGTTCCCTGAACAATTAGCAGAACCTAATCAAGCGGAGATTTTTTGTTTTGTAGGTGGACCTAATGCTTCATGGGGCTCATGGTGGGCTAACGTTGTGTCAATAAATTATGGTACTCGCGAGATCGAAACAAACCACAATGATTATGGTTATTGCGCAAATACGCGTTTTAGAGTTGAAAATGACGTTAACCTGATAGATCAAGCTGGTGAATGGTGTATTAACCCGCATATTTCATAGGGATATCAAATACGGCGGTGGAGGATAATTTTGGTGCGGATTCGGCTGAATATGCCTGATTCGCCATATCGAGCGCAAACCACCCCCTTACCCCCGACAAACAAAACGAGATTTTGTCGACATCAAGCCGATGACAAAAACACAATTGACATAGCACGTAATCGCATCAGAACATCAGCAAAGAGTGCCTTGAATGGAAAACCTTCGGCAAAATGAAATACTATCCGCCGAACTGAACACAAAACCCTGGCTCCAATCTTCAGCAGCTTCAGACGAATTGTATCAACCTGTGCATTGGCCAGTTCTGTATTACAAAGACCTTCTCTGCGAAGCGTATCCATAAGAACATAAGCAGCAGCAGACAGCAAAACTCTGAACTGATTGGCAACAAAATCATGACAACTGGTTCGGTCGGCAAACAATCCCAGCTGCTGCTCCTTTATCCTGTTCTCAGCGTCGCCTCGCTTACAATAAAGCTCGTCATAAAGCTCCTGCGGATTACCGGCAAGGTTGGTCACAATAAAGCGGGTATTTTCTCCCTGCCGCAGATGTTCTGCTTTGACGATTACTCTGCGCTGCTTGTCCCAGGTATCGGCGGCATACAAAAAATCGCCGAATACTCTCTGCTTCTGTTGGGTCTGTTCAAACCGCGTCTTTGAAATATCTGTCCATTGTCCAGATATTCTCTCAAGTACCGCATTGCGGGCAAGACCAATGATATAGCCGACATCATTCCTGTCACAGCATCGCATAAGCCTCCATCTGCAAAAACCGCTGTCGCAGCGGATAATAATCCTTACATTCGGCCACTGCTGACGGAATCTGTTTACCAACAGTTTCAAAATTGCTTTGCTGTGCATTGACGCATCTATATCCGAAGGACGCAGATATGCGACAAGCAGCGAACTATTGCAGAATACATACAAAGGCAGAAAGCAGTAATTATCGTAATAGCCGTGAAAGAATCTTTTTTCCTGATTGCCATGAACAGAATCATCGGTTGCATCAAAATCCAGTATCAGCTCTTCGGGTTGTTCTGTAAAAGAGGCGATGAATGTTTCAACAAATACCTTTGCAATATCCGCAAGACTCTTGCGGTCAATCCTGTTTTCCAGCCTGCATAAGGTCGGCGGTGAGGCAAGAGGCAGTTCATTTTTTGTTACGCCTCGTTCTGTAACAATCTGCAATAATGGATCATCGCGGAGGGCCTGATGGTCGTTGAGGTCTTCATAACCCAGAGCAATTCCGAGAATGCGTTGAGCCAGCATTGTTCTTTGCTGATGAACAATGAAAAATTCATTGCGGGGGTCGGAGATGCAGCGATTGATGGCATCGATAAGACCAAGATGTTTGTCAACCTCTCTCAGAAGCAATGCGCCTGCATCGGAAGTGAGGCAGCCGCCATTGAAGTCAGCCTGGATTTTTTTATTTTTTAGATTTGAAAAAAGCAGTGGCTGTGTGTTACAGTCTGTCATATAAATGGCCTTTCTGTTTAAGTATAATGTTTAACACAACTCATTATACTGCAAGCAGTTAGGCCATTTGTCAATAAAAAATCTGAAAATCCTATGAAATATGCGGGTTAAACACGAAGTAATCTATCTATGGCCACCAGCAGGTGTAGATATTAACAATATTAATAATACAGCTCAGGTTCTGGTTGATGTTCCGAATCAAAATAACCTTTTTGTTCTCGATGGCGCCAGCCACATTACAATTTCGGGCTTTAAGTTTACGGAAGTTTATGGTTTAGATGCGGTAATTATCAAAAACAGTAGTTACTGTACATTTAGTGACAACGAGATTTACGCTCCGGAAAGACGGGGCCTGACCGTAATAGTTTATGACGGGCAGGATTGTAATAACATCGTCATCGAACGAAACACTATCTCATATGCCGGCGACAGCGGCATCTATGTAGGTGGAAGCGTGAAGTCTAGCAGCATCGTGAACAACCATATACATCACTGTGCTGATGAAAACAAATACTGCGCAGGAATTGAGTTCCCCTTCTATGGAATAACCGCTTCCGATGTGAATGAGTATGCATATACCGATGACATCCTCATCGCTCACAATTGGATTCACGATATGCCACGTGATGGTATTCAGCTTGGAGCTAATCCTTGAGGAGAAAATACTTGTCAGTACAACCTCATCGAGCGTGCTGGTACAGAAACATCAGATGTCGGAGGACTGCGATGTCACGGATGCATATCGGACCAATGGGACATAAATGACCTTCCTACCATGGTTGGTCATACATTTCAGTATAACCTGGTAAGGGACACGTATGGATGCTGGGTTGCTAATGGAGAAATTGTTGTTCCAGTAGAATGGCCTGTATTTGGTATTTACCTCGATGAAGGATCTATGTCTTGTGATGTTTTAAGCAATATAGTTGATATTGCTGGTTGCGGTGTAATGATGAACCCCGGCAAACTTAATGTTATCGAGAACAATATACTGGTGGACTGTGACTATCAGATTATCTATCAGGTCGTACCTCAGATGGTAAGTGTAAGAAATAATTACACACAGAACCAGGTTAGAAAGAACCTCTATTCCACAACTAACGTGTCGGATGAGTTTTACGCACTGCATGCCTGCACAGAGGATAGTGTACTGAGCGATTCCAATCAAAATCTTTTCTGGAAGAGCGCAGGTGGTAATTACAACTTCTGGATTAACGAAGACGCCAACTCTGGAGTGTGGGGAGACGGAGGTGGATTCGATGTGAACATGACAACATGGCAAAACACCTACTTGTATGATATTAATTCAGGCATTGCAGATCCGTGTTTTGTTGACTTACGTGAG
>JBDRHL010000243.1:0-18320 GCA_043816955.1 Planctomycetota bacterium | reverse complement strand
TTTCCTATACCAGCCGCTTCCGAAAGAAAACAAAGTTTGTTTATTATCGTTTGCTGGATGGCTTACAGCAATTCGCTCGATTAAAGCAGCCAAGATTCGGGGAAATACTCTTTGAACCTTTAAGAAACGGGTAATCGCGTGTATTTGTGAGCAAAGTGCGAATTCACGGACGCTATGCCATTCAGCACTTAAGAAAATTGACACTGTTTTTGTGATGGAAGTTCATTTTGTTCTGAGTCTGGCAAACTTGAGTTTGCCGACCCTTATGACCATTCCATCTGCTGGCTGAATTCTGGTATTTGGATCGGTGATTTTTCCCCCGTCGATGCTGACTGCTGATTGCTGGATCATCCGTTTGGCTTCTCCTCCTGACCCCACAAGATCGCATTTGACAAGCAGTTTTGCTGCTGTCAGGGCGGCAGGATCAATATGTATCTCAGCCATCTCGTCCGGCAACTGCTTCTGAGCGAACACCTTTTCGAACTCAGCCGCAGCAAGATCGGCGGCTCTTTGGTTGTAAAACTGTGTTACGACAGTTTTGGCAAGCAGTACTTTTGCCTGTTTCGGATGGGTTCTGGAAGGATCGAGAAGTTCGGCGATCCTTTCCTCAAAGATCTCGGTGAGCAGAGTAAAGTAATTTCCCATCAGCTCATCGGGGATGCTCATTATCTTACCGAATATATCCTTTGGCTGATCGGTTACGCCGATGTAATTGCCCTTTGATTTGCTCATCTTTTCAGTCCCGTCAAGCCCGACAAGAATGGGCATAATCATCACAATCTGCGGCGTTTGGCCGTTGAATTTCTGGAGGTCTCTGCCAACGAGATTATTAAAAGTCTGGTCGGTTCCGCCCAGTTCAACGTCGCTTTTTATCATAACCGAGTCGTAGCCCTGCATGAGCGGGTACAGAAACTCGTGAATGCTGATAGGCTCGCCTTTTTTATAACGCAGTTCAAACGTGTCTCGTTCCAGCATCCTTGCAACCGTCATTGTGCTGGTCAGTCTGATTATGTCGGTAAGACGCAGATCAGCAAGCCACTCACCGTTGTACCTGATTTCCAGCTTTTCGTTTGAGGTATCGAGTATTTTCCCCGCCTGGTCGAAGTAAGTTTGAGCGTTTTTTTCGATCTGCCTGCTGTCGAGAACCGGCCTGGTTGTGTTCTGCCCCGTGGGATCCCCGATCCTGGCGGTGTAATCACCGATAATCAGAACCGCTTTGTGGCCCATATCCTGAAACTGTCTGAGTTTTCGCAGTACAACCGTATGTCCCAGATGGATATCCGGAGCAGTAGGATCCATACCGAGTTTGACACGTAACTGCCTGCCATCTTTTCCCGCCTGGGCAAGCCGTTCAGCAAGCCCCTCTTCGGTGTATATCTCTACTGTTCCCCTTTTTAGCTGATTAATTTTTTCTGTTATCGCGTTTCGCATGGTTAATTTCTGTAATATAACATCATGATAGCACCGGCTTTTCTAAAACCGTAATTATAACCGGATAAAGGCTTACAGGCAAATATTATATCATGTGTGGTCTGGCTGTCATTATATCATACAGCAGAGTTGAAAAAAGCAGAAAGGTATAATAAGATCTCACCTTATGAGCACTGTAGCCAGAGTTAAATTTACTAATTACACAGCCAGTGTAACAAGGGCCCTGGATTTAATCGGCGCAGGGCCCGGACTGCCTCAGGAGGGTCTTATCATCATCAAACCAAACCTAACCAATGCCTCTCCGCCGCCGGTTACTACCAACGTCGCTGCTGTTGAAGCGGTTTACCGGTATTGCAGGAAATATACCACCGCTGAAATTGCCGTCGGCGAAGGCTGCGGCAGCGGCATTACGCAGGATACCTTCGACGCCAACGGCTATACAGACCTCGCGCAAAAATACAATCTGCCTCTGATTGATTTCAACCGGCACCAATCTGTTCTGCTCAAAAATAACGATGCCCTTCAGCTCAGGGAATTTCACATGCCCGGGATTCTGCTTGAGGCCTTCATAATTTCGGTCCCGGTTCTCAAAGACCACAGTTTCACCAGAACAACCATCGCAATGAAAAACATGTTCGGCATAGCGCCCGCTCCGTTCTACAAGGGCGGCTGGAACAAGTCAAAACTGCACTCGCCCTCCACGGATAAATCGGTGGTAGACATCTGCACCTATAAGAAGCCCGACTTGTCTGTAGTCGATGCCTCCATCGCCCTTACGGGCATGCACCTTTCCGGTACGGAAAAACACATCGGTTTGATTCTTGCAGGCTTTGATCCCGTTGCGGTTGACACAGTCGGCAGCCGACTCCTTGGACACGATCCATCTAAACTTGAATATCTGACTCTTGCCAACGGCAAAATCGGCTCCATGGAGAACATTGAAATACTAGCCGGCTAATCGGCACGGAACTTTTGGCAGGCAGCAGTCTTATACCAGACATATATTCCAACCAGAGCACTTGCCAGATACCCCGCCCACACCCATCGGAGAATCCCACCAACGCCGTACTTATCTGCAACAGGCCCAAATGCTATCAATACCAGACTTGCAAACCCCCAGCACCCTCCGACAATCAACCCCATCCGCTGTCCGAGGTTTGCTCCCTTTGCATGCCGAGCCATTGCTACAATCAGCGGAAACGTTCCTGTACAAGTGAAGCTCATCACAAAAAGACTTGCAACAGCGATTTTGGAATCCATGGTGAACAGGTATAAAAAATAGAAAGGGATACCGACTAAAAATGCAAAAATACAGGTCTTCAGTTCCGGGATTTTCCTCGATACCCTCGCCCAGAGGAAAGCTCCAGACATCGCACCGAGCCCGAACAGCATTGTGCTAAAGCCCCCAAAAGGAAGATCAAAGCCCATTTCATTCACCAGCCTGATGGGTAGAAAACTTATAATTATCAATGTGGCAGTAGTGCCGGGCAAAGCCATAAGCATTATCATCCAAAAAGGTAATCTGTGTTTTTCATGCTTTGAATTTATGTGCACTGCTCTGTCCACCGCAAGTCGAAAACGTACCATAGACATCACAATAATTCCCAGCAACGGCCCAAGCAGAAGCACCAAAAGTGCCTTGAGTCCCCAGGTATCCACAAGCAGCGTCGAGACCCAAGCGCCTGTCGAAGAGCCCAGAAAACCGCCCATCAGAAAAATTGTGCTGCTCTCAGCGGTAGGGATTCTTCGCAGAAGATAGACCGCTCGAAGACCTTCGGGATGTGTAATCGCAATGCCTGTTCCAGCCAATAACACCAGTGCAAAAGGCAAAAGAACTCTGATTGAATCACCACGGCCTGCAGGAAGGAGCGCAAAAAAGCACACAGCCCCGGACAGCACAAGACCAAGCGGCATAAAAAAAGGCCGCTTTTTCGAAGCTCTCAGATGTCCTGTGGCTATCTGAACAGCATTGCATACTATGTTAAACACCGCAAGCAACGCCACCACCGTCTTCAGCGATACCTGGAAATAATCACGAATAGCAGGCAGAAGCGGAGGCAGCATCCCTGCGAACATATCCACAACAAAATGAATAAAGCTCAAAGCAAAAAGCTGCCTGAACTGGAAAATTTTCAGTTTTTCAATCGATGCCATAGTGTTCCCTTATAGTGCTGTATAATTCGTCGGCATTCTGAACAGCCAAAAGCCTTTCACAGACAGCTCTTCTATTAGGATGCAGTTTTGTGTACTTGACAATAAACTTGCGGAAGTACGTTACTGCCTTTTTTACTTCGAAGATTCTGCATACCATCGCAAAATGTGCAAGAATCACTTGTCCCTGCTCAACAATATCAGGCGGTGGGAGGAGTATATTATTTTTAAGAACTTTCCTGATGTCCCTGAAGATCCACGGGTTGCCTATCGCCCCGCGTGCAATCGCTGCTGCATCCATTCCTGACCGCCTCAGCAGCGCGACGATCTCCTGCGGTTCGAACATATCCCCGCTGCCGATAATGACAGTCCTGCTGAATCGCCTCTTGACTTCGGTGATAATATCCCAGTCAGCCCTGCCGCGATAATATTGTTTTACGGTCCGCCCGTGTATTACCACGGCATCGATGCCATGTAGGCAGGCCTGCTCAACTATCTTCCAGAAATTCTCGCGTGATTCTTCGCTCGAATCGAACCCGAACCGCAGTTTCATAATGACCGGGCACGAAACCGCCTGTCTTACCCTGCTGTATATCTCAATAGCCATTTCGGGGCTTTTCAGTAAACTCCCGCCTCGCCCCTTGTTAATGACTTTTGGTGCCGGACAGGCGAAATTAAGGTCTACCAGGTCGTATCCCACCTCTGTAAGAACCTTCGCTGCCGAAGCCATCTCATGCGGCTCTGTGCCCAGAATCTGGCCGCATATGGGATGATCATCATCACTTACCCTGAAAGCGGGCATCTTGAAAATCTTCTGATGCAGCACGCTCCCGGCTAGCATCACTCCGCTGCAGGTAAGAGGACAACCGAACCGCCTTGCCATCGCCCGCATCGCAGGGTCCGTATATCCGCTCATGGGTGCCTGCATAAAAGGGACATCCAGTGATATGCTGCCGATCTTCAGCATCAACATCCGCCAATATTACAAAACCGCTTCTGACACATTCCCCACAGTTCGCAGTTCCGGCACCGTTGACTAACTTTGCCGCTGCAGTTTTCCAGTATCCCGACTCTGCTCAGAGCAAAATCATATCTGGCAGGATCATCCGGGACAATCTGTGCGAAACCTGCTGTGATCTGTAGCGCCGTCTTAAGAGAAATAGCTTGATCTTCACAGAAACCAAGCATCCCGCAAAGCCTGCCCATATGAACATCCACAGGCACAACCAGTTGCGAAGGTTTAACCGATTTCCACAAACCGGTGTCAACCTCATCGTCGCGCACCATCCACCGAAGGAATAGATTCAGCCTTTTACACGCGCTGCCGCCGGAAGGACTCACAAGCAGGTATCGAAGCGTCCTGGAAGCGGTCCTTCCGTGTTCGGCCCTGTATCTGTCAAGCAGCAATTGTACAAAAACTGTAAGAGCGCTGATTATATTCCCATCTGTTTTATCAAAGCCTTTAAGGAAATACTTTTCGATGCTGCCTGATTCGGACAAAACGTATTGCAGAAGTTCCAGCAGTTCGGCAATATCAGCACCTGTGTTAAAACGGTGCTTGAAACCGCGCAGAACTCGTCGTTTGTCTTTATCAAAGCCGATCACGAATTCATAAGGACCCGGATCCATAATTTCGAAAAGGCCCGCCAGATTCTTTTCGATCTGCCCGACCCTGCCGTACGCCAGAGCCGCTGAAAGAAACGCTGCAATTTCCCTGTTCCCGGCAGAGGTGTATTTATAAACAAACTGCAGCGGATCAGGAGGCACAAATTCCGCGTGGTTATACCTGGCATACAGCCTTTCGAGAACTTCTTTGATTTCTTCCATATTCCTGACCATCCAGGTCCTTCTTGCATCAGCTCAATCCGCACAATATAATGAGTCCGCTGTAAAAAGTCTCTTTGAAAAACAAGAAGGAAATCAAATGAAGAAGTGGAATATTGCAATTGTCGGCGCCGGAGTGATCGCCGATTTTCACGCCAGCGCAATCAAAAATCTGAAAAACGCCGATCTTATTGGTTTTGCGGACTCCCTGCCCGAAAAGGCAAAAATGCTTGCCGAAAAATTCTCCTGCAAGGCCTACCAGTCCCCTGAACATCTGTTCGAAGACGACAGTGTTGACGTTGTAACCATTGCTACTCCCAGCGGTGCTCACCTTGAGCCGACAATCGCAGCTGCAAAAGCAGGCAAACATATCATCTGTGAAAAGCCGCTGGAAATAACGCTCAGCCGTATCGACGCTATGATCGAAGCCCATGAAAAAGCAGGCACCTTTCTTGGATGTATCTTCCAGAACCGTTTCAGCGACGCGATAGCGCCCCTGCGACAGGCTGTTACATCAGGCCGATTCGGCACTATCACTTGCGCCGCAGTTTATGTGCCCTGGTGGCGATCTGATGATTATTACAAGGACAGTTGGCACGGCACATGGAAACTCGACGGGGGCGGAGCCTTGATGAATCAGTCGATTCACATGGTCGATATGCTCTGCGACCTCATGGGCGAAGTTACGGAAGTAAAAGCCTTTGCCGATCATCTCGGCCATGACATCGAAGCCGAAGATACCGCTGTCGCCATTGTCCGCTTCGCCAACCGTGCCCTGGGGATTATCTACGGCACCACCGCCTCATCACCGGGCCAGTTCAAGCGGTTTGAAATCACCGGCACAAAGGGGACCGTATTTTACCTCGAAGACGGGTTTACTGTCTGGAGCTTTGCGGAGGAAACTGTCGAGGATGAAAAAATTCGCACCAGCTTCGCTCCGAAATCAAAACTTGGAGGAAAAGCTGACCACACAAAGATCGAGTTTGAAAATCACAGAAGAAATTTCGCAGCCTTTCTTGAATCGCTCGAAAGAGGGGAAAAACCCCTCCTTGATGGACACGAGGGCAGAAAAGCTGTCAAGCTTGTCCTGGATATTTATAAAGCAGCGGGCATTTTGCCCAGAGCAAAATCGTAATCAGATTTATAACCAGCCCGTGGCCGCAGCGAGAAGCTTCATGAAATAGACGTAATCGGGCCAGGATATGTCAGGCGGGATTCCGTGATCGCATGTCGGTATGAAGCCGCCGGCTTCTATGGCAGGTCCATTGCGTTTCATTTCATCCTCAATCACTTTGCCGCCGGCTGCCATCGCACGCTTGTCAATACTTCCTGAGTAAGCCATCTTTTTGCCAAACTGCTTCTGGAATTCATTAATGTCATTGCCCGCGGCGACTTCGATAGGAGAACAATGGTTTATGCCTGCCTCGATCCAGATAGGAATCAGTTCACCGAGGAAGCCGTCGGAATCAACTTCGTACACAGGCACATGCGCAGCACGAAGTATCTCGCCCCACTGCTGGTAGGATGGCAGGATATATTTGCGAACCATCCGGGGGGAAATCATTGAAAAGTTCTTATAGGCCATGTCTTCAGCAAGGTGAACGATATCGGGCTTAAAAAGTCTGAGGGCTTTTTCGAGCAGTTGTGAGACGAAGTCTTTCCAGAAGTCGAGCATGTCCTGAACGAGCTTGGGGTCATCGTAGAACATCATGCAGAGATTTTCAAAGCCTACCCATTCCCTGAGCTGCCAGAACGGGCCTGAGAAGTGAAGAACACTCGCACCATCGGATGCGATGAGTTTTTTGTTTACCTGTTCGGGATTTTCAGGAAACCTTGCCGGATCATCGGGATTGTAGCGGGTTTTGATTTTTTCCCAATCGTTGCGATTTTCGACGGGACATTTTATCCAGCGGCGGGTTACAAAATCTCCTCTTGCATTTTCTCCGCCAAGGTAGTCAACCGTATATTCATTACTTATCTCGCAGATGTTGCCTTTCCAGTCCTGGACTATCTGCGTTCTTTCTTTTTTTTCAATCACCTTTTTTTCGAAATGGGGTTTCAGGGTATGATCGACAGGAACAATCCCGCCGTAATCATTGCAGAAGGGTAGTGCCCCTCCAGCCAGCTTATAGGCGTAAGCGTTTATTTCATTGAGGTTTTCGAGATTTTCTGGCAGGCCTTCTTTATGCCATCTTGCACGCGTTGATTCACGTCCGCCGCCCGGCATGAGCGGAATTCTGTCAGGTTTGCCGAAGAGTATGGTTTCGAGAAATCTTTCTCTTGGGGTCATGTTAATACCCTTTATGGTATTGTTACCGGTTGAAATTTTTTCCTGCAGGAAGGGCCATCGGCAACAAACAATGTGCCCGGGTATGACTGGGGGGCAGCGATAGTAACATACGCAGCCATGATGTGACACATGGATTCGGGGTAATTATCATGGTTGGCAAGAAGCCTTTCCATGCCTGCACGCGTCGGCTGGAAGTTTGTATCAGCGAATTGCTTTGTCAGGTATTCATAACGGTTAAGACTCCATTGTGTCGGGTTGTCCTGGTAAGCCATAACAATCATCTTTTTCCGAAGTTCCTCAGACTGTACGTGGTTGACGCAGAAGAGCCTGTCATCTGCCATCTGGTGTATCACTTCACCTGCCCAGCACGTTTCAACAAGCCTGCAGTTGCCTTTCCGGTCTGCCAGGATTATGGCAGAGCCTACCTGCCTGCCGAACGAGTGAAGAATCTCGATAGCTCCGTCGACATCTTCTGCCTGTTCGAGTATCTGCTTAAGGATAAAATCCGTAAATTCAGCATGCTTCGGATAATCTATCCCGCTGATCTTTAACGCGCTGTTGCCGATAGCAAGCCCCGCTTCGTTAATACCACGCCCCGCCCAGGCTGTTCCAATCCATGTTACACAAATATGCTTCAGGGCTTTTTTCGGTGCAAAGCCCGCAATGTGCCAGGTCAACTGAAAATCATCCAGCGTCCCTCCCAGAAGTAGCCCCATCTGTGGGTCTCGCAAAGCTATGTTCGTGCACGCTCGGCCCTGACGCTGAAACCTGCCCGGTATCCTCTCTGCTCTTCGTGCATCCACCGCATTCCAGAATCGAAAATTCATCGCCAGAAGGTCCGACCAGTTTACATCTGCTGCCTTACAGACCCCCTTTAACTGCTCAAGCTGCTTCGGGGCTTTCTGTAAAACTGTCTCCTCCCACTGGCTTGTATATCCAGCCATTTCCTCGGCACTGAACTCATCGCTGTGATAGTTCACAAAATGGGCGATAGCCCTTTGTATCCAGAGCGCATACCTTTCTCCAATCTGCAGGCCGATCTGGTAATGATCACCGGTAAAACGATCGCAGTGCATAAATTCACCTCACTTTCCGGATTTCTGATAAATTTTTCTTGCTTACAACCAACCCGTTGCCTCAGCAAGCAGCTTAATATATCTTACATAGTCAGGCCAGGAAATATCCGAAGGCACGCCGTGGTCACAGCTAGGTATAAAGCCGCCATCTCTGATTATCGGCTCATTGCGTTTTATTTCCTCAACTATCGTTTCTCCTCCCGCTGCGATAGCTCTCTTGTCGATCCCGCCGCGAAATGCCATCTTCTTTCCAAACTCCTGCCGCAGCCTGACGATGTCATTACCCGCTGCCACTTCTACCGGATCGCACTCGTTTACTCCCGCCTCGATCCAAAGCGGAATAATCTGGCCGATAAATCCGTCCGAGTCGATTCCATAAATCGGCACGCCCGCACCTTTTATTATCTCGCCCCATTGCACATAGCACGGAAGCAAAAACTCGCGAATCATCGCCGGAGAAATCATCGAAAAACCCTTGTATGCCATATCTTCTGAAAAATGAACCACCTGCGGCCCTACATAACTAAAGGCCTTTTCCAGCAGGCTGGAAATGTACTCCCTCCAGAAAAAAATCATGTCTTTCACAAATTCCGGATCATCATGCAACATCATACAAAGGTTTTCAAACCCCACCCACTCACGCACCTGCCAGAAAGGCCCTGAAAAATTCAACTGCACAACTAGATCGCCTCCACTGGCTTCCCTGCCGGCCTCCTCAGCGTTAACCATGAATCTTTCCGGCGAGTTGCAGTCATATCTATGTTTCATCTCTTCCCAGTCATCGCGATTTTCCACAGGGCATTTGATCCAGCGACGCGTAACAAAATCTATGGCGCTGCGCAGATATTCAACGCCAAACTCATTGCTGATTTCGCAGATATTCCCTTTCCAGTCCTGTACTATCTGGCTGGTCTGTTTCTTCTCAATGACTTTTTCCTCAAAGTGCGGTATCATTCGCTCGTCTACCGGGAAATCCGCGTAGTTTCTGCAGAATTCCATGCTGCCGCCCGCTTGGCAGTACGCATAGCTGTTGATCTCGTCAGGGTCTTCGAGATGAGCCGGCAGACCCTCCTTATGCCAGCGAGCACGCGTGGATTTACGTCCGCCGCCCGGCTCCAGCGGTATCCTGTCAGGCTTTCCGAACCGTATCGTTTCAAGAAATCTTTCTCTGGGAGTCATCTTTATCCTTATTAAAATATCCTGTTCATTGACCCGTTTTCTCTGCGATGTATCTTTTCAGCGAACATCCAGGCCTCCGAGAAAACATCCTGATTCTAGCGCCTCTGATGCTTGACAGCGTCCGTTAATAGGACTTATAATGTTCGTAAATGAGACTCAAAGAATTCGATTGTGTAATAGGCCGCAAATCCCGTTCTGCGGGGTATTCCTTTAGCACCAGCTCATACGACCTGTTTCAGATCATCTATGTAACTCAAGGCAGGCTTATCATGACCGTACACAATCAGGACACTGAGCTTGCAGCCGGGCAAATCGCTATACTGAAGTTTTCAAGCTCGTTCGTTCTTTCATGCAGAAAAACCGGTTATCACGGAATCTTCGTGATTATCTCAAGCCGTCTTCCTGAGCTTGAAGGTTACGCCCAGGTTATCCGTGCAGACCAGAACATGACAAAAACGCTTGATATGATAGGCGACGAAATGAATTCGCCAGGCTCGACCGGTGAGCAACTGCTCCAAAACCTCGCCAATGTTCTTGTTTTGCAAACCTTAAGGGCAGGCGGAACTGAAACTGACAGCTTGAGTCAGACTGCCTCGCAATATTACTGGGCGCACCTGGCTAAACAACTGATTGATGCTGGTCTCTACAATCCGTCGCCGGTGCGTAAGATACTCGCTTCCCTCGATCTGTCTTATCGCCAGATATGCAGATACTTCGGGCGCACTTTCAACACATCGCCCAAGCAATACCAGATAAAAGTTCGCACTGCTGAAGCTGAACGTCTTCTGGAAACAACCAGGCTTCCGGTCACCACGATAGCCTACGAATTGGGCTATCCTTCTTCACAGCATTTCGCAACTCAGTTCAAAACACAAACCGGCCTTTCGCCGCTCGAATACCGCATGAAACGGTAGTTATTTGCTGTAGATTTTACGGCGCATCTGTTCGATCGAGACAACCTTGCCGCTGTCAACACTTTTGCGGACAGCTGTTCCCATCAGAACAGCGTTGATCCCATCTTCAAGGCTTGCCTGCCTGTTCACCGGGGCGAGCGGATCCGGCCCGATAAAAAGTTCGTCACTCAAAAGCGGATCGCCTCCGCCGTGGCCTCCACCTAGGTTAATCAGGTCTATTAACTCTCTGCCTCCGAACATCGGTATGTAGGTAACGGTCGGCGAGGTCGGCACAGGATAGGGCATTCTCGCTCCGCCGTGCGGATCAAAGAATTCTATTCGTCCTTCCGTACCGTTTATCGCCACGCGAAAACCTTCATAAGGCACCGAGCCGTTCAGCGAATAGTTCAGAAATGCTCCCCCGTCATACTTAAACACCGCTGCGTAAGTGTCCTCGATGTTTATCTGCGGATCAAAAATACATTGTCTCGGTGAATAGTCCTCATACTCCTGCGCAAAATCGATGTGGTCATCAATTTTCTCGCCCGTCCTGCCGCTGCGAAACTCCGACCGGTTCCATCGCATGTAATACTTGCATCTGTCGCGCATATCACACGTTGGACATATCCTGCCGTCACCGATCTGTTCTCTCTTCAGGGGATTGTGAACTCCTTTGGGACCGTAAAAATTCAAAGCGCCGTAAGCGAAAACCTCTGCCGCTTTCTGACCAATCCACCAGTTGATAACGTCGAAGTGATGAGATGCTTTGTGCACCGAAAGCCCGCCGGACATCTCGCGAAGCCGGTTCCATCTCTGGAAATAAGATGAGCCGTGATGCGTATCAAGATACCATGTCAGATCGGCACTGACTACTTTGCCGACTTTTCCCTGCGCTATCAGCTCCTTTATCTTTGTCGCGTAGGGGGTGTAACGATAGTTGAACGTAACCTGAACATTTCCTTTGCTTGAAGCAGCAGCAGCTGCGATCTGTGAGCATTTGTCCTCGTCAATAGTCAGGGGTTTTTCACAAATCACATCCAGGTTGTGCTCCAGTGACTTGATGACGTAATGATGGTGCATTGCATCGTGACAGCAGACAACTACCACATCGGGCCGTCTTTCCCGGACCATCTTGTCAAACTCCTCAGGCAGATAACTGGGGATGTTCACCTTGTGATTATTGTTGTATTGCTCCATCCTGCTGCGATCTTTGTCTATCACTGCCGCCAATTCCGCATGGTTGCTATAGATATTAAGAATCTGATCCAGGAACAGGTATATACCCCGATTACTTACCCCTACAACCGCATAACGTTTCTTGCTCTGTGCCATATAAAAATCTCCTTTGGTAAAAAACTGCTTGGACTAAAACGCGTTAGTATACCAGATTCTGTTCACAGAAAAAGGCCAAAATATTTTTCCCGTAACTGACATAATATTTTCTTTGAAAATTCCTCTGGAAAATGGTATTTTCACATTTTCGGATGTTCAAGGACTTCTTCTGTTGTTGGTCTTGGAGTTAGCATGACTGTAGCATCCCTTAAATCCCCAAGGGAAGATAGACAGAAAGATGAATATGGCCATTTTCTCGATGATTTCAGTTTTGAATTAAACGATCCGGGAACACCCAGGCCTTGGGCAAATCTGCTCAGTAATGACGAATATCTGCTGAGTATAACGCAACTCGGATCGGGTTTCTCATGCTACAAAAGTGTAAGCGGTAATCTGGTTACCCCTCATACTGACTTTGATGAGACCAACTACGGCAGGTTTTTCTATATCCGTAATCGTCATACCAGCCGGCTCTTCTCTCCGACCATTTATCCGGTCCATGCCGAGCTTGGCGAGTATTCCGGATACAGTTGTGTTTACTCACCCGGCACGATGGAGTGGAAACTCCGTTTCGGCGACACCTCCAGCCGGCTCGCAACACTGGTCTGTCCGGACGAAAATACTGAATTGCACCTGCTGGAGTTGACAAATCACTCAAAGGAAAAACAAATCTTTGATTGTTTCATGTACCTGGAGTGGAAATTCGGCGGAGCCACAAATGAATGGGGCAAAACAATATACGCCGGATTCAACAAGGATATAAATGCCTTGGTTGCGGATTTGAACGTTCCGCCGGAGTATCGTTTCTGCCAGACCGGCTTCATCACGGCGACCGAGCGGATACTCGACTATGATTGCAGACGTCTGGCCTTCATCGGTACACTCGGATCTGTCTCTCAGCCTGAGGCTGTCAGACGAGGAAAATGCTTTTGCACCCAAGGCCCTGAGCTTGGAACAACCTGCGGTGCAGTGAGAGTAAATATCGAACTGCCCCCCAGCCGGAGCATAAAAATAATGTTCGCTGTGGGTGTCGCTGAGAATGTAGCGGCGCTAAACACGATTGTCCCGAAGTATAATAATGATGTCGCCCTGTTCGAAAAAAACCTTGAAAAGGTTAAAGCCGGCATGACTGAGGTTTTCGCAAAGCAGCATATTCAGGCGCCTATAGAAAACCTGACACGGTTCTGTGACACCTGGCTGAAGTGGCAGGTCATTCAAAACGCCCGCTGGACGCGATGGGCAATGGATAAGGGCTATCGCGATGTTATGCAGGATTCAGCAGGGTTGCGGCTCCTCGATGCCTGCCGGGCAAAGAAAATGATTATCGAAGCCGTGAAGCACCAGAAAAGTAACGGCCATGCCCCCAGGCAGTGGAGCAACGTGCCTTTTGGCAAAACCGACTGGCGGGACTATCGCGACAGTTGCTTCTGGCTCATATACGGACTCGATGCGTATCTGCGGGAAACCGGTGATTATCAATTCCTCAAGGAAAATTCCCCCTTTATCGATAGCGAAAAACAGGCCGATGTCTGGACCCATGCCGATCTGGCCATCGACTATCTCTGGCAGCAAAGAGGTTCGCATGGCTTGTGCCTGATCGGTCACGGTGACTGGCTTGACAGCATGAATCGCGCCGGGCTCAGAGGAAAAGGTGAATCCGTCTGGTTGACTCAGGCATACTGCTGGGCGCTGCTGAGAATGATCGAACTTGCAAAGGTTATCAGCAAACCCCAGAGCATGGAGGAGTACAAAAAACGCTACGACCAGTTGCGAAAAACAATAAATGATACCGCATGGGACGGCAACTGGTATCTTAAGGGCTATAACGACAAAGGCCAGATAATCGGTTCAGCTAAATGTCCCGATGGCGGCAAGATGTTCCTTAATCCGCAATCCTGGGCGGTGATTTCATGCACCGCTCCGCCGGAGAGAATCAAATCTGCCTTCAAGGCCGTTGAGCAGTATCTGGCAACACCGGCAGGTCCCTTGCTTTACACGCCGCGATATGAAAAATATGATCCTGAAATCGGCAGGATAACAATCGGTTCCTCCGAATCCGATGCTGTTTATGTTCATGCCGCAACATTTAAGATCATGGCCGATTTGATGCTCGGCAACGGCTCCGAAGCATACGAAACCCTCCGGAAAATCATACCAGCGGAGCGTTACCTGCCCGCAAGCCAGACAGGAGCTGAACCTTTCTGTTGTGTCAACGCATATGCAGGACCCGGCTGGCCTTGGCCGGGCTGGAGCTACGTCGGCTGGTGGACTGCTACTGCCGACTGGGTCCTGCAAGCCGTCGTGGAATGGCTCTACGGTGTCCGGGCAGAACACGAAGGGCTCAAAATCGACCCCACGCTGCCGCCTGACTGGAAGCATGCAAAGATCTCCCGATACTTTCGCAACGCATGGTATGATGTTACCATCACAAAACCAGCCGGCATCTGCAAAGGAAAAGTAACTCTCCGATTAGATGGAAAGCCGATTCAAGGCGATATAATACCTTCACTTGCCGATGGTAAAAGACATCAAATAACCTGTTTGATTGAAAAATGAAGTATTCGCCGTCTCAGCAGGGCAAAAAAACAGGTGCTTTTGTTGTATATAACTATCTCTTTAGCAAGCGGTTATGCTGAATTAACCAGCCCGGCTCTTGTTTTGACCGGGCAACTATGCTATAATAATGGGCAGCAAACACCTGCTAAAGACTTCGGGTGTCTGTTTGTGCAAAAATGGTGATCTGGCTTTGGGGAGTAGGGTAATGAAGAGTTTACCGAAATTTTATTACATGGTGTGGCTTCCGTTTATGTCAACCAAGAAACGCATCCTGATACTGGCTATCGCCAGCTACATTGCTTTGTGCTGACCTTGCCTTGGACTTAGGTGGGGGCAAACATATTTATCCCTTAATGCGGGTTTTTTCTGCGCTTACATTTGACAGCCGCAGACGACTCGATTAAGCTTTAGCAGGCATAATGTCTTCGCAACACCACCGCTTCAGGGAGGCACGCTATGTACATAGTCACAGGAGCAGCCGGCTTCATCGGTTCTGCTCTGGTTGCTGCGCTCAACCACCGCCGAATAACCGACATCCTCATCGTGGACGAACCCCTCTCCGCTGAAAAAAACGGCAATCTGCGCAAACTAATCTTCGCTGATTATATCGAAAAAGACGACTGGCTCGAAAGAGTTCTCGCCGCAAAAACCCCCGACAAAATCAATGCGATCTTTCATATGGGCGCCTGCTCTGATACAACCGTCCAGGACCGCTCCTACCTCCAAAAAAACAACTACGACTACAGCAGAATCCTCGCCGAATTCGCTGTCGAAAGGAAAATTCGCTTTATCTGTGCTTCCAGCGCCGCTACATATGGCGACGGCTCCGTCGGCTTTTCCGACGACCACGCGATGCTCGAAAAACTTGTGCCTTTGAATTTGTACGGCCGTTCCAAACATCTCTTTGACCTCTGGGCAAAACGTACAGGTATTCTCAAAAGAATCGTCGTTCTTAAATATTTCAACGTCTTCGGCCCAAACGAATATCACAAAGGGCACATGCGAAGCTTCGTGATAAAAGCCTTCCAGCAGATAAATTCTGCCGGCAAGGTGCGCCTTTTCAAGTCTTACAACCCCGAATACGCCGACGGCAGGCAGATGCGGGACTTCATCTACGTCAAGGACGCCGTCGACATGACATTGTTCTTTCTTGATAATCCTCATCCAGCCGGCATCTTCAACATCGGCACCGCAAAAGCCAGAAGCTGGAACGATCTCGCCAAAGCGACCTTCGCCGCCATGGGTAAAAAGGAAAATATCGAATATATCGACATGCCGGAAGTACTCCGCGACAGATACCAGTATTTCACCCAAGCCGACATCACCAAACTCTGCAGCGCAGGCTACAGCAAAGACATTACCTCCCTCGAAGACGCGATAAAAGACTATATACAGAACTACCTGCAGAAAAACGAATACCTCAGCGGCAGCTAGAATACCCCAAAACATCGCTTTTTCTAATCTCCTTTTGGTAGCTATAAAAAACGATAAAACCTTACCGACAAAAAATCGTATAGCCTGTAAGTTATGCCGTTTACTCCTTATCATTTTGGGCCCAGCGGCTGCATAGCTTTTGCTTTGCGCAAGTGGCTGGATGTGCCTGTTTTCCTGCTCGCCAACATTATCGTTGACATCGAAGTTCTGATCTTACGCCGTCACGCCTGTTGTCATACATTGCTCTTCGGCGCTCTTGCCGGCTCCTCTTGGGCCGTCCTGGCCTACCTGCTTAGCCCTTGGCTCGTTCGCGCAATGCACCTGCTGCGAATACCCTACACCCCCCGCTTCTGGAAAATGCTCATCTCAGGCATCCTCGGCGTCTGGACTCATATCCTCATTGATGCGATCTATCATTGGGATGTGCGAATCTTCTACCCCGCAGGCGCAAAGCCCCTCTGGGGACTGCTTACTCATGGCCAGCTCGAACTGGTCTGCGAAATATCCTTTATCCCGCTTATTATTTTGTATTTATTGGCCGTAAACGCTTATAATAAAAACAAATCGCCTCACCCACCAAAAACATTCGACCCGACGGAGAAAAAATGAAAAGACCGGCAAAATCTATCTCAATATCCCCCTTGATGATCCTCAAATACCCTCAAAAAAGGATATTCCCGAAAGCCCCCTGATATCCGCCGGACATTCCTCAGCTACCCCCTCAATCGCCTGTGAAAATCCCAAAAAATGCGAAAAAACATGAAAAAAAGTCTTGACTTTTACTATATCGCAATATAGTATACTGCATAATGTCCCAACATCCTGATCATGGAGCCGAAATGGACCTGAATAACTGGCAAACTCAGCTGCGCAAAGGCCTGCTGGATATAGTCATTCTGAATTTTCTCCGGCACGGCGAATTCCACGGCTACCAGATGGTTCAGAAACTAAAACAGATTCCAGGCCTGAAAATCCGTGAAGGAAACATCTACCCCATCCTCGCACGCCTCGAAGCCGACAGCCTCGTTACAAGCTACACAGAAACTTCACCCGACGGCCCGCCGAGAAAATTTTTCAAGCTAACCAGCCTTGGAAAAGAAATCCTGGCTGATATGAATAAGCATTGGGACAAAATGATTGAGAATATCCAGGTTATTCGCCAGGGGAAGTTTACCAATGAAATTCAAAGTTAGTCAGATAATTGTGCTGGGTATAATCGTTCTTTTATTTGTGTGCGACACTCTCAAGTGTCGTATATTCTTATATTGAGTATCAACGTCAAAAAAATAACGGCTTAGAAGACAAAGGGGACAGCAAAATGGCAACAGTCTCGAATAAAGAAACATGGGAAACAATAAAAGCTGAATATCTGCAAAAGGTAACAAAGGCTCTCGCATCAGCCAGACGACGCCGCCGGGATGAAATAATAGAAAATGTCACCAGCCACCTCGACGAAAAATTCACTTCGCTTGTACCAGATCAGCAGACATGGGAAAACATGCAGAAAATAATCATCGAAATGGGCCCGCCCTCTGATTATGCCGAGCTGCTCGGGGAGGATGTCACTGGTGAAATTCGAAAAACAAAAATACCGTATATCCTTCTTGCAGCATTACTTCTCACAATCCTGATCGCCGCCGTCCTGCTGGCTGTTTTTCTGAAACCACCCCGGATTTCCGACAGGATACACATCATCAGCTTCAAAAGAAAAACACCCGTCCTCACAGACACTGCCAAAAATTTACTGGATTCCTTCTATAACCGCCATGCCGACGGCGCAAAAACCCATCATTTCAGAACAGAAATTAAAGATGCCTGCCTCATAGGCCATATCTGCGTGGATTCAGTTGCCTACAGAGATTCGCTCGTAAAAAGGCTTGATGAAAATGAAACCCTCCGGCTTGTTCGGACTATTGCAGTAACAAAACAGCAGTTTGACGAATACTGCAAAATGGGACAGCCCTCGTTGGAGCGTCCTTCTTATATCCCCCAAACAAGCACACTTGACGAAAACGGGAGAATCATCGACAAAATTGATTATCCATTTGTAGATGATTCCGACGTAATAGGCAATTGGCAAAGCGTCGATTTCATAGGGAACATCAAAGATTTCAAACCGGGCCTCGAGCCAGGCCAGATGGATTTATACCTCAA
>JBDRHL010000242.1:0-2473 GCA_043816955.1 Planctomycetota bacterium | reverse complement strand
CCCAATATAAGCAGCCGTTGCTTTGAGATTCTCATGCTTTATGCGAAGCTCGGCAATCATGTCAAGCAGGCTTTGCCTGGTGTCCTTGGCCTGAGCCAATGTTCCGAAACGCTCCGCTATGTCCTCATGGCCCGCCAGCCAAAACATCATTTTAGCATGTAAGTAATCAATATGGCTTGACATATACCCCTGTCGGCCCCCTGGAGTAGTAGTGTTACATGTCCAGACCAGTACGTGTCCCTTGCCGACTTTCCAGTAAACAACAGCCGGTGCCTTTTTATTCCACATCGCAAGAACTTCCGCTCCAGGTTTGGCAGTGGTTAAATAATACTCGTACGTAGGCGAGATCGGATAACGCTCCAGGGGATTATCCCAGGGTATACCAGAAAAGAGCGCATGGGTCTTCTCAGCCGGTATAAGCACAGACAAATCGTTCCTGCAATCGTAAAGGCGAGAACCATTCGCATCGATAGGCAGAATCTCTTCCAGTTCCGGCTGGGGGGGCGTTTCTGTCACAAAGAGTGCCGAGCCACCCGACCGGATATACTTTATAAGAGCATCACACTGCTCTGAATCGAGCTTTCCACACACCAATGCAACATCTGTATTTTTGTCAAGAGACTCAAACTTTGCCGTTCGAATGTCAACCTTGGCAGCTCCGAGATGCTGGTTTATCATCATGTTAGCAGAACCCTTCGGACCCTCAGCGATAACTACCGACAGAGTCGGCAGTGGAAACGTATCTTTCTTTTTCAGCTCAAACACTTTCGGATAAATAGCATGATCTGAAACCGTCATCCCAACTATTCCTACAACAGAAATCCCCTCCGTTCTAAACGTTATGGATTTTAATTCTTTGTCCGGAAAGGGATTTTCCCAGTAGGTTACATATAAGCCGAGTTTGGATGCGGTGCTACCGGCCATCGTGTCGGCCCAGCCTAAAACCGCGGATGGTAATACAATCTTCGGCTCGTACCACTCACCGATATGTTCTCCCGTCACCAAGTCAAATACAGCCCCAGTTCCATCCTCGTATTCGACAGTATATATTGCTCTCTTTTTTGACAGCCTTTCAAATGCGCCGTAACCACCGCAACTAAGGGCGTTGAGGAAATAAAACATTTTAGCTTTGCCGGTAAGCCGCACAGTTTTTTGAAGGGGGAAATAAGGCCGCTCTTTGCCGTGAAGGACTATACAGGCATTCTTAGTACCGTCTTCGTCGTCAATTACATTAAATGGTATCCCTGCAAAGTGGCTAAGCCCCTTGGGTAGTCGTCGCAGGTCATTTGTGCCCCCGTCATTCCAGCCTCCCTTCTGATCACCAGAGGTTTCATCCTTAAGAGCCATATTGCACGCTGATGATATACCGATTGTTTTGAACTTGGCATTTCGGCCATGACCATAAAAAACGCTAAAGGACACCGTCTGGGACGTAGTTACAGTAAACTTAAAAGAACCTCGATGATCCTTTGATGGACGGGTATCGACAAAGCTCCATCCTTTACCCTCACAGATAAAAGTAAAACTTCCTGCAGGAGTATCGATTTGCATTTCTGCTATATCATGCTTAGTTGCCTCAAGGAAATTCCAGTCACTTGAGAGCCTGCCGTTAACCACCTTACCCGATTGATCGGTAAGACTATAATGCCAAGCAGCAGTGCCACCGAATGCTCGTTCGGGTATATAAATTGATATGGTCAGGGCTTTAGCAGTCACAGTCCAGCCAAGCATAGCCCCTGCCGTCTGCACAGTAAGTTTCTGCTCTGTTCGGTCGGCTGAGTCCCAGATGATTGTTTCACTATCGGTTTCGGTGATTTTTCCCCTGAATTTTAGCTCGGACTTTCCCAACTCGATATTTTTCACTACAGGGTTATCAACGTTGATAAGTTGTACCTGGCCGTCATTGCCCCAGACCGCGTGGCTGTTTCCAACCTTGGTTAATTGCTCAGAGGCTCCTGCCGAGGCTGCTGCCGAGACCAAGAGGATACTGACAGCCAGCGAAATGTGCCATGAAGTTCGGGAATTTTCTTTTTTTGACTTATTCACCATTTTACCTTTCCTTGCATCTGTGTTTGTAAAGTTTTGTTGTAATTCACAATCTTCAAAACACGGCATTCGCCGGGCTCTAATTCAAGGTCGAGACTGCTTCTTGGTGAAAGCTCAACCGCAACCCGAAGGTCAACAACCGGACAGCTTCCACTCCAGAAAATCTTCGTCACTTGAGGTTTCTCATGATCCTGGTTCATCACAAATAAAAAGCTGTCGTTATCTTTGACACGATGGTATAGCTCGATTCTGCTATTGCTGTTGCTAAACGGTCGCTGAATTATTCTTTCCATATAGGGAGCAATCATCTCCCAAAACGTATTAGGTGCCTGGCCGGCTTCAAACCCAACCACAATGATAGTTCCTTTGCCTGCAGCGGCTGAAAAAGCTGCCATTGATCCGTCAGTATATCTCGCCAGGGCTTTAC
>JBDRHL010000241.1:0-2014 GCA_043816955.1 Planctomycetota bacterium | reverse complement strand
CGGTCCATCGAGAAAGCTTAACCTTGAATTTCTGGAGACTGTAGCAAGATTACAGAGGACACTCAGCGGTGGCAAATTGTCGCTTCCCGCTAAATCGCGGCAGAAATCCCGTTTAACGTTTGAATCTGCCACAACAGCGAGTCGGACGGAGTAATTAACCTTGTGGTCGGGTGTTCGCTTAAAATAGTGTTATATTTCAAGGATTTGTCTGTGTTTGTCCGATGACTATGGCATGGCTTAAAGAATTTTCTAAAGGAGTACTTACCATGCCGGCAAAACTAATCGAACAAAAAAATAACACAATAACAATCCGGTTTACTGTCGAATTAACCGGCCAAATGCTTAAGGATGAGCAGTCTTTGCAGCAGTCTCTTAACGAGGCCGGGCAGGCCGCTATGATGCCGATGATAAAGCAGTTCGACACAAACGGTGAACCCATACGTATCAATGGCGTAAAACACACCGTCAAAGACTATGCACCGCAAACCTATGAAACTCCTTACGGAGCGGTACAGGTGCAACGCTATACTTACCAGACATCCAAAGGCGGGCGTGCTTATGTTCCGCTGGAAAATGATGCTCGCATGGTACTGAACTCGACTCCGCGTTACGCCCAGATTGTATCGGGCAAATATGCTCGATTTGGCGCTGATTCGATACGTGAAGATTTGCTTGAATGTAATGGCAGAGAGATATCCCGCAATTACGGCAAGAAGCTCAGCGACTTTGTCGGTACTATTGCACAATGTTATGAAACCGAGTGGGAATATGATCTGCCCCAGTTTGATCAGCCGGTCCATTCGATTACTCTCGGTTTAGACGGCACCTGTATGCTTATGCACAAAGACGGCTGGAGAGAGGCTATGTGCGGTTCTATAGCGTTTTACGACGACCAGGGCGAAAGGCTGCACACTATTTATTGCAGCGCAACGCCGGAATACGGCAAAGAAAAGTTCAAAGCAAAGTTTTCCCGTGAGATCGAGCGGGTTAAGGAAAAGTTTCCGGATGTGTTGTATATAGGGTTGGCGGACGGGGCAAAAGATAACTGGACGTTTCTTAAGACATATACCAAACGCCTGCTTCTGGATTTTTATCACGCAAGAGAATACATAAGCAAAGCAGCATCGGCTATTTTTGGTCGGGACCAAACAAATAAAAAGATTTGGGAAGATAATTTCAGCCATGACCTTAAACATAAACAGGGTACAGCCGGCAGATTTATAAAAGAACTGGAAAAGCAAAGAGCAAGTCTTGGCGGTAAAAATTTTATCGAGCGGGATGAAGAAGTCAAGCAGGCTATAACGTATTATAAAAATCATAAGAATAAGATGTTTTATGCACGTCATATCAAAGATAATCTGCCCATTGGTAGTGGTGTAACGGAGGCAGCCTGTAAGACCTTGGTCAAACAGCGTATGTGTATTTCCGGGTCAAGGTGGAAAGAGAATGGTGCCAGTTGTGTTTTGGCGTTGCGAACGCTGAAGCTGACCACAGGCCGCTGGCAGCAGTTCTGGAGCTATGTAATGAGGCATGGATGTACACTATGTTAAGCGAGCACCCAATGGCAATTCTCCAAGTGTATGATATAGCTGGACTTCCAGAACGGTATACGTTCGAAATCCATAGGATTTTTTGGTAGTTGTTTTTATTTTGTTATTCAAGCCCTCCACAATGCCGGAGGAATACAGTTTTTTGGCTTTGAACCAATTTAACAGCAGCTCTTGATGAGAGCGTAACGAACGAGCCATTTCTTTCATCGGTTCTATCCGGCTATACATAGCACGTCTGCACCATTGATCCAAAAACTTAGCCGCATTGGTAGGATAGACATAATTCCAAAATCGCTGAAAATCTTCCTTCATAAGGTAAGCTTTGATTGACCTGAGATTCATGCCCATCAAGTCTTTGAGTTTTTCGCATTGCTTAGAAGTAAGCTTAGAGGGGCGTTTAAGAAAACACCATCGGCTGCCTTTCAAAATTTCAATGCCCTACTGTCTGAGAACTTTGGTTTCCC
>JBDRHL010000240.1:0-2541 GCA_043816955.1 Planctomycetota bacterium | reverse complement strand
CGAAGAACTTCCAAATATTCCCGACAGGCCTCTTCCGATGAAAACCGCTTTTCCAATTCCATCAATGTTCGCGGGTAATCTTCCATGATCGCAAATACTACCGATTGTATGTACTGGAGTCAAGGAGATACCCCCTTTTGTTAAAAAGACAGAAAGAGCTGATGGGGGAGATTATAACTACCAAATAATAACTGATTTGATTAGTGGCGTTCGAAAAGCTGCTCCTGATTTAAGATTTTATAATCAAATTATCTGGTTCAAAGGTGGTTCTGGTAAAAATCCGTTAAATAATAGTTATGGAACGTTTGCAAATCCTGATATGGAACGACCTTTGTCAATTCATTAAATTCACTTTGTTCTTATTTTTTTACATTTTTCTTTACGGCACTTCAAGGTGCAGGCGGCTTCGACGATGAATCAGTCTGATATTCGTGGATTAGCCTGCTATCAGCAGGCCAGAGCCGACATTGATATTCTCCGTCGGGAGCATACTGCTTTCTAAATGTCGCGAATTCAGTCCGCCGTAAACGGGCCTATCACATAGGATTTACGCATATTGCTCCTATCGTGCCTGCACCTGTCAGTGTCTTAGCTTATATTCAATTTTCAAAAATCTGGCTTCGGAGGCTGGGTGATAAAAAAAACAGCAATTTATCAGGCAGCCTTTTCCTGGTTTCTTATCTGATATTCGTTAAAAAGCGACCATATAAATCCTGCTAACTCTCTGGCTATTGCTACCGCTGCTTTACACGGCATCTTACCACTGTTAACAAGATACCAATAACGCTTTCGAAGGCGCTGTCCGGCTTTGTCAGCAATGTCTATTGCCCATTGCGGCTGACATTTTCTTCGTTCTCTCAAAGCCTTACTGCCGGCAATATATGGATGGCGATAGTGCCAGCTTGCCTCTACCAATAAACGCCGGACACGTTTGTTGCCTGCTTTGGTTATTGGGCCTTTACGGTCCTTTTGGCCGCTGGAATCTTCGCAGCAGGTAAGGCCAAGATAACTCATCAACTCACCAGGACTTGCGAAACGTCCAAAATCAAATATTTCAGTGACAATCGTAACCGCAGTAAGAGTATCTATGCCGTAAAAACAACGCAGAAGACCAACCACTTTTTTATAAGATTTACTTTCGGCAAGCTTTGCCACTTCTTTGTCAAGTGAAACCAGACGCTGTAAGCAATGCTGCATTTCCGTAAAATAACTGTCAAATACGTCTCGCAGTGAAGGCAAGTCAAATTCCAAACCACGTATCCAACGAAGGTGTTTTAGTGTCCAGTGATTGCCTTCTGTATAAACATAGCCATGACGTGTGAGAAATTTTAGTATTTGATGACGTATCCTTTTTAAGTTTTCCTGTGCAGTTTGTCTGCATCGGGTCAGTTCACGAGCTGCTTCTTGTTTCTGATTGGGAGCGTGAACCTCTGTGAGCAGTCCAGCTTTGAACATTGCAAGTAATTTTACGGCATCTCTGCGATCTGTCTTTACACGATCACCGGGTTTTATCGGCGTCAGTGATGGAGCAATAACCGCACATTTACACCCCATGGCATGCCCCCCGAAAACTGTACCATTTAAATTGAGAGTATAATCGACAAGTTTGGTGTATTATTAACGCTAAATTTAGGAGATTATGCTCATGAAAAAACGGTTCAGTGGACCACAGATTGTGGCTAAACTCAGGGAAGCAGACAGGCTTTTAGGCCAAGGTAAAACCGTTGAAGAAGTCTGCAAGGAAATTGATGTGACGGATGCCACTTATTATCGTTGGCGTAAAAAGTATGGTGGTATGAGTCCCGACATGATCAAGCAACTTCGTGCTGTTCAAAAAGAGAACGCTCAACTGAAGAGGCTTGTAGCTGATCAGGCATTGGATATATCCATACTGAAAGTAGCGGCAGAGGGAAACTTTTAGTCCCGGCCCGGCAAAGAAAGGTTGTTGATCAGGTTTGCCGAGAGCTGGGAGCTTCGGAACGTAAGGCTTGTAGGGTATTGAAACAGGCCAGGAGTACCCAGAGGTATAAACCCAAATTGCCTGACAAGGATAAGCTTGTAATCAAAGATTTGCTGATATTACATGTCAAGCATCCAAGGTATGGTTATCGCAGGATAACTATAAAGCTGCGAGAAAAGGACTGGCTTATAAACTTCAAACGTGTCTACCGGCTGTGGCGTCAGGAAGGACTTAAAATACACAGGAAACAGCGTAAAAAGCTTTACACCGGTGGCAGCGAGAATGCCTGCCACCGCAGAAGGCCGGAGTATTACAGCCATATATGGAGCTACGATTTGCTTTCAGAGAGACTGGAAAATGGTCGGCTGGTTAAATTGCTGGTGGTGATTGATGAGTTTACCAGGGAGTGTCTGGCTATTGATGTAAATCGAAAGATTAAAGGAGACTGTAGCATCTTTACAGAGTCTCTTTTATCCTGCTTTTCGGTTTTCACGGCTTCTGCTCCAATGTAATGTACTTATAGCCTTTTTCAGGCCTACGCTGTACTCATCACGCTGCATATCAACAGCTATCCGTTGACT
>JBDRHL010000239.1:0-11099 GCA_043816955.1 Planctomycetota bacterium | reverse complement strand
AGTCAACGGATAGCTGTTGATATGCAGCGTGATGAGTACAGCGTAGGCCTGAAAAAGGCTATAAGTACATTACATTGGAGCAGAAGCCGTGAAAACCGAAAAGCAGGATAAAAGAGACTCTGTAAAGATGCTACAGTCTCTAAAATTCAATACTTTAGCAACAAATGTTGTGTTCAACAAAAATAAGACTGCAGAGATGCCTAATCTACTGACCAACTTTGTCCCTGAAGAGCATAAGTATGGGGGTGTTGTAAAGGTCTATGAGGTTATAACTACAGTCTGCCTGTTTATCCATCATGTTGTTACAAAAGGTGAAAGTTCGCGAAGTCTGTTAACAATTCCGGGCATTTTTTTAAGAACGAAGTCAATTTCTTTTTCGGTGTTGTATCTGCTGAGGCTGAATCTGACAGAGCCGTGTGCCGAGGTAAACGGTACTCCCATAGCTCTTAAAACGTGGGAAGGTTCAAGCGAACCTGAGGTGCAGGCCGACCCGGAACTTGCGCAGATTCCATATCTGTCAAGCATCAGCAGAATCGCTTCACCTTCGATGAATTCAAAGCTTATGTTTGATGTGTTTGGCAGCCTGTTTTCAGTATCACCGTTAATGCTTGTACCGGGGCAGGTCTGCAGTATGCCGTTTTCGAGTTTGTCGCGCAGCAGCTTCACTCGCATGTTCTCGACCTGAAGGTTATCAGCAGCCAACTCAGATGCTTTTCCAAGTCCTATAATGCCCGGCACGTTTTCAGTTCCCGCTCTTCTGCCGTCTTCCTGGTGTCCGCCAAGAATAAAGGGGGCAAGTCTGGTGCCTTTTCTGACATAAAGTATTCCGACTCCTTTTGGTGCGTGAAGCTTATGGCCTGAGAGGCTAAGCAGGTCTATCCGGCTGTCGGCCAGGTTCAAAGCTATTTTGCCCATTGCCTGGACGGCATCGGTATGAAACACGGCGCCTTTTCGCTTTACAATTGCCGCGATTTCCTGGATGGGGAATATAACGCCTGTTTCGTTATTTGCATACATTATTGTGACAAGCGCCGTATGTTCATCAACCGCGGCTTCAAGCTCATCTAGATTAAGACGACCGCGATCATCGACTCCTATTTCCACCAGGTTATAGCCGTGGTTTTTAAGCTCTCTGCAGGTTGCCAGGACAGCGGGATGCTCGACCCTGGAGGTTACAATCTTTCTTTTGTTTGGAGCAGCGGCAAGGATACCCTTTATGGCGGTATTGTCACTTTCGGTTCCGCTGCTGGTAAAGATGATTTCAGAAGGATCGCAGCCCAGCAAGGCAGCAATCTGCTCACGGGCATGCGCGATTCTTTTGCCGATCTGCCCGCCGAATCCGTGCATACTTGACGGATTGCCGTAAAGACAGCAGAAGTAAGGAGACATTTCCTCAAGAACTTTCTCGGCAACTTTTGAAGTTGCGTTGTTGTCAAGATATATAATATTCATATTTCAGTCTCGCTAAACCGGCGGTGATTGTTGAACGGAAGTATCCTGCTCTTCGACGTATAATTGTTTGGTTACGAATTCCCTCAACTTCGCTTCAACGACATCCTTCATGGTGAACTCCGCCATCCTGCATTGTGCGCACATTCCCCTGAAGGCAACGATGACCTTGTCGCCATCTACGTCGATAAGCTCAATATCTCCGCCGTCGGCTCTCAAAGCCGGGCGAATCTGCTCATTGATCGTCTGCTGGACAAGCTGAATTTTCCGGATATTGGTCAGCTTTGGCGGTGTCTGTTCAGGCTGGAGGTGATGAACTTTGACTTTATCTCCCTGGATCTGTTCTATTATCTTTTCAATCTGTCCTTTGCAGCCGCCGCATCCCCCGCCTGCTTTGCAGTAATTGGTCACTTCTTCGACGGTTGTAAGATTGTTGTCGCGAACTACGCGTTCGATTTCCCTGTCTGTTACACCGAAACAGGTGCACACGACGTTGCCCTGAAGCTGGTGTTTGATTTTTCCGCCGCTTCGATAGTTTTCTATTGCCGCCTCGAGCGCCTCTCGTCCCATGACTGAACAGTGCATTTTCTGTTCCGGCAGTCCCCCAAGGCGTGCGGCAATATCCCGGTTGGTAACCTTCGCAGCCTCATCGAGCGTCATGCCCCTGATTATCTCTGTCAGTACGGATGAACTGGCGATTGCACTTGCACAGCCGAAAGTTTTGAATTTTGCGTCCTTGATTCTTCCGTTTTCGTCAAGCTTGAATGTCAGTTTCAAGGCATCACCGCAGGCCAGTGAGCCGACTTCACCCGTACCATCGGGGTTCTCTATTTCACCGACATTCCGTGGGTTGGTGAAGTGATCCAAAACCTTGTCAGTGTAATCCCACATACATATCCTTCCTTATGTGCAATTGTTATATCTGACTTGCTCGCAAGGCCTGGTCGAAGTCAGCAAGGATATCATTAATATTTTCAGTTCCCACAGAGACGCGTACATAATCATCAGTTACGCCGGTATTAAGCCGTTCTTCTTCGCTGAGCTGCTGGTGCGTTGTGCTGGCAGGGTGAATGACAAGGGTTTTGCTGTCGAGGATATTTGCCAGATGACTTGCAAGCTTAACCGAGTTGATAAACTTTCTTCCTGCCTGCAGACCTCCTTTTATTCCAAATCCCAGGATGGCGCCCTGTCCGTTCGGCAGATACTTCTTAGCCAGCCTGTAACAGGGATGCGACTTCAGGCCGGGGTAGTTGACCCAGCTCACAGCGTCATGCTGTTCAAGCCATTCCGCCAATGCAATCGCATTTTCACAGTGGCGTGGAACCCGAAGATGAATTGTTTCAAGGCCTATAAGGAACAAGAAGGCATTGAATGGAGACATGCACGCGCCCATATCACGAAGGAACTGGGTTCTTGCCTTGATTATATATGCCATTTCTCCAAACGACTCAACGTATTTGATACCATGATAACTTGGGTCAGGCTCGGTAAGCTCCGGATATTTTCCGTTTGTCCAGTTGAATTTGCCTGAATCGACGATGATTCCGCCTATGCTGTTGCCATGACCTCCGATAATCTTGGTACAGCTATGAATGACAATGTCAATTCCATGTTCGAAGGGTCTGAAAAGCATGGGCGATGCAACCGTATTATCACAGATAACAGGAATTCCATGTTGATGTGCAATTTTGGCGATCTTTTCGTATTCGAGTATATCATTTTTGGGATTGCCGATCGTCTCAATGTAAAGGAAACGAGTGTTATGCTTGATTTCTTTGGCGAAATTCTGCGGATCGGAAGGGTCCGCGAACGTTGCATCAATGCCGATCTTAGGAAAAGTCTGGCTGAAGAGGGTATAGGTTCCGCCATACAGTGAACTGGAAGAAACAAAATGCTGTCCGGCAGAGCAGATATTAAGTGCCGCAGTGGTAATGGCTGCCATGCCCGAGCTGAATGCCAGTGCGCCGACACCGCCTTCCAGTGCGGCAAGACGTTTCTCAAGAACATCGGTGGTAGGATTCATCAGTCGCGTATAAATATTACCGAATTGCCTGAGCGCAAAAAGGTCTGCCGCGTGCTCAGTATCCTTAAACACATAGCTGGTTGTCTGGTAAATCGGCACAGCCCTGCTGAATGTATCTGAATCTACCTTTTGGCCTGCGTGCAATGCCAGTGTTTCAAGCTGATATTTTGATTCATTTTTCATTTGCCGGTCTTTCACAAAGCATTTCTGATATTTTATTTACCAGGCAAAACTTCGAGCATACGATTAAGCGCAAGTCTTGCCTTTTCCGCGATATTCGGTGGAACAGCGATTTTATATTGCATCTCATCGAGAGAGAAAACTACTTTTTCCAATGTAATTCGTTTCATATTCGGGCAGATGGCAGCATCGGCAGCGGCAAAAAACCGCTTGCGAGGATTCTGCTTTTGGAGGGTATGAATTATTCCGATCTCGGTAGCGACTATGAACTGTTCTGCTGAGCTTGCTGCTGCAAAATTGAGCATCTGCCCCGTGCTCAGTATTTGGTCAGAAAGCCCCCTAACCTGTTCGGTGCATTCTGGGTGAGACATGACGAGCGCCTGGGGATGTTTTACTTTTGCCTGCTGAATATCCTGTTCGGTAATGCTCATATGGGTCGGACAGTAGCCCGGCCAGAGAATAAGATTTCGTCCGGTCTTTTTCCCGACAAACTGTCCAAGGTATCTATCGGGAATAAAGATGATCTTTGCATCGGTAGGCAGTGAATTAACAAGCTCGACCGCGTTTGAACTGGTGCAGCAATAATCACTGAGAGCTTTGACATCGGCCGGGCTATTGACATAGCAGACAACCAGCGCATCGGGATGTTTAGCCTTTAACTGCTGCAACTGGCCAGGGGTAATCATATCGGCCATGGGACAGCCGGCGTATTTATCCGGCAGCAGGACGGTTTTTTCAGGGGACAGTATGGCAGCAGTTTCTGCCATGAACAGAACACCGCAAAAAACTATTGTGTCTGCATCGGTTGCGGCTGCCTGCCTGCTTAATCCGAGAGAATCACCCACAAAATCAGCAATATCCTGTATCTCTCCAGGCTGATAATTATGCGCGAGGATGACAGCGTTCTGCAGTTGCTTTAGCTGTTTTATGTTTTCGGCAAGCTGACTAATCATATTTGTGCTCTTGCTTTCCCCTTGCGTTTCTTATAGGTAAGTTCCGGGCTGGCCATTTTGACTGTAACGCCTGGTGGAACATCCTCCTGAACCCAGGTGTTGCTGCCGATCAGAGCCCCATTTCCTATTGTTATGTCACCCAGAATCGTAGCTTCCGGGCATATGATTACGTTATCTTCAACGGTCGGATGTCTCTTGCCGCCTTTAATTAATCTGCCGTTTTTATCGGTTTGAAATCGCAGTGCGCCCAAAGTTACGCCGTGGTAGATTCTCACATTATTGCCTATTACCGCGGTTTCTCCGATAACAACGCCGGTGCCGTGGTCGATGAAAAAATGTCTGCCGATTTTTGCACCCGGATGGATATCGATACCGGTTTTTTGGTGGGCATATTCGTTCATTATCCTTGGAATCAGTGGAACTTCCCGGTCGTATAGCTCGTGAGCGATTCGATGCGTTGCAATTGCCGTAATAAAAGGGTAACTGATAACGATTTCTTCGAACGACTGGGCAGCAGGATCTCCGTCGTAAGCGGCCTGTATGTCGCTTTTAAGCAGTTGGCGAATAGAAGGCAGTTTATCCAGCAGGTCATTTGTGATGTTTTCAGCCATAGCGCGGCAGTCACAGCCGTCGCATTTGTCCATCCGACAGCGATACCGAAGGGCCCTCTCAATCTGCTCGTTCAACTCCGATCTGACCTGGCAGAGTATATCACCAACAATAAAGCCGACAGCGGCTTTTGTAATTTTTCTCTTTCCGGTATACCCTGGAAAGAGGACCTCCCTCAATTGATCCAGCACTTCCAGGATTTTATCCCGAAGGGGCAGGTTGGATATGTCGATGAAGTTGATGCCGGAATCATCTCTGTACGTCTGGACAATCGCCTCAACCAGGCTATCGGTCCCGTTTTTATCTTCAGGATTTTTACTCACTTCGGTTTACCTTTCCACTATGTAAACATATCTGTCGATATATATCTTTCACCGGTATCCGGCAGAATAACAACAATAGTTTTTTCCTGACTCTGTGGTCTCTTGGAGACCTGGATCGCAGCAGACATTGCAGCTCCGGAGCTTATACCTGCAAGGATACCTTCTTTGGCAGCCAGGTCGCGGGCAATCTGAAAGGCATCGCTGTTTTTGACCTTTATGATCTCATCTATGAAGTCGGTTTTCAGAACTTCGGGTATGAAACCGGCACCGATGCCTTGTATTTTATGCGGGCTAGGCTGTCCGCCGGAAAGCACCGGCGAATCCTCGGGTTCGACGGCAATAACCTGAAGGTTCTCAGCACGCTTTTTCAGAACTTCTGCACAGCCGGTCAGAGTTCCTCCGGTTCCCACACCGCAAAGGAGTATATCCAGTTTGCCTCCGGTGTCTGCCCAAATCTCCTGTGCAGTTGTTTCTCTGTGAATCCTGGGATTGGCAGGATTTCTGAACTGCTGAGGCATAAAGGCATTGGCTGTGCTGTGTAACAGCTCATCGGCTTTATCAACAGCGCCTTTCATCCCGAGCGCAGCAGGGGTCAAAACAAGTTCCGCACCGAAAAGTTTAAGCAGCTTCCTGCGTTCAATGCTCATTGATTCCGGCATAGTCAATACGAGTTTGTATCCCTTTGCGGCACAAATAAAAGCAAGTCCGATACCCGTGTTGCCGCTTGTAGGCTCTATTATGACAGTATCGGCCTTGAGCAGACCTTTGGCTTCGGCATCCTGTATCATGGACATTGCTATTCGATCTTTAATACTGCCGCATGGGTTGAATGATTCCAACTTGGCCAGGATGGTTACTCCGCTCCTGCCAAGTTTATTTATCCTGACCAGAGGGGTCGAACCCACTGTCATGGTAATATCATCAAATATTGCAGTCACGATTATCCCCTTTTTAAAATCTAAATCTGATATATGATATTCTGCTCATCTGTATTCTTTGCTTTGTCGGCCAGGTCCTGTAGTGTTATCTCGTCCAGTACATTAAGTATCGCCTGCTGCATTGTGGCCCAAACCTGCCGGGTTACACAGTCGGCACAGCGAGGGCAGAACTCAGGATGCTCAATACAATCCATGGCAATTGGTGAGCCTTCCAAAGCGAAAAAGACCTCACTGAGTTTAATATCCGACGGTGTTTTTGCAAGTGTGTAACCGCCTTTCGGTCCTCTGGTGCTTCTGACCAGGCTTGCGGATTTGAGTATCGATATAAGCTGCTCAAGATATTTAGTGGATATATCCTGCCGAGCGGCAATGGATTTTACCTGCACAGCTCCTTTGCCATATGCAATAGCCAGTTCCAGAATAGCCCTCATTCCATATCTACTTCTGGTTGAAAGTTTCATTTCTAAATCCTAATTTTCCCAGTTTATTAGTAATATATACTGAATTTTATTAAAACTACAGAAAATGTCAAGAGATAAGTACAAATTAATAAATGTTGTTTCAGCCCTCCAATTATATAAGTGCCTTTAATAACGATATAAGGTGTTCCGCGGGCATGCAGGGTGCCAGTGTGCTACGCCTGACAGAATTTATGTCTCCAACAGAAGTATCGGACAAATCCAGCCGATTAAGATATTAGTATATAACTCGATAAAATCGGACGTTGATTTCTTAGTAAAAAGAGAGTAAAAGGACATTCTTGTAAACCCCCGGGGGAGAGGTACTGTAGAATAAGAATTATGACTGATATTAGTCAGAACGAAAAAGAAGGTTCCGGGACAACAAAAACGGCCCCTGAAAGCACGAACAATTCTGAACGGCTCGGGGGTATTTTGCGATACCGCAAGCCGCTGATTGTGTTTGCCCATGTGGTTACATTTGCTGCGGCGCTTTTTCTGTCATTTCTTCTTGCGAACAATATGCAGCTCAGGACATCCTGGCTGTTGTACCAGTATCCTCTGATGCTGCTGTTTTTCATTATCATTAAGCTTTCAGTTTTCGGATTCTTCAAGCAGTATCGGGGATGGTGGCGGTATGTCGGGATATCCGATCTTGTCGGTATCCTGCGAGCATCGCTGGTAAGTACGCTTGTAATCGTGTTGCTTTGGTTTGCCCTTGTTATGGGATACGGCCCGGTCCGCCGCCATCTTCAGGAGCTTACGAAGGTCGGTCAGGGAATATTTATCGCTGACATGTTTATCACGATCCTGCTGTTGAGCGGTCTGCGAATGATGATTCGACTTTACAACGAGGAGTTCCGGGCAGTCGAAGGCGTCCGTCTGAAGCGCTTCCTTATCGTTGGTGCAGGTAATGCGGGCGAGGGATTGCTCAGAGAAATTCACCGGATGTCTATTGAGCAATACGAAGTTGTGGGATTTGTGGATGACAACATCGCAAAGCACGGCATGCATATACACGGGATTCCGGTACTTGGCAGCGTCGATCAATTGCCGCAGATTTGCGAGAAATACAGCGTCGATGAAATTGCCATAGCCATGCCCTCAGCTACGCATAAGGAACTGAGACGGGTTGTTCAGGTCTGCTCAGGTACGAAGATTCGTTTTAGAACAGTTCCATCCATCACTGATATTGCTTCAGGGCGATTCAAGGTTTCCCAGATTCGTGACGTGGACATAAATGACCTGCTTGGTCGTGAGGCAGTACAACTTGAACTGGATAGTGTTGAGAAATTCCTTAAGGATAAGGTTATCCTTGTCACCGGTGCGGGCGGCTCAATCGGTTCTGAAATGTGCCGACAGGTCTGCAATTTTGCCCCCAGGCAGTTGCTGCTGGTGGAACAAGCCGAGAATTCACTTTTTTTCATCGACCGTGAACTTCGCGAAACATTTCCCAATATCGTGATTGAGGCAGTCATTTGCGATATTACTGATCAGACTCGGCTCAAGCAGATTTTCCAGCAGTATAAACCACAGGTAGTTATTCACGCAGCGGCCCACAAGCATGTTCCGCTTATGGAAATCAACCCCGGCGAAGCAATAAAGAACAATATCTTCGGGACCAAGACAATCGCGGATGTTGCCCATGTCTGTCCGGAGACTACAAATTTTGTGATGATCAGCACCGATAAGGCGGTCAACCCGACGAGTATAATGGGTTCGTCCAAGAGAATCGCAGAGATGTACATCCAGACGCTCGACATGATTAGCAACACTAGTTTTGTTACGGTCAGATTCGGTAATGTACTTGGTTCTAATGGTTCAGTAGTTCCGATTTTCAAGGACCAGATAGCACGTGGAGGTCCTGTCACGGTTACACACCCTGAAATGCAGCGATATTTCATGACAATACCGGAGGCCAGCCAGCTCGTACTGCAGGCCGCGACAATGGGGCTGGGAGGTGAGATTTTTGTTCTGGATATGGGTGAGCCGGTAAAAATTGTGGATCTAGCGAGTGAACTTATAACACTGAGCGGTTTCAGACCCGTCGAAGATATAGAAATCGTCTTCAGCGGTATCAGGCCCGGCGAAAAACTTTTCGAGGAGCTTGCAATCAAGGGAGAGGATATGCAGCCGACCCGACACCCGAAAATAGGTATATGGAAGAATATCGCTGTCGATCACGAGAAACTCGATGCCGGAATCAAAGAACTTTTCGAACAGAGCCAGACAGCCGATTATAACCAAATCATCAAGACAATTAAGTTACTTATCCCTGAGTATATCGGCGACAGGACAAACGAACAGGGCGGTTAAAACTGAATCAGCATGTATGCTGAGCCGTGAATCCATACTGAAACGCTCCAGCAATTGCCAGCAAAGATAACAATGTTGCAAATGTAACAAAATCTTCTTGTGTCTATCAAAAAAATAAGACAGAATTCATTGAAAGACCACAGGAAATTGGTTAGAATCCCCCCGGAATTGAATTCCACGACCTTTGAGGTATTAGGCAATGATAGTAATTCCCGCAATTGACCTTCGTGATGGCAAGTGTGTCAGACTCATCCAGGGGCAATATCACCGGCAGATTACCTATAAAGATAATCCCGCCGAACAGGCCAGAGACTTTCGCGATGCAGGAGCAGAGTGGCTGCACGTTGTGGACCTGGACGGGGCTCTGGTGGGCAGAGTGGTTAATATTGAGGCGATAAAATCAATCGTGGATGCGAGTGGGATCAACGTAGAAGTCGGCGGGGGGATTCGCGAGGAAAAGTCTATCAGGCAGATGCTGGAGGTGGGAGTTGGACGTGTGATAATAGGCACCAAAGCAGTCAGCGATTTCGGCTGGTTCAAGTCGATGGCTGAGAAATTTGTGGGCAAACTCGGGCTGGGTCTTGATGCGCGAGGCTCGAAGGTCGCAACACACGGCTGGACACAGGATACTCCTCACGATCTTCTGGAATTTGCCGCCGAGGCCGCCAAGCTTCCATTGGCCGTAATCATTTATACCGATATTGACAAGGACGGAATGCTGTCAGGGCCGAATTTCGAGCGGACTAAAGCCCTGATCGAATCGGTAGATGTGCCCGTAGTCGCATCGGGTGGTGTTACCGAGTTGGATGATATATTGAAACTAAGGCAATTGGATCCATATGGTGTTATAATTGGTCGGGCACTTTATGAGGGAAGTTTTACCCTTGTTGAGGCGATCGCGGCTGCAAAAACAGGCTGATGCCTGCCGCTGAGTATTGCATTATCGGAACAGATTTGCTATAATATGCGTATATAAGAAGTGAAAGTGTCTTTGGAAAGTTAAAGAGGGGGCGAACGGTATCGACCGGACGGATAGATAAGTGAGCTGCACGCCCAGGATGTCGGTTGGCCTGGTTAATCATCCGACAAAATCTTAATTGGCAACTCACAGTTGCGTATGGCTGCTTAAATTAGCAGCCCGTCCTGTGTAGCCTTTCCTGCGGGCTATGCAAGGGCGCCAATCAGTGGGATAGCTCTGGCGGAATAGTCCGGGCCAAGAGAGCGAAACCTCACCGGAATAGCCGAGTCGGAAGCCTGTCGTTTGGCGACCGATGAGGCGAAATAATAATAAAGCGACTATGCGTGTAGAAGCTTGCTTTGAAACGTCACGGGACGGGGGTTCGAATCCCCCCGCCTCCATTCCCTATTTTCAGCATTTAAGTCTTTATTTTGCAACAACTTAGGATTTACAACTTTTGACTGAATTTGCCTTGAGTGCAAGCTATGTGCAATGTCAGAATGTGATAATACTGTCTGTGCCACTTTCTCGGCAAGCTCTGAAAGCCTGTCGTTTCTGGCACGGGCATATGTATTCATTGTAATATCCGGCGTGCTGTGCCGTGCCATTGTCTGCAATTCCTTGACATTGCCTCCTGTTTCAGCACACAGGGTTATGTAAGATGTGCGGCTTGCGTGGAAATCCAATTTGCCTTCGGAAGTACGTTTTGGAATACCCGCTGCTTTTAAATCCCTGTCCATCTCGCGGGCAGTATGTGACGGCACATAAAGCAAAGCATCTGCTGGTGGATTAAACCCTCTGTAATATTGCTGGTAAAGTTCGGGTACAATCCCGCTTTCCGAAAACTCTGTCAATCGTTGCAGCAAATCTTTCCCAATCGGCTGAAATGAAG
>JBDRHL010000238.1:0-8353 GCA_043816955.1 Planctomycetota bacterium | reverse complement strand
GACTTTTGCCATTTTTGGGATCGCGGCGACGTAAGTGCTTGATTCGCAAGAAGTTACGAACACAGCCGTTCACCCAAAACTAGTTATCATAACTAACGTAATAACAAGCACTTACGACATAATGGCAAAAATCGAGCTAAGGAACTATTACAACAGGCTATTATTGATACCACTGAGCCTTGAGTGCTTTTGCAGAGATGACGATCTCCATATCCTGCAGGTCAATCCGGCCGTCCAGATTTATATCGCCAAGCAGATAGTCATCACTTCCGTTCATCGCATCGACAACATTTTCAAGTATTATGCTAAAATCGGCATCATCGACAATGCCGTCGAAATTAAAATCATACCACAGGATTTGTTCATATGCGCTTTGCCGGGCAATGTTCCACGCAAGTACGTAGCACTCAGATTTTTCGGTGTAATTTGCGTCAGCAGCAGAACCAAATGAAACAACAATTTCGTAATCAGTGTAATTAGGGTCAAGAGCAAAATAAATATGCTCAAGGTTGTCTGTGTTGCTGTCGCTGTAATCAAGCAGGATGTCATTTTCAGGCTGGTTTATGTCAACTGCCCACAACTCAAGGCGCAGATCGTCATCCTCGCCTGTGGAAGCAAAAGGATATTGCTGCTGGAAGTGCCGGTTCCATACAAGCGTTGTGCAAAGAAAGCCGTTATGATCCTCCTGGTTAACGCTGAAGCTATAGATGTTCTGGGGGTTCTTTTCTTCATCAAGACAGTTTTTATCCCAGCCGCGGGCACGAACCCGGCCGGGTTCCATGCGCCCGGCAACAAGCTGTTCATATGCCCCCACGGCATTGAGCACGCCTGCGCCCTGAGCATAATCCAGGGGCACGGAATGATCATCTGCAGGGGATACCTGGCCTTTATGCCAGTAAGGAAGCTTCACTGCCGAGTTCATCAGGACTGTTCGAATCAGGCAATTACGATATCCGGTTCCTATTGCTTCATCCAGATCAGGCTCGGACTTGGTCTTTTGAAGCAAAAGCGCGGCAGTTCCCGCTACGACGGGAGTAGCAAAACTGGACCAACTGCCTGTAATACGATACCTGTCGAAACTGTTGGTATCAGCGACAAGGCAGTTTCCAGGCGCGACAATGTCGGGTTTGGCGCGTCGATTATCGGTTGGTCCGCAACTGGTGTTCGCAGGGCTCGACAAGCCAAAGTGACGCAGGGTCAATTCCACGTTATTACTCTCTGCGGCAGATACAACGCCCACGCCGAGAACATTGGAGCAGGCGCCGGGGTAAAGAACCGAATCGTAAGCATTGGTTCCATTGCCGATCCCCGCGATGACCAGAGTTCCGCTGTGCTCTGCGATTGACTCAAGGCCCCTTGTCCACCAATCTTCAAACTGCCAGCCAATGCTCATTGTTATTATATCTGCCCCGGGGGATAAAGCGCTGTAGATGTTATTGGCGGCGAAATGCCAGAACTCGTAAACATCTACCTGAGAATCGGGTGCCGCCCCCTCGTAGTAAAATCGCCCCAGTTCAGGGTAAGAGGCGTTCGCATCATCACCGATAAGTATAGATAGCACCGCGGTACAATGCGCGGAAACCCCCGAACTCAACCGGCCATCGTCGTGGAAGGTGACATTACTGCCATCGAAGGATTGGTGATCAGTGTGAGGTCGGTAGTCATTCTGAGGGTACCCATCCACATATGTCATACTTCTCGATATCACTGCAAATCTGATGCCTGATCCTGTCAGGTTGGGGTCTATCCGGCGTAATTGATATGTGCCGGTATACTCAAACAGGCCGGGCTCTGTTTTTTGATTTTGCTCTGCAAAGCCGGTAGTTATGAGACCTGTCAACAGAAGGACAGATACGAGCGCAGCTTTCAGCACGCCGCTTTGCCGGCCATCAGCCCCGGTTCTGCAAGATACCGATAATAGCCTCAAAAACATCAAACTTCTTCCTCTTTCTTCCTCTGCAGTCTCAACTGCGAGACTGAGATATAATTAAATAATAACATAAAAGACTTCATCCTTCAAGTCGCTATATAGACGGAGCTGCCGGTATTCTTAGAAAAATACTATTTGTTTGTGGCGGGCAAGGTCTTGCTCTGGCCCAAATAAGCTGGTATATTCCAGCAGCTAAACCATACGCATTTATCGCGAGGAATCTTACGGTTATGAAAGTACTTCTGAACTCTGATCAAATCCGTGCCGCAATAGCTGATCTGGCTAAGAGGATTCTGGGGGATATTCCCGATGGAGCCAAAATCGCTGTTATTGGTGTTCGAAGCAGAGGTGAAATCCTCGCCCAGAGGCTGGCAAAGCATTTATCGGACAGATTGGAACGGGAAATACCATGCGGGACACTGGACATAACACTGTATAGAGACGATCTGAATAGTCCACAAAGCGATGATCAGCCGGTAGTCCGAAGCACGGAAATAGGATTTGACATAAACGATAAAATTATAATACTAATCGATGATGTCCTTTATACTGGTCGCTCGAGCCGGGCGGCTATGGATGCACTGATCGATTTTGGCAGGCCTAAGGCTATAAAACTGGCAGTACTTGTCGATCGCCGTGGAAGAGAATTGCCCATCCAGGCGGACTATCTGTGCTGTAAGACCGACATAGAGCCGGCGAAGCTGATTCGGGTGTCGCTGATCGAATCGGACGGAAAGGATGAGGTAGTGGTGGAGTAAGGAGGCCCCGCATGGCAAAAGTGAAAAATGGAAAGTTCCAGTGGAAGCGCAAGCATCTTATCGGCTTGCGGGATATGTCTCGAGAGGAAATCGAGCACATCCTCAGTACTGCCAGGGGATTCGAACAGATCAGTACCCGCTCGATCAAAAAAGCGCCACCCCTGCGAGGCAAAGTTGTAGTTAACCTGTTTTTCGAAGACAGCACCAGAACGCGAAACAGCTTTGCCCTGGCAGCAGGCAGACTCAGCGCCGATGTGATAGAGTTTACCAAGAAAGACAGCTCTGTGAGCAAGGGCGAGACTTTGCTGGACACGGCGCGAAATTTGGAGGCTATGGGAATTGATATTGTTGTTATCCGCCATAGTGCCGGCGGTGCCCCTAAACTGCTCGCCAGGAGCATAAATGCCTGCGTCGTAAACGCTGGTGACGGCTACTGTGAGCATCCTACACAGGCTCTGCTGGATGTGTACACGATACTTAAGCACAGAAAAGCACTTGACGGTTTGAAAATAGCTATTGTCGGGGACATTGCTCATTCCCGTGTGGCCAGAAGCGGAATATGGGCGATGACAAAACTGGGCGCTGAAGTGACTCTTGTCGGACCGCCGACTCTGATGCCGAGCAATGTGCAGGAGCTTCCTGTAAATGTTTCCTATCGATTAGACGAGGTTATCGAAAAAGTCGATGTAATAAACATGCTCAGAATTCAGTTTGAGCGCCTTGGGGGCAATCCCTTTCCATCCATCAGGGAATATTCACACTACTTCGGACTTACTGTCGAGCGAATGAAAAAGGCAAAACCCGATATAATCGTTATGCATCCGGGCCCTATCAATCGGGGGCTCGAACTGGAAAGTGAAGTGGCTGACGGACCAAACAGCGTCATACTTGAACAGGTTGCCAACGGATTGGCAGTGCGGATGGCCGTATTATTCCTCGTAAATCAGGCTGTCGCACACCAAAGTACCGCTGGGTAATTGGAGGAGTCAATGGCTAAGGATGTGCTGATAAAAAACGGGCTGGTAATCGACCCGGCAAATAAGATCGAGAGGAAATGTGATGTTCTGATCGCCGACGGCAAAATAGCTCAACTGGGCAGCATCGACACAGATGCATCAATCGTCATTGACGCTGCGGATAAGCTTGTTACGCCGGGGCTGATTGATATACATGTGCATTTTCGCCAGCCGGGGGATGAAGAAGAAGAAACTATCGCCAGCGGATCAGCAGCGGCAGTTGCAGGGGGCTTTACCTCCGTAGTTACAATGCCTAATACGAATCCGCCTGTTGAAGATGCTACCAGCGTTGAGTATGCACATCGGATGGGTCGGCAGGCCAGAAAAACCCACATTTATGTAATGGGAGCCATAACACGTGAAAGACAGGGGCAGGAACTTGCGGAAATGGGTCTTATGAGCGAGGCAGGAGCCGTCGGATTTACTGATGATGGAAACGGTGTGCAGGATACCGCGGTCATGCTTCGCGCACTTAAATATGCAGCAATGTTCGATACGGTCATAGCACAGCACTGTCAGGACGACAGTCTTGCCGGGAGTGGTGTGATGAATTCGGGATACTACTCAACGGTTCTGGGGCTGCCGGGCATGGATCCTCTGGCTGAGGAAATGATGCTTTACCGGGACATACAGCTTGCCAGAAAAACTCGCGTCAGATACCACGCTCAGCACATATCGACAGCCGGTTCTGCCGCGTTGATTCGGGACGCCAAACAGCAGGGACTCGCGGTAACTTGTGAAGTTACACCCCATCACCTGCTGCTGACCGATGATCTTTGTTCGGACTATGATACGGATTATAAGGTCAACCCGCCTCTGCGTACAGATCGCGATATTGACGCCCTCAGGCAAGCCGTAAAGGATGGGTTGGTTGATGCCCTGGCTAGTGACCATGCGCCTCACCTCCAGAGCGAGAAAGAGCTGGAATTTCTGACTGCTCCCTTCGGAATAGCAGCAATTGAATGTGCCCTTAGTCTCTATGTAAAAGCTCTCATTGAGCCGAAAGTTTTGAACTGGTCTGAGCTGATCGCACTTATGACATATAAACCTGCCCATGTAATCGGTATCGACAAGGGTACCCTGACCATCGGTAGACAAGGTGATGTAACCATTATTGACCCCAGGGCCGAATACACTATTGATACGGATAAATTTCTCTCGAAGAGCAGGAATTGTCCTTACAACGGCTGGGCAGTCAGCGGCAAGGTCGAGTATACTATAGTTGGCGGCGAGATAAGATTCAAATCGCATCAGGTGGAACAGTAGCATGCCGATTGTTATAGATGGTTACAACCTGCTTAGATACGTTATCAATTCTAACGAGGGGTATTCCGGCCTGAGCGATATCCAGATATGCAGGATCATCCGTGTGTATTTGAGGAGGATCGGCGACAAGGCGGTGATTGTTTTCGATGGTACCGGGCCTCGCGACAAAACTCCGTTTGAGAATCTTGATCCCCTGGAGGTAGTCTTCAGCGGCGGTAACAAAGAGGCTGATGAGGTAATCGAGACCAAGATTCTGGTCAGTACCGCGCCGAAAAGGCTGATTATCGTCAGCAACGATAGAAGGATTATAGCAGCGGCTCGACGGAGAAGGTCCGCGAGCGCAAAATGTGAGATATTCTGGGCACAGCTTACAAAAGTCCTTGAAAGCCATGCTTCCTCCGCAGTGCCGCAGGAAAAATACAATGGGTTAAGTGCCGCCGAAACTGAACAGTGGATAAAAAGCTTTGGTCTGCAGGAGCAGTGATACTGCATAATCAACATGTCTCAGGCCAACAGGAGTTTAATATGGCATACACACTCGGATTGGATTTGGGAACCAACTCCGTCAGATGTTTAATTGTAAACACAAGCAGCGGCGCAGAATCGGGTACAGCTGTTTATAATTACGAAACGGGACAGGACGGCATCATACTTGAGCCGTCTGATCACAACCTGGCACGGCAGAATCCATCAGATTACCTGAAGGGTATTGAGTCAACGGTAACTCACGCCTGTGCACAGGCACGTAAAAATGACAAGGATTTCAGTTGCGATAAGGTCATCGGGATCGGGGTTGACACAACGGGATCGACACCGATCCCGGTTGATGAACATGGCATGGCGCTTGCCTTGAAAGAAGAATTCAGGGACAATCCCAACGCTCATGCGTGGCTGTGGAAAGATCATACCAGCCATACCGAAGCCGCCGAGATTACTGCCCTTGCAAAAAAAGAGCATCCGGAATACCTAGCTAAGTGCGGTGGGACTTATTCTTCCGAGTGGTTCTTCAGTAAGATACTTCACTGCCTGCGTACAGACGCAAAAGTGTTTGACGCAGCCTATACATGGGTCGAGTGCTGTGATTATATAACCGGCACTCTGACAGGAACGATGAAGCCCGGGCAATTCAAAGCAAGTCGTTGCGCAGCAGGCCACAAGGCAATGTTCAACAATCAGTGGGGCGGCCTGCCCGCTGCGGATTTTCTGTCAAGGCTTGATCCTGAACTTGGACGTCTTCGCGAAAGGCTGTACGAACAGAGCTATACGATTGATACAGCCGCAGGAGGTCTGACGACTGAATGGGCTGAAAAACTGCAATTACCCGCTGGCGTCCCTGTCGCGGTAGGTGCATTTGACGCTCATCTCGGCGCTGTAGGAAGCGGCATCGCGCCAGGCAAGTTGGTGAAAATAATCGGCACAAGCACATGCGATATGCTGGTAGCCCCTAATTGTGATAACGTTCCGGATATACCTGGCGTATGCGGGATCGTCGACGGATCAATTCTGCCCGGCTGCTTTGGTCTGGAAGCGGGACAGTGTGCTGTGGGGGATATTTTCAAATGGTTTGTAGACTACATTCGCCCGGACTTATCCCACCAGCAGCTTACCAGCAAGGCGCAACAGCTCAAGCCGGGCCAGTCGGGCCTTTTGGCGCTGGACTGGAACAACGGCAACAGGACTGTTCTTGTTGACCAGCGTTTGAGCGGACTTCTGCTTGGGCAGACACTGCATACCAAACCGGAGGAAATTTACCGTGCATTGATTGAAGCTACGGCTTTCGGGGCGCTTACGATAATAAATCGCTTTGAGGAGTATGGCTGTAAAGTAAACGAGGTTATAAACTGCGGCGGGATTGCTGAGAAAAACCCTCTTCTCATGCAGATTTACGCAGACATAACAGGCAGGGAGATGAAGATTTCACGTTCAGCACAAACCTGCGCGCTGGGTTCGGCAATCGCAGCTGCGGTAGTCGCAGGTCCTAAGAGGGGGGGATATGATAATTTCCAGGACGCACAGGCAGCAATGAGTGGTTTGAAGAAAATAACATACAAACCGATACCGCAGAACCGTAAAGTGTATCAGCAGCTTTATAAGCTGTATACTCAGCTTCATGACGCATTCGGTCTGGGGGGAAACACGCAGACGCTTTACAATGTTATGAAAGACCTGTTAGCCATAAAGGACTCTGTTAATGCGTAAAAGCGGAGTGATTGACCGGCTCAGATACGAAGTTTACAAAGCCAATGTTGAGCTGCAAAAACAAGGCCTTGTCATTCTAAGCTGGGGGAATGTAAGCGGCATTGATCGCCAGGCCGGCATCGTTGTCATCAAGCCCAGCGGGATAAGTTATGAGGACCTGACGCCGGATAAAATGGTCGCGGTAGATCTGACGGGCCGCAAGCTTGAAGAAGGCCTGGATCCGTCATCCGATACCTTGACACATGTGGAATTATACAAAAGCTTTCAGGACATCGCAGGCATTTGCCATACACATTCACTTAACGCTGCCGCCTGGGCACAGGCGTGCAAAGTTATTCCCTGCCTCGGGACAACTCATGCCGATCATTTCTACGGGCCTGTACCCGTAACCGGGATAATGACAGATGACCAGATACAGAGCGGTTATGAAAGTAACACAGGAAAAATTATTGTCCGGCATTTCGAAGTAAACAACATAAACCCGGCCCATATGCCTGCGTGTCTGGTAGCCAACCACGGCCCGTTCACGTGGGGAACCTCTGCTGCAGATGCGGTGCAAAACGCGATCATTCTCGAACAAACGGCAGCGATAGCCCTGGCAACGATGCAGATCGACCCTGACAGAGGGCCTGTTTCAAAAACCCTTCTTGACAAACACTATTTGCGTAAACACGGAAAAGAAGCATATTATGGCCAGAAAAACTAAGGAGTTGGTACGATAAAAGTTGCTGGCTCCAGCTCTTTGAAAAGTAGATGATATTTTTTTATTTTTGCTCCATATTTGGGTGAGAGCAAAAAGTAAAAAAATATCTGAAAGAGAAAAACTATTTTGTTGGTGTTCAGGCTTCAGTAAAATCGAATTAGCTGGAGCAGAATAGGTTATAGGCTGCATAGATTAGATGAGGCACAGACCTCGGTAAGGAGAATAACTCAGACCTGTAACCGAACGGCCATCATAAGGCATTGCGACCTTGTATAGGAGATTGGTGGATACCGACACAGTAGAATTAAAGTCTGCTCCAGATAACAGAATGTTACTTTAATTTGGAGAAAAAGAAAATGAGTTATCTGGGCGTAGATTTACACACAAATAGTTTTACGGTTTGCAGGCAGACTAAACAGGACAAACGCAGATTTATGACATTTTCATTGTCAGAGATAGACAAATTTGCCAAAACTCTGCG
>JBDRHL010000237.1:0-3154 GCA_043816955.1 Planctomycetota bacterium | reverse complement strand
TGATCAAGCACATAGGGGTAACAAGGAGTGTTTTTAGACTTTCCCATTTAAATCAACCTCATAGATAACTTTAAACGCGCAACTTGCAACACGCAACACTAACTGACTCTCTATTCCATCCCCGCTAAAGACGGGATCTTCGACATCCCGGCATTCCAATCCCGCCAGGCAGCTATTTATTTGGCATAGTTTATTGGACTTTTACACTTTGCCTTTGGGAGGTCAACTATTATTTAAAACGAAAATCAAGTTTATAATTGTAGAGCCATGGGACTCTCGGATCAACACCTTCTTGCTCCAGCTTATCGGGCAGATCCGTGTAATACTTGCGTAGCAATTCGACGTTAGGGGCATTGTAGTATGTAACGATAATTGTATCTTTATACACACGCACATCGCCTTCGAGACCGTGAAAGAAATCTCGGGCCAAATGTTTAGCATCCCATTTGTTAATGGGCTGTCCCAGGCGTTGGCGGAGCATATGAATACTGGCCTGTGCAATAAGGGCCATGGTCATACGCCCATATCTAATATTTAAGTTGAGTGTTCCTGCCCGATGCCAGCCGAGAGCTTGGTTGGCATTGAAGAATTCTTCACAGTGCCAGCGTTTAGGGTAATGCTGAACGGGTTCATCAAGGTCAGAGTATTGGGAGGTGCAGAGGAAAGCGTTTAGAATATAATCGTCCTGGCATTCTCCGCAGCGTTGGATCGTTTGCCAGTAAGGCCCGTAATGAGTATCTTTAGGGCTATAAGGACGTTTGGCAGTGGCATACCCAATCCAGTGGCGTTTAAATGCCTCAGGAGGCAACGCCTGGAGCTCTTTGATCAATCCCTTGCGCTGTGGCATTGGCACAAGCAGATCAAAGGGCAATTGAGTTCGTATGTGTTCAAGTAAAGCGAAGGTGTAATGTTCTGTATCAGCAAGTACCAGTGGGCTGTAGGCTTTGACATTCAAAATTGTGGCTGTCATATCGAGTAGTTCTGGCGTTTCCTGGGAAACGGTTCTAGAGGAGGAGCCAAGGGTAAAATCCCGCAGCAGGCGGGACTGGGAATCAGCATCTAAAACAAAAAAGGTCTGAACTTGTTTGGTGGCTAAGGCTTGAGGGTCCTTTTTGCGACGTACCATCTGCCGGTTACTATGACTGAGGATGCGATGAGGATCAACAGCCAAGACCTTGCCTGGATAATGTCCCAAAACTTGGCGGAGTTTTCCAAGCATTAGCTGAATTGCCTGGGCTTCGGCTACCGTATGGGAATTGAGCAGTCCATGTACGGCCGAGCTACTGGCTACAAATGGTAGTCCGTTAGCCACTTCGAAGCCCTGTTGGCTGAGGGTTTGGGCCTGGCGTTTGCCAGTAATGCACAGGGCAGCCTCGTGAACCAACTGTAAGGCAACCCTGGGCTCGACACTGCCGGATTCTTTGCCGGTCCAGCGACGAAGCAGGTCCCAAGTTCCCAAGCGTAGATGTTCTGCAATGAGCAGCCAGATGCCAACAAGATTGCCGGATATCTTGTCGCAAAGCAACTGTCGGACGTGACCCTCGATGCTACGCTCATCACACAGTTCCATTCGACGTGTGGCTTTGGTCCGTTGTGTCTCAATACGCGGAAGATCGTGCGTTGGGAATGGTATGTGGAGTTTTTTTTTGAAGGCCGAACTCATTGATAATACGTTCAACGCTGCGGATTGCAATCTGATAGCCGTCCTGTTGTAGTTTTGAAGCAATGACCTCGGCGGAAGATTTGGGGTCAAGGAATCGTGCACGGATGACTAGTTTTGTTACTTCTGGGGTGCGACGATAGTTGCCCTTGGGCCCCGTTTTTTTATTTATCAGGGCTTCCACCCCTTTCTGGATAAATGTATCACGGATCTGGTAGTAACGTGATTTTGAATATTGGAATAATTTTGCAGCTTGTGTTGGACCTATTTCAGTGCACTCCCCCTGAAGTATCATTGCCATCTTTAAAGATGCCTGATCGCCTGGGGGAATCTGCAAGGTGCCACCTGGACCGATAAGGACGGATCTTTGTGGATCATAGTCAAACATATTATACCCTCCTTTGTTAAGTGTGAGAGGCAGGAAATCAATTGGCAATAGGGTATCAAAAAGGAGGGGTTATGTCCAGTTAAATATGGCGGTTTTACAAAATAGACAAAAACTTTATATTTTGCTTGACATGTTCTAAATTTACGTTAGACTGCTCTGTTTGCTTAAGTTGATTTACATAGAACTATACAAACCGCCATATTTAACTGGACTCAATCGTATCCAGTTTTACAAAATATACCATTGGTTCTTAATCAAATGAACGGTGTAGGGCGGAAAAAGAGTAATAAATAGACCTTAAAAAAAAGCTGCCGAGGCGGGACTGGCGATGGAAGCCGGGATGGTATCGCTTGGCCATGTAAGTTTGGATGGATCGAAGTTTAAGGCAAATACCTCGAAGCATAAGGCGATGAGTTACGGGCGACTCAAGGCAAAGGAAAAGGAACTGACTGAGGAGATTGAAGACCTGATAGCAAAAGCAGCCAAATGCGATGAAGAAGAAGACGAAGAATATCAGGATAAGACCGGCTATGAGATACCTGAAGAACTAAAGATCAAAGAGAAAAGGTTAACCAAGATCAAGGAAGCCAAAGAAGCATTAGAGAAAAGGGAGCAGGAACTGAATCCTGGCAAAAAGATAGACGACAAGAAGCAGATAAGTTTTGCGGATAAAGAAGCTCGGATCATGGGGAAGAAAGGCGACTTTGATTATTCCTATAATGGCCAGATAAGTGTTGATGAAGACAATCAAATAATTGTAGGGCAGCATTTGAGTCAAAACGCGAACGACAAACAGGAAGCTGAGCCGGGATTAGAAGAAATTAAAGAAACAACGGGTGACTTACCAGATAAGATGAGTCTTGATAACGGTTACATGTCAGGTAACAATCTTGAAGCGTTTGAGGGCAAAGAGACAGATGTTTATATAGCGACCGGTAAGGGTGAGAAAAAGGATCACAGAGAAATAGAAGATTCAAATCGAAAGATCAAGAAAACTGACTTCAGTTATGATGAAGATAAAGATTGTTTTGTTTGTCCTGCTGGCCATGTTTTGGAATTAAAGACAGAGAGTAGTGATGGTAAGAAGGTTTATCAAGGGGATAAAG
>JBDRHL010000236.1:0-14555 GCA_043816955.1 Planctomycetota bacterium | reverse complement strand
ACTGCTGGAGTCAGAATGTCATCTCTGGAATGTGGAACGAAATGGATTACAAAAGGGTATCGATTGGCAGTTTACCACTACCGATGCCAGGATTAAACTGAAACGATTGTACCCACAAGCTCAATCTTGACAGACTACTAGGTCAGGCGGGAGCGAAGATTTCTAATGAATCCTGCTAAAATCCTGGGTGGTATATCCGCCAGGTCCGGTTCGGGTACTTCGCTTATAGCTATCGTGTCGAGGATCTTAGCGGCCTGGGTGCGATGTGGGCTGATTTTCTCGGCAGTTGCATGCGCCTGTTCAAGCTGGCCGTCAGCCATTTGGCGGAGGTATAATATGATATTCTTCGTAAGGATATGCTCATCAGCGGGATCCGATTTGATCTCGTCCGGGATGTTTGTTTCGTGCAGAATGCGCTGAGTCAGATTTCTCGTTTCCCTCATCATTTGCTGGTACTGCGTTTCTTCATCCTTGTCAATAGGCGCCAGGTTAAGCTCTTGTTCATCCTCGGATTTGGGCCTGGGGATATAGCATCGATGCCCGCAGTATAGGCATTTGCCATATTTCCCACCCGCCTCTTCCGGAGCCTTTACTTTCTTCTTGCAGTTTTCACAATGAAAAATTATCGGCATCTGCGAATCCTCCTTATCTCAGACTAAATGGCTCTATGTTCCTGCTTGTATTCAGCTTTAACCTGCGTACTGATTCCGCCGCGAGGAGTGAATTGCGCTGCTATGGTCATCCATTTAGGCTTGCATTGCCAACAGAGAAAATCAAGTATTTCGTTCGTGAGGGCTTCGTAGAAAATCCCTTTGTTTCGAAAGCTCTGCATATAGAATTTCAGGCTTTTCAATTCAATACAAAACTTGTCCGGACAGTATTCGATAGTGATCTGGCCGAAATCAGGCTGGCCCGTTTTCGGGCAGACACTGGTAAACTCCGGACAGCGGATTGTGATGGTATACTCCCTTTCCGGCTGGGGATTTTCAAACAGTTCCAGTTTTTGCTGCTGGGCCATCTTTGCCTCTCAGGTAAAACTCTGATACAATATACAGCAATTCGAGGCTTTTTACAAGGCAGGGTATCATGGACCCAAAGAAAAAAGCTGTCTGCCTTTTAAGCGGCGGACTGGATTCGGCAACAACGCTGGCAATAGCTGCAGAGGCGGGTTTTGAGTGTTATACGCTAAGCTTTCGTTACGGCCAGCGTCATGAGCGGGAAATCGCCTGCGCTAAAAGAATTGCAGAAGCGTTTCGAGTGGCCCGGCACCGTGTAATTGATATTGATCTGGGAGCGTTTGGAGGCTCGGCTCTGACCGATTTGTCAATGCATGTTCCCAGGCAGCGTGTGGAACTGTCCGCGGGGGGTGTTATTCCAATTACATATGTTCCCGCACGCAATACGATATTTTTAAGTTATGCCCTTGCCTGGGCTGAGGTGCTCGGGGCATTTGACATTTTTATCGGTGTTAATACCGCCGATTACAGCGGCTATCCTGATTGTCGGCTGGAGTTCATAAAAGCGTTTGAAAAAATGGCAAACCTTGCGACTGCTGCCGCATTGCAGGGAAAAGGCAGGTTTCGGATAAACACGCCGATCATCGCGATGACAAAGGGGCAGATTATTTCAAAGGCAAGTCAGCTCAGTGTTGACCTTTCCCTGACGCACAGTTGTTACGATCCTGATGAGAAAGGCAGAGCCTGCCGTACATGCGATTCCTGCAGACTCCGCCTGAAGGGTTTTGCAGAAGCCGGAATGACCGATCCCGTTGAGTACGTAGAAGAATGAAAGTCAGTGAAATATTCTATTCTCTGCAGGGCGAAGGACTCCTGGCGGGAGTTCCAAGTATATTTGTGCGACTTGCAGGATGTCCTCTTCGATGTCGCTGGTGCGATACTAAATATGCATGGGATGAATCGGCGGGAACGGAGTACAGTGTCCAGCAGATAGTTGAAGCGGCACGGTGGAATTGCGGACATGTTGTGATAACCGGCGGAGAGCCTCTGATCCAGGATGACCTGGAAAAGCTTGTCAAAAAGATTAAAAAAACCGGCAAACATGTTACTATTGAAACGGCAGGGATCACTTTTGTGCCGGGCCTTGCGTGCGATTTGATGAGCATCAGCCCCAAGCTTTCCAATTCAATAGCATCGGCCCATTCCTGTACAGAAAATATCAAGTCCCCAAAGGTGGATAGCGCTGTTTTGATGCAGCTGATCCGGGCATATGAATATCAGATGAAATTCGTCGTGGCAACTGCTGGCGACATTGATGAAATAACACAGCTTGTCTCTCAACTCAAGGCCGACCGATCCAGAATTATGCTTATGCCTCAGGCCGCAAGCCGAAAGGAATACATCGATAGGGCTTCTGTGGTAGCTGATCTCTGTAAGCTGAACGGATTTCGATTCTCGCCGCGTCTACAGTTGTTGTTTTGGAATGGCGATAGAGGCGTATGAGGTTATGTGATTCTTACAAAATCTCTTGCCCGCCCGAGTTTTTTGTATAAAATGCTTTTTGTCCGGCCCAGGTGGCGGAATTGGCAGACGCGCTAGCTTGAGGGGCTAGTGGGATTTAATCCCGTGAAGGTTCAAATCCTTTCCTGGGCATTGCTAACTTGTTTATTTTCAAGTCGTTATGGTTCATGTCTATTCCCAGCCTTTTTCGACTTTTTTATGCCACTGTGAAAAAAAACGTGAAAATTTCTTCTGACTTCTCATCCTGTGAGTAGTTTCACCAGATTTTAGGACTAAAATCCGGAATTCTTTACTCAACTGCCTCCAGACACCCATCTTCCCAGGAGCATAAACTTAATTTATAACTATAAATAACTTTTCAAGACTCAGAAATAGTAAAAGTTAACATGTTAAAAAACCGATAATAATAAGGAAAAGACCAGTTGTTTCGAGAGGTAAATTAAGATAGAAAGGGAAAAAACATGATTTCCTCAAATGTCGCATCTAAAAGCATGAATATCAGTCAACTGAAAACAAAGGCTAAAAATCTCGGCGTAAACCCGGAAAAAATGAAAAAAACAGAGCTTATCCATGCTATTCAAAAAGCTGAGGGCTTCACAGCCTGTTTCGGAAAATCAAATGGTTATTGCTCGCAAGAGGCTTGTTGCTTCAGGGACGATTGCCTTAACACCAGAGTATAATTTAGCCCGCATATTTCATAGGGGTGGCAAAATCAGTGCGGGTGGGTACTCTTGCTACAAATCCAGCTCAGAAGAACTGATTCTATACACTCAGCACACAATGTCCCCTTACCCCATAAGCAAAACGAAATTTTCTCGCCTTCATTGGAGATAAGGCTGCCACTGTTGAAATCAGCCTGGTTTTTTTTGTTTTTAAGAATAGAAAACAGTAGTGATTGAGCGAGCAGGCGTTGACGAAAGTGAATTCCATGATTTTCCCTTGTGTCCTTTTAATATTGACGCAGGCATCCAATTTGGAGAAAGGCTGCATTTTTTGGAAGGTGTTATGAAACTGGGCCTGCCGAGAGCTAAAGGGCTTTTTGTTACGGGAACTGATACGGGGGTCGGCAAGACGATTGTCGCCGGGGGTATTGCGCGGATACTCGCTGAAGGGGGCAAAAAGGTGGGTGTGTTTAAGCCTGTTGCGACGGGTTGCCGGCGGGAGCGCGAAGGGCTGATCAGCGATGACGCGGAATTTCTGGCTTATTGCAGCGATACCGATCTGCCGCTTTCGATAATTAACCCGGTCGGGTATGTTACGCCCGCAGCTCCACTGGTCAGCGCCGCGGCTGAGAAGCGCCCGGTAGATTTTGAGGCGATATGTTCAGCATATAAGCATGTATGCCAAACAGGTGAGATTGTGATAGCAGAAGGTATCGGAGGGGTGAGGGTTCCTATTACAGCCGATTTTGATGTGCTTGATCTGGCTGTCGAGACGGCACTTGCGGTGCTGATTGTCGCAAGGCCCGCTCTTGGAACGATTAATCATACTCTCATGACGGTTGACTGTGTCCGTGGGCGGGGGCTGGATATTGCCGGGGTGGTCATCAACGGCTATAACGCAACAGAAGCGACTGTCGCAGAGAATACCGCTGCGGAGGTTATCGCGCAATGCGGTGATGTTGATGTTCTTGTGATGCTGCCTTTCGATGAACAGTGTAGTGTCGAGCGGTGTATTCTGGGGGAGGCTCTGATGGAGTGTCTCTGCGATTATGACTGGCGGGGGTTGATCGAAAACCGGTGCAGATTATAATTTACAGACAGGCTTTTGGTGTGTTATCCTGCAGGAGTTGACAGAGTTAATTTTTGTGGAGTTTTGGATGACATCGGATTTGATCGGGTTCAGGCGTTATCTTACGAACATTGACAGCATCAGCACACAGCAGCTTTTTACGGATGTTCTGGTAATAGGTGCAGGTGTGGGGGGGCTTCGTGCGGCGATTGAAGCAAGTGAACGGTGCGACGTTATCTTGGTCTGCAAGGGCTCGCTGGAACAGAGCAACACGTGGAATGCACAGGGTGGAATAGCGTCAGTGCTTGGCGATGATGACAGCTTTGATTCTCATGCGGCTGATACTCTCAAGACAGGCTGTGGGCTCAGCGAGGATCAGGTAGTTAGACAGGTTGTTGAGAAAGGACCTAACCTTGTCAGGCAGCTGCTGGAGTGGGGGACGGAATTTGACAAAGTTAACGGGCGTATGGATATAACGCTTGAAGGCGGGCACAGCCATGCGCGTATTGCTCATGCGCACGGAGATGCAACAGGAAAGGCTATCGCTGAGACACTGGTAAAAAAGGTGAGGGAAAAGATGAGGATTAGAATAATAGAACATTTCTATACTGTTGATCTTCTTACCGATGAGGAGGAACGATGTATCGGTGTTATCGGAGAAAACAGGCGGGCAGGAAGGCAGATAATATGGGCGGCAAATACGATACTGGCAACGGGCGGCGCTGGCAGGCTGTATCGGGAAACGACAAATCCTGAGGTTGCGACGGCTGATGGACTTGCGATGGCTTGCCGGGCTGGGACGATGCTGCGCGATCTTGAGTTTGTGCAGTTTCATCCGACAACGCTTTATGTTGCTGGGGCCTCAAGAGCGCTGATTACAGAGACCCTTAGGGGTGAAGGTGCGATACTTCGCGACGATAACGGTGAGGCGTTCATGAGGGAGTATCACGAAGATGCAGAGCTTGCGCCAAGGGACATTGTCAGCAGGGCAATCCTGGCTCAGATGCTTAAGACAGGTTCCACACATGTTTATCTTGATATAAGGCATTTTGACAAGAGGTATTTTGCAAAGAGGTTCCCGCTTATCAGTGAACTCTGTGAGAGTTTTGACATAGATGTAAGCAATGAACTGATACCGGTCCGGCCCAGCGCTCATTACATGGTGGGCGGGGTTAAGGTTGACAGCCTGGCAAGGACCAATGTCGACGGGCTGTATGCATGCGGCGAGGTAAGCTCTACAGGGCTTCACGGGGCAAATCGATTGGGCAGCAATTCGCTGCTCGAAGGGCTTGTGTTCGGTAAGATCGCGGGCGAAGGTGCTTCAGTGAATGTCGGCAGAAGCTCTTCAAATTTGAAACATCCTCTGATCAGGCATACGATACCTTCCAGTGACAGGAGTCGACTTGATACTGCCGATGTGCGAAATTCGCTGCGTGCATTAATGTGGCGAAACGTCGGCATCATTCGAAAGGCCAAACCGCTTGCTGAAGCGCAGGAGATTATTCGCTTCTGGCAGCGTTATGTGATGGACAAGATTTTTGACTCGCCCGACGGCTGGGAATGTCAGAACATGTTGACTGCATCGCTTCTGATAGCTCATTCCGCCGAGATGCGCCGGGAAAGCAGAGGGGTTCACTATCGAAGCGATTATCCTGAAACCGACGACAATAATTTCAGGAGGCATATAGAGCTTAAAAATAACTGGCGTTCTGACTCATAGGAGTGATCTGAACACCGGGGAACTCTGCCTTAGTTGGTAAGCCATTTGTCCACAATCTCGTCGACGGCGTCGGGCATTATGCCGAGCAGCCATGCAAGGTCGACCACTGTAGGCCTTTGGCGTATCTGGTGCATATGTAAAGCAGCCTGTTTGAGGTATTCCGGTGAGCAGTTGATTTTGGCAGCGGTTGTTGGTGCACCTGCGCAATTGAGCGCGTTTTTGATTTCCTGCGGATGTCTGGTGACCGGAGTAACAATGTTTTTGAACTGTTGCCAGTTTTTCGGCTCGGCCAATTTTTGACGAATCATATCCATCGCGGGGATTTTTTCCAGACACTGTGTGCTTAACGCTTTTATCAGGGCGGGCATCTTCCAGAAATTGCTGTCCGGCTGCTGTGGTATTTGCACGAAGTTCGGTGTTTCTATCTGCAGAATCTTTTCGTACAAGGCGGCGGAGAATATTGTTCCAAGGCTAACCTGTATGCCGTGAAGATTATGCCCGGATTTATCGCGGTACGCGATCATGTCCAGTGTATGGCTGAGGAGATGCTCGCCGCCGCTCGCTGGAGCGCTGGTGCCGATGAGCGTCATGGCAATACCGCTGTAAAACAACGCTGAAAACAACCCTTCGACAGCCTTGCCTTGAGCTGTTCGAATATCTTCGGGATGTCCGAGGTAGTAAGGCTCAAGCTCGTTTATAATTTCAGCACAGTATCGGCAATAGTATTCATCCAGCAGGAGGTTGTTCATCAGCCAGTCGGCAGTGCTTTGCGATTTAGCGATAGCATCTCCAAATCCGGCTGCGGTCATTTCGGGCGGCGCGTTTTCTATCAGAGCAGGTTCTGCAATTACTGCAAGCGGCGGCGCAGCTTCTATAAGAACTTTGACGCCATCGATAGTTGCTGCGACATTTGCGGCGGCGTATCCGTTCATAGACGCGGCGGTGGGGATTACAACGTAAGGCAGTTTCAGTTCAAAGGCAGTCCATTTGGTCAGATCGTTTATCACGCCGCTGCCGAGTGCGATGAGGATGTCCAGCCGATGAGCCGAAACAGTCTGTCTCAGCTGCTGTGCGGTGTTGAGATCACATACCGGCGAGTGATTTTTGTTGTCCGGTACAATGATGCGACAGGTGCTGATGTTATTGGCGCGGAGGGCAGCGAGGATTTTCGGGCCTGCAAGTGGCCATGTGCGAATATCTGCGATAATCGCTGAGGCGCGCAGATGCGGTATTTGCGACAGTTCTCCGAGTACATTGGGCAGGGTTTTTAAGGCATCGGCCTGGTAGACAAATCGCTGTGTCTGGACATGATGCTCTTTGCCACATTCGCATGAAAAACCGGTTCCAAGGAGTTGATAAAGGGACATTTCAATATCCTCTGATTACTCTGCCGGTAAAACATTCTACCCTGCTAAGGTCTGAAAACAATATATTACTTGCCTCAACGAGTTACGAATCTTAAAATGCTGCCTTAATGGACAGTCTTGACAGGCAGATTCTCGAAACGGTTCAAAGCGACTTTCCGCTGTGTAGGGATCCCTATGAGGTACTTGCACGGCGTGTGGGTATATCTGTTGATGAATTCCGCAAAAGGCTGGAAGAGTTAATTGATGTGGGTGTCATTCGTCGGCTTGGGATTTTTCTTGATTCGCATAAGCTAGGGTTTTCCAGCACGTTAGTAGCTCTGAGCGTGGGACAAACTGCTGTTGACAGGGCAGCGGAGTTGATAAGCAGTTTCCCTGAGGTTACGCACAGTTACCTGCGAACAGGCGAATTCAACATATGGTTTACAGTGCTAGCCGCTGACGAAAGGGCGATAGAGCAGATACTCGAACAGGTTCGCTGTCGCCTGAAGCTTGATCGTTCGAAGATACTTAATCTGCCGATGAAACGGCAGTTCAAACTTGATGCGCGATTCAAGCTGTCATGAACGGATAATAAACAGAGAACGTTTGCCGGAGCATTTGGGTGAAATTCAGAGGCGGTTACAATATTTTTCTGGAAGGCAGGCCTTTGCGGGAAGTCTGCCTGCTGCCTGAGCCTGATATGTTTTACCTTGCCCTGCGAAGCGCAAGATTTACCTTCAGTGAGATTTGCGTTAAGGATGGCACGCGGGTTCGTAGTGGTGAGCTTCTGGCGTATGACCCGAATAACCATAAAGTGCCCCTGCTGGCGCCTCGAAAAGGAGATGTGCAACTTGATACTGTAAAAGGGCATATAATACTATCGGATATTTCGCCGGCAGAAGCAGAAGCGGATGTTTCAGCGGAAGGTCCTATGCACATTAGCGGCGGGAAAGGCACAGCAGTAACAAACGCGCAGAAACTGCTGGACCTGGGGGCATGGCAGTTTTTCAGTGATGCTTATTCCGGGTTGCTGCCGGATCCGCGAGTTGTGCCGCAGGCGGTGCTTGTCTCAACGTTGAGTCTTGAGCCGTTCCTGGCACGGGGCGATGTGCAACTGCATCATCACCTGCTGGACTTTACAAGGGGGCTGGAGCATATTCAGTCCTTGCTTGAATACCAGCCAATTTACCTTGTGATGCCGCATATACGATCTTCGCTGGCATCGAAGGTTAAGGAGCAGATACGGGGATACGCCTGGGTCAGGATAATTGAGATACCTTTGAAATACCCATACGATAACTTCAGCATCCTGGCCCGCAGGCTTGGCCTTGGCAGGTCCGACGGGCCTGTCTGGTCGGTTCGAACCGAAGGGGTTCTGGCAGTTGACAGGGCGCTTACGTACAGCAGGCCTTGCCTTGACAGGATGGTTTCCATTGGCGGGCCGATGGCGAGGTCTGCAGTTCACGTCCGGGTGACGGCGGGGTATCCTGTTAAAAGGATAGTTGATATGTATGCCGAAGGCGGAGAGGTGCGAGTCCTGGACGGGGGGATTCTGACCGGTCGGTCTTTGGATTTCCAAGAGCAGGGTCTCGATACCGAATGTACAGGCCTTACTTTTCTTGGCGAGCATGAGAAGCGGGAATTTCTCGGTTTTATGCGTCCCGGCTGGGATCGCAGGTCATACAGTTGGTGTTTTCTAAGCGGCTTTAGAAAAGATTTTCCGGAGCGACTGGATACGGCTATGCGTGGTGAGCTTCGAGCCTGCATAGCCTGTGGCTTTTGTGAAAAGGTCTGCCCAGCAGGGATTATGCCTCATCTTATTCACAAGTATCTGTATCGCAGCCTTATAGAGGAAGCAGAAGAAGCCCGTGCGGATCTTTGTATAAGGTGCGGTTTGTGCTCTTTTGTCTGCCCGTCGAAGATAGAGCTTCGTCAGCAGATTGCTGATGCGCAGGACCTGATCGGTAGGGAAAAAGCCGAACTTGGCGGTGTGAACGTTCGGAAAGACAGCGCATGAGAACTCTGCAGAAGCTGATTGAGAAGGCCCGCCCGAATTTTGAAAAGGGAGGAAGGATGGCCGCATTTGAGCCGGTTTTTAACGCGGTGGACAATTTCTTTTTCGCTACAGGCAGAAGAACACAGTATGCTCCGCACGTTCGCGATCCGCTGGATATAAAGCGTTTCATGTCGATGGTGATAGTTGCTCTTTTGCCCTGCTTGTTTGCTTCGATATATTTTTTCGGTTTGCGCATCATTGCGATGATTATTGTTTCATACGCTGTTGGCGGTGCGGTAGAAGTTGTATTTGCAATAGTACGCAAAGAGGAGATCAACGAGGGATTTCTGGTAACAGGGCTTTTGTTCCCGCTGATTCTTCCGCCCGGGACACCTTTCTGGATGGTCGGGCTTGGTGTGGCATTCGGGGTGTTTGCAGGCAAGGAATTATTCGGCGGGACAGGCAGAAATGTATTTAATCCTGCGCTTGTGGGAAGGTGCTTTTTATCGCTGGCGTATCCTGCCCAGATGGCTGGACGATGGGTAATGCCTGGCAGCGGTTTTCCGGGTCATCTGGTGAAGTATCTGGATGGTGCGGCTGTCGATGTGGTTACAAAAGCAACACCGCTCGCCCAGGCCAAACAGGGGCTGATCCTTCCTTTGCGGGAAATGTTTCTCGGTAATATTACAGGAAGTTCCGGCGAGACTTCGGCTCTTGCGATCATAGTCGGCGGTGTTTTTCTTCTGGCGACAGGTGTTGCGAACTGGCGGACTGTGGCCAGTATCCTTGCTTCGGTTGCGGTGTTAAGCGCGATATTCAATTTTGCCGACCCGCAGAGGTTCGCTCCTGCAATGTGGCATTTGTGCGCAGGCGGAATCATGACAGGGGCGTTTTTCATGGCGACTGACCCGGTAACAAGCCCGATAACAAACGAAGCGAAATGGGCTTATGGGATAATAATAGGCATTGTAACATGCCTGATACGCAACTTTACAGGCTATGTCGAAGGTGTTACGTTCGCGATTCTGCTGGGCAATATCACAGCACCGATTCTTGATGAGGCAGCAGTCAAGCTGCGATTGAGGAGATTGAATGGTGAAGGGTAACCTGTACGCGCTTGTGTATGCTGCGGTGCTGGGCACAGTTTGCGCCCTTCTTCTGACCGCAGCCGGCAGTTTCACCGCACCTTACCAGGCAGACAATCTCAAAGCTGAAAGAATTTTTAATATTCTGACGGTACTGGGTGTTCCTTTTGAAACAAAGGCGCCCTGCGGACAGTTGGTGGAAATATTCAACCGGAACATCAAGCAGCAGGAGCGAGGGGGAAGGGCGGTTTATGTGTATATGCCTGACATGCAAAGCGGTGTTGTTCAGGCATTGGCGGTTGAGTTTTCAGGGTCGGGGCTTTGGGGGCCGGTGAAAGGATTTCTGTCGCTGAATGGGGATATGAAAACTATCCGGGGTATAGCATTCCATGAGCAGCAGGAGACGCCGGGGCTGGGCGGCGAGATCGGCTCGGTGTGGTTTCGCGGGCAATTCGAAGGTAAATCAGTGTTCGATGAGTCGGGTAATATTGGTATAGTAATAGGCGGACAAAGAGGCAAAGCTATCCCCAATGGAGTGGACGCCATAACAGGAGCGACGATGACGTGCAGGAAGGTCGAGGACATGCTCAATACTGTGATAAAGAAAATTGCTGAGAAGCAGGACAAATAATGGTGGAAAACAAGCGGACTGTTTGTAGCGGATGCGGGCCGGGGAAGTCCTGCAGAGACAGGGGGCTGGTTACGTTTAAGGAAGGAGCCTGGACAAGCAATCCTATCGCGATCCAGGTCCTCGGTATATGCTCGGCGCTAGCGGTAACGAGCCGGCTGAAAAATTCTCTGGTGATGGGTTCTGCATTGATATTTGTCTGTATAGGGACGAACCTGTTTGTTTCGTTGCTGCGCAAGGTTACACCTCGGCGGATTCGGATGATTGCCCAAGTCGGTATCATCGCCACGTTTGTAATACTGTTTGATCAGTTTCTAAAGGCCTTCTATTGGGATATGTCAAAACAGCTTGGTCCTTATGTCGGCCTGATAATAACCAACTGCATAGTGATGGGTCGCGCCGAAGCGTTTGCTTTACAGAATCGGCCGATACTGTCGATGATTGATGGCGCCGCCAACGGGCTTGGATACGCTGCGGTACTTGCAGTTATAGGCTTTTTCAGAGAGCTTCTGGGTACGGGCGAGGTGTTCAGCCATACCATTCTCAGCAGCCGGTGGTATACATCCAATCAGTTGATGATTATGGCCCCAGGGGCGTTTTTTGCGCTTGGTATAGTTATCGCGATTTTTAACGCGATTAGCAAAAGCAATAGGAAGGAGGTCGGCTAATGAGTGAGACCTCGGCTTTTGTGATCCTGATAGCAGCAATATTTACTAACAATATATTGCTAACGAATTTTCTTGGTGTGTGTTCATTTATTGCCTGTTCCGGCAGGATTGACACAGCGGTCGGCCTTGGTACAGCGGTAATATTTGTTATGACCGCAACGACGATGATCAACTATCTGATATATCATTTCGTGCTGATACCGCTGGGACTTGGTCATCTGACGTTCATAGTGTTTATCGCGGTAATTGCCGCCTTTGTCCAGTTCGTTGAAATGTTCGTCGAGCGTTTCAGCCCCAGATTGTATTTTGCGCTGGGGATTTTCCTTCCTCTTATTACGGTTAACTGTGCGATACTCGGGGCCTGTCTGTTTATGGTGATTCGAAGTTACAATTTTATCCAGTCAGCAGGTTTTGGTCTCGGAGCGGGCATCGGCTGGGCATTTGCCATCATTCTGATGGCAGGGCTCAGGCAGAAGATGAGATACAGCAATATTCCAATGCCCTTTGAAGGTGTTCCGATAGCGATGATTGTTACGGGTGTGCTTGCTATGGCGTTTATGGGCTTTGCCGGCATGGTTTCGATACAGTAGGATAGTTTCAATGGTCTACCTGTTATCTGTGGTATCGTTCGGGGGGTTGTTTGTAGTGCTGTCGGCGCTGCTGATGGCTGCCGAGCGTTTCCTTGTGGACTATGGTATCTGCAAACTGGATATTAACTCCGGAGAAAAACCACTCGAAGTTGAAGGAGGCCAAACGCTGCTTTCGGCGCTTTATGAGAGTGAGATTTTTATACCGTCAGCATGCGGCGGGAAAGGCTCGTGTGGTTACTGTAAAATTACGGTCCTTGAAGGCGGCGGGCCGGTGCTGCCGACAGAGACGCCCTACCTGACTCGAAAGGAAATTCGATCGGGGATAAGACTTGCCTGCCAGGTCAAGATTCGCGAGGATATTTACGTTCGGATACCCGAGGAGCTTCTTAACATCAGGATGTTCAAATCGACGGTGCGAAGCACCAGAGCCCTGACTTACGACATCAAAGAGGTAAGGCTGAGTCTTGATGATCCGGGAAATATCTCGCACCGTGCCGGACAGTATATCCAGGTTCAGGCGCCATCGCCGGATGGGCCGGTTTTCCGAGCTTACTCAATTAGTTCAGCGGTGTATGAGTCTAACGAGGTTGAATTGATTGTTCGGCTGGTTCCCGAGGGGATAGCATCGACATATCTTTGTAACCTGAATGTTGGTGATAAAGTCAGCTTTACCGGCCCGTATGGTGATTTTTATCTGAATGAAGATGCGTCGGTGGAGATAATCTGCGTAGGAGGCGGCTGTGGGATGGCGCCTATAAAAAACATTCTTTATACATTATATGATCGGTGGCCTGACCGGTCATGTTGGCTTTTCTTCGGATGCAGAACCACAAAAGATATTTTCTATCTCAGGCAGTTCGAGAATCTGGCGTCAAAACACAAAAACTTCCACGTGGTTTACGCTCTGTCGGACAGACTCGAAAAGGGTGAAAGCTGGGAGGGGGAGATCGGCTTTATTCATCTTGCTGTCGATAAGTATCTGGAGGCAGGCGTACGGCGGCAGGCGTTTTTATGTGGGCCGGAGCCTATGATTGAGGCGGTTACTAGGGTACTGGAGGAAAAAGGGATGAGGCAGGACGATATTTTTTATGACAAATTCTGACATATGGGCCGGCGGAAGGAACAAGTGAGCATGATATTGGACGAGTTGTACCATCCTATCCAGGATGAATTAGACGCAGTTGAAAATACTCTCAAGGCTTCCCTGAGTGAATCGAGCAGCGAGTCTGTTCTTGAGATGAGCGATTCGGTTCTGGCCTGTGTGGGCAAGCGGCTCAGGCCGGCCTTAGTGATACTGTCTGCGAAGGTGTCTGAGAATAAGGCGGATACCGAATCTGAGCGGGATGAGTTGATCCGCATTGCCGCAGCATTCGAGCTGATTCATATTGCCTCGCTGATTCACGATGATCTTGTTGATCACGCCGCCATCCGGCACAACAGGCCAACGGTCAATTCTAGATGGGGTCGGGATGTTTCCGTTATTTTCGGCGATTACGTGTATTCCAAGGCTTTTGAACTGATTGCCGAACGCAGAAATCCCGATATTTTTTCCTGTATCTGCCAGGCGGTACTTGTGATGTGTCAGGGTGAGCTTAATCAACTCTGCCAGAGAGATAATATACAGTTGTCACGAGACAGTTATATCGTCATCGTGAAAAAGAAGACTGCCTCGATTTTCACGGCCTGCTGTCAGGCCGGCACAATCATATCGAAACAGACCGGGGTTGTTCAAAAAGCTCTCATGGAATTCGGGCATGATTTTGGCATGGCGTTTCAGGTGGCCGATGACTACAAGGATATTACCGGCAAAGGAATTGGGAAACCTGCCGGGCAGGACATAGCGGTCGGAGAGATGACATTGCCTCTGATGAATCTGCTGGATACGGTGTCATCTGAGGATAAAAAGAGACTGGAAACTTTGCTTGCGTCGCAGCCGGATGCCGAAACAGTCAGATATATACGTGAATTGTTCCTGGACTCCCCGGCAAGAGCGAAAACCAGGCAGATAATTACGTATTATGTTGAATCGGCTAAGAAGAAACTGAATCATCTGGGTTACTGCCCCTATAAGCAAAGTCTCAGGCGACTTGCTGATTATGTTGTTGAAAGCATTGCATAGTTCACAATAGGGCGGTAACGCACTATAATCTGAAACGTCAGATAATATATCTATTAACACTACTGTCCCGTTAAGGTTTTAGGAAATTGTTGTAAGACAAATAAATATAATAGGTTGTGAGAAAAAATGGTTGGGATCGATTTCAACTTGCTCTTAAATTTTGGCCAATATATTTTCATGGATTTACCGAAAGGA
>JBDRHL010000235.1:0-50890 GCA_043816955.1 Planctomycetota bacterium | reverse complement strand
GGGTATCCATTTTTCCCGAAAGGCGGCCCAGGGATGTATCCAATCGATCCGCGAGCTAATCCTATAGTCAAAAATTAGTGGCAGGGTGGAATCTCCGGAGGCCTACTTGGTCAAACCAGCATAGCTGGGTGATCACATTCTTAGTGAAGAATCAGCAAAAACCAGCCTATAATCTTCTCGCATTATCGGTTGTCCACCCGAAAAACCTCGTCATAGTTGTCATTGAAGGACTTATGTAAGCTTCTATAATCAGTCGTATGTAGCAATCTTGGCAGCATGAATAGCCCTCAAAGCTACTTTACGCTCGTAGAATCGCAGAACTGCTCTTTGAGAGTAGGTTTTGTTATTCAGATTTAGCCCAAAAATGCCATGAAAGAGGTGAACCTGGGTTTTTTAGGGTTGTGATTGCTTTTTCTTCTCGCACGCTTCCATTGCAAGCTTCACAAGATCAGTCCAATCGAACCGATGCTTTTCGATGCTGTTGTTATCAAGTCTGTCGTTATTTGATGGGGAATAATAAAACCTCAAGGATCGGTCCTGCCAACACGCCAGCGATGGGCGCGCGCCAAAGTGCGCGCCAAGCATGCACCTTTGTCACACATATCTCGCACGTCTGATCCACGGTTGTTGTCACAAGTTCTTTTTTACCGTCATTAACCATTTAACCACAATCACTTACAAAACCCGATTACGGATTGAAAATCCGTGTGTCGGCGGTTCAGGATATTTTCCAAGAAAATGATGGAAACGGTAATTGCTTAAATAGTGGAGAGTTAGACAATAAAAAGAAAAGTTTGTCTACGAATGTCGCTGAGAAAAATCAACTACGCCCGGCAGGACTCGGACCTGCGGCCTGCGGTTTAGGAAACCGCCGCTCTATCCACCTGAGCTACGGGCGCTCACGAAAAGAATACTCTTCTGCAACCGCAAAAACAACGGCCTTAAAGCAATCATCCTATATTCTTCCGGCCAAATTTGCAAGAAAACTAAAAAACTCCCGCTATCGAGCACAGATGATTTCCCAGAGCCGTCATTATTTGCAATTAAAGTTGAACCTGCTACAAATGCCGACTGGTCAGTCAGCAACAAGAAAACCGGGACTGTGCTCTCGTCTTCGTGTTCCTAAAAGCACAATATCACGAAGCGCCTGTTCATTTCTTGCGGTCATCCACTTCTTTTCAAAGCCCGGGTTCTGGACGATCTGGGCAATTGCTGAGAGCGCACGAAGATGGAAGTTTCGTTCATCCCTGGTTCCCGCAAGCACGAATACTATGTGTACATTCGGGTATTCCGGGGAAAAAGCAATTCCTTTTCGGGCCCGAACGAGCAGGATATCGAAAATTTTTTCTCCGTCAATTATGATGTGAGGTATTGCCAGATTGGGATTTAGAACCGTGCTGGTTTGTTTTTCTCTTTGGGCAAGCAGGTTACACATGACTGACGGATCCAGGTTTAATCGGTCTGAGAAGGCATTAGCAGCCATATTAAAAAAGTCCTCCAACGAGGCAGCTTCTGTTATATCGAGCACCGCACATCTCTCGGTGATTCTGTCAAACCTGTCTTTTATGATGTCGTCCCTTTCTCTAATTATTTCGCGGAGTTCAGATTCCAGAGAATACGTTGTTAACTCTTTGGCTGTAACTCTTTCGATAATGTGAAGTAACGCGTACTCCCTGTTAGCTCTTATCCGGCCGTAGAACCAGTATACAAAAATTGCAATTATTATGAGAATGCAGCTTATCAGAAGTGCTTCCAGGCCCATCTCGATTATCAAAAAGCCGAACCCGACAATTCCAAGTATTTGCATCCACGGATATAACGGTGCTCTGAAACGCGGCTGGTAGTTGTGAAGGCGACTTTCCCTCAGAATGATAACTGAGGTGCACGCAAGAAGATTGGTGAGTATAAGAACGGCTGAGGCTGCCTCTATGAGTATTTCAAGCTTCAGAAATAATGAAAAAATGATAAATGCGGCTGTTATCAGCAGGGCGTTATGAGGTGTACCAAACCTTGTGTTGACCCGGGAGAAAAAAGCCGGAAGCAGGCCGTCCCGACTTAGCGGTATCAGAGACCTTGCCGCAGTCATGATTCCTGCATTTGCAGTGGACAGAAAAGCCAGAATGGCAGCGATACCCAAGGCTATTTTGCCGACAGAACCCATGAGAACTTCTGCGCCATCTGATATGGGCGTAAGTGATTGACTCAAGCTGTCTGCCTCAAGTACACCTGTTGTTACGAAAACCATAAGAGTGTAAAAGACACTGACAACCAACAGTGACAGGATCATGCCTAAAGGTATGTTTTTAGCGGGATGTTTTATCTCTTCGGCAACGCTGGCTATTTTCAGAAGACCTGCATATGAAACAAATACAAAGCCCGTGGTAAAAAAGACCGAAGTTAACCCTTTTGGAGCAAAAGGTGAGAATCGCTCAATTTTTACTTCCGGCAGTGCAAAAACAATGTATAAAAGCATGAGCAGGAATAATCCGGCGACCAGCAAAACCTGTGCTCTGCCGGCTTCTTTAATGCCAATAAGGTTTATTAAAAGGAAAATAAGACAGAAGAAAAGGGCAATCACATGTATGTCAAGCTTAACGAAAAGAATAGTAAAAACAGACATACCGACAAGAGCAAAAGCGCTTTTCATGGATAATGAGAACCAACTGAGTAAGCCGGCCACGGTGCCGACGCTGGGCCCCATGCTGCGGATGATAGCGAAGCAATCACCGCCGGCTTTGGGCATAGCCGTCGTCATCTCCGCCAGGCTCAACATTCCCGGAATTGATAAAAGGCCTGCCAAAAAATAGCAAAAAATAACTACTGGGCCGGCTTTTGAATAAGCGAGCCCGGGTAAAATGAACAGCCCGGAACTAATCATCGCTCCGCTGGCAATACAAAAGACGTGCAGTAATCCCAAGTTCCTTTTTAGCTTCATGTTCACCACGGGTAAAATAATATAAAAACATCCTTCAAATTGCAAACATTTGAAGGAGATTTTTACCAAATTTTGGCGGAATTGCCGGCAAAGAAAGGTGGACAGAACCTTAACAAAGGTCGTTAGCCGGTAATTGGGTAGGTAGTTACCCGGGACCTTGTGGTGTCAAGGACCGTATTTTGGCTTGTTTTCTTCGCGGGAACAGCCTCTATGAACTACCAATGGCTTCGCTTAAAGGTATACTATCCGGCGGCAACGGTTTTCGGTTTCTGCAGCGAACGCGTATCAGAAAGCCTCAAAGGGACCTGTAACAATTATCTCCACAGGCACATCTTCCAGCATAGCAGGAACTTGTGAGCGTATCTGCGGCGTGTCCTTTTCAAGATAGACGTGTATAACGGGACGTTTTTCTTTTGACTGCCCTATGCCCGCACCGACGACGCCTTTCATTCCCATGAGCTTCGCTTCGTTGCGTTCTTTGACTTTCTTTGCGTGGGCTTTCGTAACAGCCTTCTGGGGTTTGCCGCCGCCTTTTTGCTCTTTGAGATCAAAATTCACAGTTGTCACAGAGTCCTCTTCAACCAATGCTGACTTAGTAGTCGTTTTAAAACCATTTGCTGTGGCTTTAACGGTATGGCTGCCCACCGGGATATTCGAAATCGTGTACTCGCCGGCCGCATCGGTCAACTCCTCTTGTCCGGTGTCAAGTACCCGAACCAGTGCTTCTTTAATAGGCTCTGCTGTCTTGTAGTTCCTGACGACACCACTTATTGAACCAATGCCGGGCAGTGGAATTAATTCAGTTGTAAAGCTCCAGACATCACCAGTTGTTGTATCTGCAGAATTCACTGCATCAATACGCCAGTAGTAGGTCGTATTATAAGCCAGCGTGCCGGGATCATAACTGGTCCCGGTTTGATTGCCTTTGAATTCTCCGCTGTCCGGTGTAGAATCAACACCAAAGTAAACATTATAGCTGGTAGCACCGCCGCCATTAGACCAGCTTACATCTGTGTTTATCGACCGGCCTGTGGTACCATTGCTCGGAACGGGATTCGTAGCCTTGGAAGGTGGAGACGGAGGCTCGGGCGGTGAGCCGCCTGGCATTGTCACTTCCAATGATGTCAGAACCTCATCTATTGGGTTGGCAATGGTATACAAGCTGCCTGCCCCGGCAAACAGCAAACCGACTGCGCGAGGGCCGGAGTTGACATCCTCTACAACAAGTGAGCCGCTGTCGCCTCCTGCTGAAAAGTTCTCCCCGAATATGACCACCTGTTCACGGAACTGTGCCACGAGGTTTGCTGCGCCCCCACATCCCCCTGAATAGCGGACCCGAATACCGGCATCTGTGTCCATGACGGTTCCTCTGGTAAGGCCGGTAGTTCGGCCGGATTTCTTCACCCCCAGGCCGATGAACGGCTCGAGCGTATCCGGGCTAACCACGCCAATTCCCAGGATCGCTCCGTTGGGGTCTACTTTCCCTGAGTCTATCGCTGCTATTGCCGCGTCGACCTTATTCAGGGGCAATATCTTTCCTGCCTTGAACAGGATTGGCACAAAGTTAGTGAGATGAGCCACTGTGTTGTTTGTATCGGACAGGCATTCCGTGTCAATCAGGCCGGGCTGAATGATTGGTTCACCTGGCAAGGCGCTGTTCGTTCGTGCCAGCACGTGATTGTTGCTGAGGATATACAGGCTGCCGCCGGCATCTTCCACCAATGCCCCTAATGTTCCCCCGCAACAGTACAAGGCGGTAATGTCGTTAATGTTCCCGCCACTTGTACCCAGCCAGATAGGTCGCTCCTGCCAGAGGGTTGGATCAGTCTGAACGTTGAAGACGGTGTCAGAGTTATCAGCATCGAAGTAAAGATTACCCATCGTAGCGTCATAGTATGTTCCATCTGCCAGAACACCATAGAATCCGAGGCCGAGAGGATGGTTGGTCAGGCTGCATACCGCGGTCCCATCAGCGAGTGCAACAACAGTAACTTCAGCAAGCACGGAGAACTGTCCCACGGCGGTATCGCTTGCCTGTGGAGCATTAACAGTACTTATACCCAGTTGCCTCAAATTGCTGGTTACCGGATCGTTTACCGACTCTTTGTTCCAGCCGGATGCCTCAGGGTCGTAAGGCGCAGGTGCTAAGAGGTTAACTACGGCATTTCCATCTGCTCCGGTTTTGACAGCGATAACTCCGTCATACTGCGAATTAGTATCTATATCAAGCTGCCAAACATTCAGCCCATTGCCGGGGACGGCTTCCTCTGAAAAAGCTAGAATCCGGAGAATCGTTTCTTCCCCGACCGCGAGAGTTGTCTTGTCCGCAGCTAATCTGAAGATCAGATCGGCGCAACAATTGACGCAGACAACCATGACAAGCATAGAGACATACAGACTTGTTCTTTTCACCATCATCAGCTTTCCTCCTGCACGCAATTTCACCTCTTTCCCCCAAACCTGTGCAGACAAAGTATCCTTAACTTAAAATATTAACATGGAAGACCCTGCTCGTCAAGGATATTACCGGTAAGATTTACAATTTTTTAAGTCTGGCTCGGTTTAAGGCACAAACAGGGCTATTATATCGCCTTATCACAGCCGATATTTGTCATGGTTGTTTCAAAATCAATAATCGTTCCAGGTAAAAGCCATTGCACAGCAATGCAAAAACCATCAAAACTCAAACAGCCTTGCCGATTTCCCCCTCATCATCGACCGCGACATGCATTCCGGCAAGGATGTTTTGGAGAATTTTGCCGTTTACGTGAACTAAGCAGAGGATTATACTGTCCGCTGACCAGGGTAGTTCAGATAATCTGGCAGGGGCGAGACAATAATTGAAAGCCTGACCATGCAAAATGATAAATTAGTTTGGAAATTGAATAAGGTGTATGAAGGGAACGAATTATGTGTGCGAGATTAGCGATTAACGGAGCAAAACCGGTCGTACCAAAGGGTCTTGAAAAACGATGGCCTCCCATTACACAGGATGACATTGACGCAGTGGTAGCGGTGCTGAAACGCGGTATATTATGGGGGCCGATGGAAGAGGAAGTTCTGGGGCTTCAGAAAGAATTTGCACAGTACATCGGTGCCAAGCATGCCCTGGTAGTAAACTCGGGTACAGCGGCGCTTCATGCAGCGGTGGTCGCGGCAGAAGTCGGGCCGGGCGATGAGGTGATTACACCTGCATACAGCTTCTGGGCAACTGCGCAGGCTGTAATTGCACACAATCTTCGTTTTTGAGGATATAACCATCCAGTTGCTTATGAAGAAACTGAATATCACTGCCCAACAGATGGCCGAACGCCATACGAACCTGGATGGTTATATGGACTTCAATATTGACGAGTAATGATTGAAAGGACTGCACAATGGCTAAAAATGATCTGCCCTGGACGGGCAAGGTGATCAACAACGCACAGATTGGCGGCATAGAAACAAGTGTACTTGACAACGGTATGGGGAAGGGAACGCGTATAGCCTGGATAAATACCGGCAGCGGCCTTCGCTACAAAGTCGTTATCGATCGTGGGCTGGATATTGCCGAGGCGTTTTTTAATCAGCACAGCCTCGCGTGGCTGAGTCACAGTGGTGTTTGCGCACCTACCGCTGCTGCCAACAGGGGACTTGACTGGCTTTACCAGTTCGCAGGAGGACTGCTGACTACATGCGGCCTTCGGCATACAGGCGGGCCGGAGGAATTCGCCGGTGAATCCCACGGGCTGCACGGCAGAATAAGCAATATACCCGCAGAGATTGAATCGGTGATACAGCCTGACCCGATTAACGGAAGAATGGGAATGAGCATCACCGGAATTATGCGCGAATCCCGCGTCTTTGGGCCGCAACTGGAACTGAGACGGACAATTTGCGGAATCGTTGGTGAGCCGATTATTAAAATTTGCGATATCGTGACCAATTGTGCCAATAGTGTTACGCCTCATATGATGCTTTATCACTGCAATTTCGGCTGGCCTTTGTTAGATGAAGGTGCTGATATTGTCTGGAAAGGCAAGTGGCAATCTCGAGGCGGCGACCAGGACGGTCAGATTTTTAACAGCCGGCATAATTTCCGCAAATGTCAGGGTCCGCTTGATACTCATCGCGGGTCGGGAGAAAGCGTGGGATTCATCGATGTCGAAGAAGACAGGGCAGGTTTTGCGACGGTAGGTCTGTGTAACAGAAAACTATCTATCGCTGTGGAAATCCGATACAAAAAAAAGCAGCTGCCTTGCCTTACAAACTGGCAGCACTGGGGCAGGGGGGAATATGTTACGGGAATCGAGCCTGGAACGAACCCGCCGATCGGCCAGACAAAGGCAAAAGAAACAGGTGAACTGATAATGCTCAAGCCCGGACAAAACAGACGCTATGAGCTGGAACTTAAAATATTGACGCAAAACAAAGACATTGAAGCCTTTCTTAAAAAGGCAGGACCAGGGTAAAAGGATGTGATTATGGCTGGAAAAACGGCACGGGCTAATCTGCTCGACAAACCCAATGGGAAATTTGTTATCGGCAGGTATCCTGTCCCTGCCCCTGCACCGGGGACGGTCCTGATGAAAATCGAGATGTGCGGTATCTGCGGAACGGATATCCATACCTGGCGGGCGCCGGCAGAAGCGGTATTCGGGCTGGAATATCCGATCAGTCTTGGGCACGAGATATCCGGGGTTATCGAGGCGCTAGGCGAGGGTGTTACTACCGATTCGGTCAAAACACCGGTTAAGGTCGGAGACAGAATCGGCGTGATACCTGCCATCCACTGCGGCAGGTGCTACTTCTGCAGAATCGCCAAAACACCGGAAAAATGCAGGGACTGGAAGACCTACGGCACCTGGCCGAGGGCGGACCGGGAGCCGCCGGCGTATGAAAAATTCCGTCAGATTATAAAGAAGCACGACCCGAAGTTTACGGATTTTGAGCTGATCGAAAGATTCGCGTTTTATCAGCGGGCAGCCAAAGCCTACGCTGTAGTTGTAACAAGTGAACCTGACGGAAATGTGATCCTGAGAAAAGCACCTATCATGATATGATCTGTCGCCTGCTTATGGAAAAGTACATTTGGGTAAAGTAAAATCTGTCGAAGGATCAATTATGAAAAAGATCGAAGTTCTGGGCCTCCAGACCATACCGCAAATAAAACAGGGTGATAATCTTGCGGAAATTATTGTCAAATGTTCGAATGAGGAAATCGACGGCCTCGAGGAAAAAGACATTATCGTGCTGACCAGCAAGATTGTATCTAAGGCCTTGGGACGAATGAGGAAGCTGAGCGAAGTGAAGCCCGGCAGAAAGGCTGCAGCTATATCCCGAAAAACTGGAAAAGACCCCAGGTGGCTTCAAATGATATTTGATGAAGGGCACAGGATATTAGCTATTCTGCCCTTAAAGGGCATTATTGAACATCATATTATGAACGCATCAGGCGGTGATGACGACTGTACCAGACAGCTTGTCGAACACGAACAGGCTATCTGCATAACCAGGGGCAAAGACGGCTGGCTCCATACTTGCGATGCGGGTATCGACGGCTCGAATCATGAACCTGACATTGTCAGCCTGCTGCCTGAAAACCCGGACCAGGCAGCAAAGCAAATAAGACTGAATCTCCAGAAAATAACCGGCAGGAAACTGGCGGTAATCCTGGCAGATACCGAGATAATTCCCTTCGGGACAATGGATTTTGCCATAGGTTCATCCGGAATTGGGCCCAGGACGAAAATGTTCGGTAGAAAGGATATGTTTGGCAAGCCGAAGTTCGGAGGAATTGATCTGACGGCCTTTGAGCTGGCTGCAGCTTCTGCCCTTGTCTTTGGCCAGATAAATGCCGGAATACCTGTCGCCGTGATGCGAGGTTACGAGTATGAAATTAATGAGACGGAGAATGTTTCAAACACACTCTTGCCGCAATTTACTGATGGCGGCCTGATCAAAGAAATAAAGGCAGCGATGCGGGCGACTTCTTATGCCTATGGCATCAAAAAACGGTTACTGCTGCGAATAGCTTCCTGGCTTATTTAACCGCCGGTCAGTCGCAGTGAAAAAGCTCTTCCATCTCAGCCCACCATTCACCGGGTTTTCGTGTCTCAAGCGGCTCGTGACATGGCATACAGACACTGTTCCACTTCTGCGTTGTAGGGTCCTGTGCCATCCTCTTCATGTCGGCATCAGAGTTTGACCCATCTTCTACACTTGCGTTTTAAAAAGTTGGGATATTCATTGTATACCCACCAAGGTCTGCGCAAAAGCTGAGATTGCAAGAGAAGCGAGGCATGAAAAACCATGTTCTTGTACAAATTTTCGAAAAAGTGGTTTTGAAAGAGTAAAATCTTGATTGCTCAAGGAAATTTTGTAAAATTATTGATGTCATATGGAGAAAATTATGTTTTTTAACTGTTTTAATGGGAAGTCTAAGTTTGGTGTTAATTCAGATAATATAAGGAAAAAAGAAAGAACATGATTTTGTTCGCTATGCGGTATAGGAATTATTTTCTACTCAGTCCGAAATCGTCTGCCAAAGCACAAATTAAACTCAAAAAACTCGGCACTTGTTACTGGGATGCACAAAGTGCATTTATGGAATATACGATTCATGTACCAGGTGGGGATACACTCGCCCGAGGCACTTCCACGCTCGATGTTGACTGTAACTTCCAGATCGGCAAAAACATCAAACCTCTGCTTGCAGAAGTCATCTGCGAGCATCTAATCAGCGTAAACTTTGATAAACCTTTCGCTGTAATAGGCTCAAAGACATCCCCACTTAGTACAAATTGCCGTAAAACAGTTTTATATTTCTGTCCATCCAAGAAAGAAAAAAGGATTTCGCTTACCATTCAGAGACGAACAGACTTAACACAGCTTGGAGACTTGACAGATGGAAAATTTGGGTTCGTCAGGATACATCTTTACCGTCCAGACGCCCGAATGATGGTCGAGAAGCAAGGCCAATTCATCGAGAAACCTTGTAGAATCTCAATCGCGGTGGGCAAGCCCTCCTGTAATGGTGTTTGGGCTTTGCATATCGAACAGGTTTGCCAAACTGGCAACCCCCTGGATATTTTTGTATCCTCCAACAGTACCGAACCCTACTTTACACTGAATAAAACATGGGCCATGAAGTTTACAGGGTTTCTGACACAAAAAAATAAATACTCTACCCCTCCAGAAGGCGGCATTATTAACTCACAAGCCCCATTACGTATATTCGCCAGAAACGATATTAGCAAACTGAGCAAAAAGCTGCCCTCACGCGAACCTATCAACTACGTTATTGATTATGATCAAAACCACCTTGATAATCCCGAATACATAAAAAAAACCAGAAAGTATAATGCCGACGTACTCCATTTCGGAAAAGACGTGCCAATGACACATCTTTGGGGACCTATAGCTGCCACAGGTGGTGAAAACCAAGCACATGGTCTTAATTCTGCTGACACCCGGCGTTTAAGCCCAAAGGAAGTGCGCCAACGAATAAATACTCTGACGAAAATGAACAAAGCCCTTCATGAAGCGGGAACTAAAGAGGTTATGCCGTATATCGCAGCAATTACAGCAGCTGGAGATCCGGGAAAACGCCTTGGATTTTTTGAGTTTCTCGATCACTGGGATGAATATAGAGAGTTTGGTTTAGGTAGAAACCCCAAAGGTGATCCACACACATGGGCAGCTCGAAGAAAAGATGGCAGCTTCATTACATGGGCAAATGGCCCTTTGTCTTTTCCACGATACGCCGGAATGAACCGTTATGTTGTATGTGTTAACCAGCCCGAATGGGCAAGATGGCTCAAAATAGTTACTACATTAGTCGCTAAATCTGGTTACGACGGTACATTTGTAGATAACGCAGCCAACTACGAATGTTACTGTGAAAAATGTCAGACAGAATTTCGCAACTATCTCGGGAAGAAATATTCACCAAACGATTTACGAGAATTATTTGGCACAAGTTCCATTGAAAAAATTTCCATCGGCACTGAAGAATACACACTGCTTTATATCGAATCCAAAAAATTCTGGGCACAAAGTCTTCGCAAGCTACTTATAGAAATGAGAAACGCAGGATGTACAATTAACCCTAATTTCAAGTTATTCCCAAATCTCACATATCCCTATCATATGTATCCATACCTTTGCGATGTTATGGACTACGCCATGTTTGAAGGCGGACTTCGCCAGTTTGAAGGAGCAGGCCGAGTTTATAAGCATATCGCAGGGCAGTTTATACAGGATGGCTATCAGACCAATATTCATGTCTGCAGATATACGGCGTCATTACCTGGGAAACTAAAAACACTTATAATCGCTCATAAAACACCCAGATCAAAAAAAGAAGTGTATCTTGGGTTGGGGGAATTAAGTGCTTATGGCAGGGGTATTGGCGATGGTAGTTACTGGGGCAGACCATGGGAAACTGAGGATCAGGCAAGAAAAAAAGACAACGCCGCCAGAAGCTTTTTTGATTTCGTAAAAGCAAACAAAAGATTATATGAAAAAAATTACTCGGCATGCGAGATAGGTATATTCTACTGGCCATGGCAATTCTACTACCCGGCAAATAAGCACAGAAACACAAATTATCTTATGGACTGCATGATAACAAATCATATTCCATTCGATTGCATAAGTGAACAAGCACTTGAAAAAGGTTTACTTGGCAGTCTGAAATATCTTTTCACAGTCGATGTGAAATACCTCACAGAAGAACAGCTTAACAAGGTCAAAAACTTTGTGAGTAAAGGTGGCAGCCTAATAATTATGGGCGATTTTGCCACTCATGACCATCAGTGCAGGAAACGCAAAACCCTACCATTTGCCAGTGCATCGGACAACGGCATATCCCATGGCAAAGGCAAAGTCTATCGTTTTCCTGTTGCCGAGATATCCGATAAAGGAGTAACAATGATACTCCAGGCCACCTGCGCACCTGATTTAGCTGGTAATTCATCATGGCCAGGCCTCGGCTGCATACTTTATGCCAAATCAGATTTAAGAGGCTTTGTACTGCACCTGCTCAATTACAATATCCCGCTGAACTATGGCGGAGAAAAAGAAGTACAAGCTTTGGGAAAGATACCCATCGAGCTGACTCTACCCACAAATATCAAAGTCAGTTCTGTCAAATATGCCGACGTAGAAAAGAAACGGTTCAAAATGGTAAAACACAAACAGCTTGGCCCTCAATTATCTTTTACTCTGCCGGGCTTTGCTGCATACATGGTTTGTGATATCGAGATACAGTAATAAATAAAACAGACGACAACGAAAGTTACTTTCTAAAGCCCCTTAGATGCAAAGAAATTCATTTTAAAATAAAGTTGCGAAAAATTTTAATATATGCCTAATATTGCCACTCCTCCCCAAATAGGGTTTCAGGTGATAAAAAGTTTATAAAACCGTGCCAGAAAACCCACAAGCTTGCTTGTGGGATGAATGGCACCCCTGAATAGCAGGGGTTTTTAGGGGACGGCAGTCCCCTAATTGTAGTTTGCTATCAGCGATAGTAGATAGCAAGCTACTAACCGATAAAGCCACCGAGCTTGCTCGGTGGTAGTTTACTCAGTTGATTAAAGGCTGAGCGGACCAATTTTTCGCCGGCTCCGGGCTGGTACATTGTGCTGCCGGTCGCAGGCTCATAGCCGCCTTGCTCAAAGGATTCAATGGTTGGTATGTACCCTATCGAATCGTTGGCAAGTTCGAGTACAAGGGTGTGCTTTGCGGGAGAGTGATGCTTTATAGCCATGCCAAATTCACAAAATATCTCGCCTGGCAGTCCGACGATGGCGATATCTCCGATACGGATGGTCATGACCTCAACGTAATCATTCTGGTTTTGCTTTTCGTACATATCAAGGCACATTTTGGCGTAATGTTCATCAGGCAGACCGTCAATCTGCCCCTTGGCCGGATTGGTCCCGGCTTTTGCCAGAACATCCTTACACCAGGTGTATTGCTCTTCAGTTATAACAGCATGTTTCAATGCAACTTTTTCCGAGGCTACCACCACCATATCTGTTGAAACTTTTGTTCGTCTTTTCATTGCTTCCTGCGCCGCGACGGCAAGCATATAACCAACCCGCTGAGTCATCTGATAACCCCGCCCCTGAGTCTTATCCTTGTAATCGATATGATTAACATTTCCGCAGCAGCCCTGACAGAATATTGTTTCAAAGTTCTCACCGAAAATCCTGCCCATTGCCTCTGCCAGATACCCGGGATAATCGGCTGAATAGAGCCAGTTGTCACCTGAGAGAATAGCAGGATGCAGACCAAAGTTTACAAGAGCTGCTTCTGCATTGCCTTGCTGCTCGATTGTAAGTGTGATCAGCTCCGGATCAATCGTGCCCAAAGGCTCAACCACAAAATCCGGGTCAAGTCTTTCCCAGTTCATGTGTGTCTTGCCATCCTTGCATTTCAATCGGCGATAGAAACTGACCCTGTCTTCTCTTGTGTAACCAATCGCCAGCGAAGAAGCCTTGAGCACATCGTTGGCTTTCAAAACCGCTTCCGAGGCCTTCTTTAAAAAAGCTTCGACCGCCTTTTCATCGGCTGGGGGAAGCGAACCAAACTGCGCCGGTGCAGGCCCGCTGTGTGTATGGGTTGCTGCAATGAGGATGTTCTCGCCGGCAATATCACACTGGGACGAAATAAACTCCCTCATCATCGAAACATTATTGCGATCAAGCATACATATATCCATAAGCAGCATCGCTGCCTTGCCGCCAGAGTCATCAGCAAAGACGATCGCCTTGGCGAACAATGGATCATGCACACCTCGGGCATCGTAATCGTCGCGGAAATTGCCCATCAAAGGCAAACCGATCTCGGGTGTATAATCAACTTTCGCAACGCCTATCTTAATCATCGATATATCCTTAAATCATTCAAGTTCTGAATTGGCTTGCCAATACGCTACTTCGCATAGGCCTTGATAACCTTTGCCAGAGCGTTTCCTATCTGCCGACAATCTTCTTCAGTAAATGTCGGATAAGCAAAGCAGGTAAAGGTGTGGTCCTGATGCCATAAGGCGTTTGGGACATCGACCTTGCTGTAATCGGCGCTTTGGGGATTTGTGTATTCCTTCGATTTGAACGGGAAGCCGCTTTTGCCGAAAGCATTGTGCTTCTGATAAGCAGCCTCGGTATGACACTGCGGCCAGAAGACCTTCCAGCATGGGGCGCCTTCGGCGCCGGCGGCGGTAACGAACTTGTGTATATCGCAATTCATGTTTTCAATGTCCAGTGAAAAGGCGCAGACAAACCAGCCATTCCGGCGATCTTTGGTATCGATAGGCGTATATTTTACCTGTGGCAGATCCTTGATTGCATCGATAATGATATGAGCGTTCCTCTTCCTTGCGGGCATATTCCAGTTATCCATACGTTCGAGTTCGGCAAGGCCTATGGCAGACTGCATTTCGGTCATGCGATAGTTCCAGCCGACCATGTTGTGAATGTATGGAAGTTTCTGCTCGAGTTCCAGCAGATTCAACCGCTCTTTCACATCGTAGCCATGGTCGCGGAAGCTGCGGGCCTGCCAGGCAAGCTCTTCATTGTCGGTGGTAACCATGCCGCCTTCTCCGCCTGTCGTGAAGGTCTTGTTCTGACAGAAGCTGCATGCAGCGATGTGGCCGATAGTACCGGTTTTTTTGCCTTTGTAGACTCCGCCGAACGCTTCTGCATTGTCCTCGATAACATAGAGGTTGTACTTTTTGGCAAAGGCCATTATAGAGTCCATATCGCAAACGTTGCCATATAAATGCACAGGCATAATCGCCTTTGTACGTTCGTTTACAAGCTTTTCGGCGGAGGAGATGCTGATACAGTGGTCATCGATATTGACATCGGCAAACCGGGGGATCGCGCCCGCCTGAACAACGGAAAAACTGCTGGCGATAAATGTATAGCTTGGGACGATTACCTCATCTCCCGGCCCGATTCCAAGTACGGTCAAAGCTACGTGCAAAGCACTAGTGCCGCTGTTGACACTGATTGCGAACTTGCTGTTCTGCCACTGGGCGAATTTTTTCTCGAACTGCATGCCCAAAGGCCCTGTCCAGTAATTGACTTTTCCGGATCGTAAGACCTTTTCAACAGCCTTTATTGCAGCTTCGTCAAACCTCGGCCAACCGGTCAGTTTATTAGTTACCGCCTTTGGGCCGCCGTCAATTGCTAATTTTTCCGACATCCTAACAACTCCTTCATAAAATAAGTTATATTTATGGTTGTTTATATCAATTCTGATCTTTCACTGGCCTGCGCCTATTTTACGTACCACACAAAGAAGCTAACGTATCTGGCGAATAGCTGATTCTACAAGGCGTTCACCGCAACCCTTTTTCTGTAAAAGGCGGAGGTGTGAATTTTTGTACCTTTGTAGTTCATCTTTGATCAGGGGTAATCCTGTGAAAACTCTGGGCTTCGTATATTTTTAGCGGCGCAAGCTTTTGCAATTCATCAATCATAATGTTAATGCCGTAGTTGCATTGCGAGACGGTAGGCACCTCAATAATGTTGACGCCATATTTTTGTGCCATTGTAATGTATTCCTCGGTTGGGCTGACCAGAACAGCGGTATTTATCCCGGCTTCACATGCGAGCTGGAAAAGATTTATCAACGGGCGCCAGCCGCCGGCGACGGGATTGTACACCTTGCCCTGTTTGGTTTTTGGATCGCCGTAGAGAATGATTTTTTCGTATGGATGCAGCTGGATTTCTTTGAGACGGTCCAGCTCATCGACGATCTCAGCTAAATAGGCATTTTTCATCTGGGCAAAAATGTCCCGGGTGCGTTTTACGTGTATGACATCGCAAGGTGTATGAACGACGAAAAGAGGCATGTCAAGGTTGCGTGCGGTATTTATGGTGTCCATTTTCCATTCGCGTCTTACCGTGGCTGTCCAGTGTTCGACGGCTTCGTCATATTTTCCCTTTGGGACACCGATCTCTGCCAAAGCATTTTTATGCCTTAGCAGGATATCGTCATAGTAAAATATCCCGCGATTGACACAGGTTGTGTGATGCGACAGGACAAGATCGACTTGTTTCCCGATCTGGTTCATCTGGCCGGCAAGAAGGATTTCTGTGGGAAAGATATCCATACCTACCAATATGGATTTAACTTTAGTATCCGGATCACCAAAGGCTATTCGTGTATCCCCAAAGGGATTGAACAAACGGTCCTTGTCAAAGCCGGGCTTGTCCGCATCGCGCTTGGCCTGTGCAATAATTTCATCGAGAGCCTCCTGCCCCCGCCAGTCGTATTTGGCACCGACCTTTATGCTTGCTTCATAAATTTGTTTCAATGTTAGTACTTTAGTCATAACCGCGATTCCTTTGATTTTTAGCAGTTGCAGGGAATACTAACAAATTATATCTATCCTACCTATTATTACGATTGTGTCAAGAAAGTTTACACGTTCATACAAAAAACCATCTGATTGGATGTATTTGCGCAAACTTTTCCTGCATAGTAAGATGCGAGTAAATAACGAATTGGTGAGCCCTTTGTTTTGCGGTATCATCACAACCGTAATAATAGGCACTAAAAAGGCGCAATTCCTGCCGCCCGTTTACCAGGCGGCAGGAATTGTTGTTTTCTTATTTCCGTCTGACAAGCTAATCTTATTTGCGGCGTTTCAGCAGAACCAATCCACCGATGGTCAGCAAAGAAATAGTTGCCGGTTCGGGGATAAACTCAAGCGTATCCCATGCGATTCTCCTGTATGAGGCGTCGGACCAGTCGATCATACCGAAGGAAAGGTCACCGGCCTGCATACCACTAATCGTAACCGACTCATAGGGAACCCTGTTGTAATAAATACCAGTGAACCAATTGTCCGGTCCAATGATATTCTCTGTCCACCAGCCGGGCTTGTCAGATGGGAACCCGGTATGCCATTCGTGCCCGGAGCCGCCGGCAAATGAAATTCTGCCGTTAGCCAGAGCATCATCCGAGGCAAACATATTCATGGCCATAAGATCACCAGCATAATTTTGGGTACCCCAGGTAACCTGCACCGTGTATGTGCCATCAGGAATGATCGTACTGATGTGGTATTTATACGTTGAAATAGTACTCTGGCCGGCGGTTTGGTAGTAGCAGTCACTACCTGACGGAGTGTCAAAGAATAAACCGCCACTATACAACTGTGCAGCAGTATAGAGGTCGCCGTCTCCATCGATCTTTTCAGGGGTTGTGTCCATGGCCTGGACAACAATCCCAGCGGAAGCCGATACCGCCAATCCCAAAACAGTTAACACAACAACAAAATTTTTCATAATCCGTCCTCCTCACAAAAAAGATTTCACTCTGTCCTTTGGCACCGTGCCAATAGGAACTAAAAGCGTTTTGATTTCTCAAATCCTCCGCGGCACAACCTGGCGCGGCTCTGTATTTTTACATTCTAAATGGAAGAGGCCAGTAAGTCAAGAAAAAAATAAAAAAAATCTTGACAAAAAAAACCGTTGTGGTATACTAAAATGTGTGTTTGAGGCTTGTGGAAGCGGTTTAAGTAAAACCGCTTTTAATTGTAGGGAATTGAATAGGTCGAAACGCTTTTAGTAAAACCGGTTTTATTGTGAATAAGTCAAGATAATGAATGTTCAAAAAATAGCCGAGTTAGCCAAGACAAGCCCTGCATCGGTTTCGCTTGTTCTTAATAACAAGTGGCGGAAAAAAGTCAATCTTTTGGTAGCCAAGCGAGTAATGCGTATTGTCGATAAACATGCATATGTCCGCAATTCAGCCGGCAGGGGCCTTGCAATGCAACGCAGCTTTCGTGTTGCTCTTTGTGTTGAAGGTTCTTTGGCAGAGCACCCTGTTATGGGATGGTTCAGTTTCCACGAACACTTTTTTATAATTACGGCAAAGCTTAACGATGCTGGCTATGCGATAGATATACTCCAGCAACCAGCGCAGCGGGGGGAGTTGTCCGGTAAGAAGCGATCCATGCTGCAAAACGATGATGCAACTATTTTCCTGGCGCCGGAAGCTTTTAATAAAGCGCATTTTTACGACGATTTTAAGATTCAGAAGCCTTTTCTGGTTGTTGACGCTGACCTTAAGGACCCGGATTTGTGTTATATTTATACTGATAGTTGCGCGAGTACTGAGGAGGCGATTTCTTATTTTTTAGCTAATGGACACAAACGTGTAGGCTTTATCGCACATGACAAGGGCATTAAGCCGGATACAAGATTCGAAAACAAGATTCGCGGCTACAAGAAGGCGTTGTTGAAATATGATATAGGGTTTGATCCGCGATTGGTCTTTAAAAAAGGCTCGAAAAATTTTATGCAGCTTGGTGTAAACGGGGGGCAAGAGTTATTCTCCTTAGTGGACAGGCCGACAGCATTTTTCTGTACGGATAATATGCATGCGATAGGCTTGCTAACTTATCTGCGTGAGGGTGGGATACGTGTTCCCGAAGATGTGGAAATTATCGGTTTTGGTGACCAGGCGGTGGCGGAGCTTTGTGAACCGAGTATTTCTTATATACGAAGGCCTATCAAAGAAATGGCAGAGTTGGGAGTTGATAAAATTCTGAAGTGGCTCGACGAAAAGGAAGATTTTGCTCCGATTCAGATAGAGTGCAAAGAAGAGCTCATGTTGAGAGGCAGCACGAGGATTCAAAACACGGCTAAATAGAAACGGTTATAGAATTGGTGATGAAACGTTTTTTTGTTAAGGAGGAAATTATGAAAGTGTATAGCGTATTATTGGTTGTTGTGTTGAGCGTAGTTTTTCTTTTCACAGCAAGCAGCCGAGCTGAAGTTTATGCTGAGGTCTCATCAAACTGTGCCGGAGGATACCGCTGGGCGGCTGATATCGACGATGACTGTCGTGTTCAGTTTGATGATTATAGTCTCCTGGCAGGCAACTGGGGCAGCAGTGTCGGCGGTCCGCAGGTTTTGACGCCTTACGCGACCGGTGCTGCTATTCGTATCGAGGCGGAAGATTGCATAATCAGCAGTGCCGGGCCGAGTACGTATCTTTGGGACGGTAACACAGTGGATGGCAATGATTCATACTGGTCGTCATATACTGTCGGCCCTGATACCAAAGTGATTGTTGCTACGGATCCATGCGGTGATAATTTCATGGCCACCGGTGCGATCAAATTTGTATTTCCGGATGCGATTCCGGACGGTACATACTGGCTGCGTATGAAATGGGGCCTGAATAGCTGGAGTCATTACTGGGTAAGTTATAAGATCGAGAATCTTGGCTCGGGTTATATAGTAGAAAGCGGCGGGTCGACTAAGGCAAACGGCTCCCACCTGATCTGGACGAAATACGGCGAATCAGAGCCTTTAATTGAAGGCGAATGGGAGGGAACAGATGAACTTGCCGGTCCGAACGGTTTTAGCTTTTATGCGAACCCGGACAGTACCGAAGCAACGGCGGTGGTCATAAGCAACGCAGGTGCAGGCGACTTAGCTGTTACTATCTGGGATTACAGTATTGGCGGATATGACCGTGTAGAAGTTGACTGGTTCGAGCTTGTTCCGATCGCTGGTGAAACATACGTGATTCAGGCTGAGGACTGTATTGGCTCTGGAATGTGTGATGTTAATACATTTAAAGAATTTGAGTATTACGGCACCAGCGGCCATGCGGTGATAGCGCGTGATGCAAACGGCCATTTCACGCAGACCGGTGTCGGTGCTATGGCTTTTCCGTTTGCGATACCTGACGGTGAATATCTTTTGCGTATGAACTGGGCGGTCGATAGCTGGAGCGGCTACTACGGCAAAGTGGCAATACAGAACCTCGGTAGCGGCAGTATTATCGAAAATGGCGGTGTTGCAGACAGTAATGGATGGCACCTTTTCTATACCAGGGATGCGAATGAAACGTATGTTGATCCCAATATTTTTTTCGGCTGGATGAATGATGACATCGCAGGGCCGAACGGTATGTTTTTCGATGATATGGGTAATACCATAGCTGGTTCTCTGTCGGTTTCCGGTGTTGGTCCCGGTGAGCTTGCTGTCGCCATGGATGAGCCGAGTCCAAATGGTTATGACGTGTTCCGTATTGACAGTTTTGAGCTGATTCCGATTGTTCCACAGCCGGGTTCAGCTGCTATTTTGGTACAGGCAGAAGACTGCAATCTCAGCGGTTTAGCTGCGATAGGAAGTTTAGGCGGGATTGATTATGTGAATATTGCATCCGATATCAATGAACCCGATCCAACGGCCTATGCCACCGGCCAGGGGTATATGACAATTCCTGTTGCGATACCCGATGGCAATTACATTCTTGAGATGAGATACCAGGCCAATAACTGGGCAGAAACACAATCGTCGGCTTATCAAATATTTACGACCGGCTCAGGTTCGGTTGTGGAAAACGGGATATCGACTCAGAATGGTTGGCACAGTTGGATAATTGACGGCACCGGAGGCGGCAGCACAGCCTGGTATGTTGACCAGATTGCAGGGCCCGGCAGTTCCGATGGAACGATGTCGGAGTCTGGATTCTCGTTCGTTACAACAGAACCGGCTGCTGAATACCTCACGATAAAAGGTGTGGGTGCTTATGAGCTTGTTGTTGGAATTGATGACTATTCGACCGCGATGTATAACAGGCTGCAGATCGATTACTTTCGTTTGCTTCCGTATGCCGAGCCGGTGGCTGATCTGGATGGCGACGGAATGATCGACGTCAATGATCTGGCTATATTTGTCGATCAGTGGCTGTACTGTAACGATCCTTGTGATGCGAACTGTACGGACATCGTGTGCGAGGATAAATCTGCCTTTGGTATCTCTGAGTACGTTGCTTATATTCCGGATGGTGCGGTTGTGATCGACGGCAATCTTGCGGATTGGCCTGCTTTTGACTATGACGACGAGTACTGGTGTACAGCCAAGTGGATTGCGATGGATAAACTATATACTGTCCAGAACGAAGCCCGCTATTTTGAAGGTGCCTGGATGTGCCTGATGTACGATGCTGCGAGCGATGTTGTATACGGTGCGGCGTTTGCGGAAGATTACGATCCTTGGTATGGCTGGATTGCCTGGGATAAACAGGACAGTATGGAGTTGTACATTCGCGGCAGTGATACAGCTGAGGATCCATATAATCCGTTCTATGTGTGGAATATCGGCCAGCAGTTTATGATAGGTCTTGACAGCGATGAGACTACGACATATGCGTTTTGGCCTGATGAGACGTCGTTTGCGACAGTTGATCCCAACCTTGAAGTTGTTGTCAGGCGTATAGTCGACCCTCTTGATTCGTGGCATCACACGATAATTTATGAATTCAAGGCGATACCATATATTAATTTTGGCGGTTTCGACAGCAGCACAACTACGACGGCTGATCTGAGTTCGGGTTACAAATTCGGGCTCGACATGATTATCGCCAATTACAGCTACGACATCGACGAGGCGTTCTCGATGCATTGTCCGAACCTGCAAACCGGTAAGGCGTATGACGTTAATAAGTACGCGATTGTTACCTGTGAATAAATCAGGAGTATAGTAAGGTTTTTCAGGGGTGGCTGAGTTTTCAGTCACCCCTTATTTTAGAGCGAGTTCATTCCAATTCATACCCGAGAGGAAAATGAGACTTAAAATTTTCTCCAAAGAGCAAAACAATCTTCAGGAAAGGTAAGTCATAAGCAGGCTAAAGATTGTACTCGTTGGCAGCGATACCTTCCGAAGCCGGGTGATGCCAAAAACCAAGCAAGATTTTGATATTATTGTGGGACCAGAAGACTTGGTTGTGTAGCCAAGCGTTTAATATTGGAAATGTCAAACTAAATTAGGAGAAGTTACAATGTGTAAGAAAGAATTCAATTTTGGTGTGGTGGGATGCGGTACAGCAGGGCAAGATCACATTAGCGGACTGCAAAAGGGTTTTACAGGGCAACCTTATGCTATCTGTGATATCAACGAAGAAACTTTGTCAAAAGTCAGTAAGAAATTTTCCATCGAGCGTACCACAACTGATTATAAAGAATTAGTGTCAATGCCTGATGTTGATATTGTCATTATTGCTGTCCCTTTGGTATTTCATAAGGAAGTACTGTTAAAGGCGGCTAAGAATAAGAAACATATCCTTTGTGAAAAGCCTTATGCCTTAAATGCAAAGGACGCAAAACAGATGAATGATGCAGCGGCTGCAAATAAGGATAAGTTGTTAGCTGTCAACTACACCTTAAGGCATTCAGAGCTTTACTCGGAATTGAAAAAGCAGGTACAGGAAGGGGCAATCGGCAACCCGATTAGCTTTACAGTGGATGTAAGCCTAAGCGGAACAGGAGGGGCTCCTTATTACCCCAGAAACAGACTTACCGTCGTGAATATGACTCAAAACATGGGCCCTGCCTATGAGTCTGCTGCTCATTACATTGATGGTTTCTATTATATTTTCGATAAAAAGTTTAGCAATGTCTCAGCCAATGCCTGCCGTGTAGAAAAAGAATTCGAGCTGCCCGGCATAGTATTCATTTCCGGAACAGACGAAAAAAGCGATATGCTTGTTTCTCTTCGAATGTCCTGGGTAAATGCTTACAAATCATTGAATCCTCCTCCGTGTAAGTTTGAGTTCGAGATTGTTGGGGACGAAGGAGTGTTGTCGTGGGAAATGAGTGACAGCATATTGAGTATACGGCGTTCCAAGAGTAGCGAAGTTGAGGAAAGGAAAGTCAGTGCATGGGACGTGAACGAGGTAGCCGCTTTCTCGACGGCCCACAAGGAGCTTGTTGAGAGTATTGAATTGGGGAGACTGCTGCCAACACTTGGTTCGCCCGAGGCCGGTTTGTTGCAAAGTTCTGTATCCGCTAAAGCCCACGAACTTGTCATGGCTGGTAATATTTGACCGAGAAAGACGTTGTGTAAATTTTCTCCAAATAACAAAACAATCTTCAGGAAAGGTAAGTCATGAGCAGGCAAAAAATTGTGCTCGTTGGCGGCGGCAGCCTTGGTTGGGCGCCAGGCCTTGTGAAGGATATAGTGCTGACGGAATCTCTGTCAGATTCGGAGATTATCCTTTACGACATCAATAAAAAAGCGAGCAATTTGACTAAGAGATTTATCGAAAGACTTTTTGCTGACGAGCGTTTCAAGCAAAAGGGCGCCAAGATTAAGCTTGTCTCCACGGACAACCAGGCCGTTGCACTGCGAAACGCAGATTATGTGATTATTACCATCACTACAGGCGGTCTTAAAGCTATAGCTCCGGATTTGGCTATACCTCAGAAATATGGTATTTACCATGCCGTAGGAGATACCTCAGGGCCTGGCAGCTGGGGACGGGTGATCAGAAATTATCCTGCCTTTATGGACCTTGCAAAAGCGATTAACCGTTATGCCCCCGGCGCGATGGTAATCAACTATACGAATCCGATGACGACGCTGACTGATATACTCTCCAGAACCTGTGACGGTCCTGTTGTGGGGCTTTGCCATGCTCTTTTCTCAAATATCAATTTTATCAAGGACCTTTATAAATTAGACGGTGAAGAAGAAATCTCCATGAAATATGCAGGTTTGAACCATTTCTTCTGGATTACAGAAGCCTATGCCTGCAATATCGATGTCATCGCCGATCTGAAGAAAAAGCTCAAAAACAATACTTTCGATGACCTTGTTGCTAAACTTAAAAAAGCCGGAAAGGGCAAGGATTTGCCGGACAGCTACAGAATTGCAACTGAATTATTCCGCTTCACAGGCGTAATGCCTTATATAGGAGACCGGCATACTTGCGAATTCTTCCCACATTATATCACAAGCCGAGCCAATATGAAAAAATACGATGTAGAACAGTGGTTCAGGCACATATCAATGGATGCACGCGTCAAAAGAACTAAGGAAAACCGAAAGAAGTTGTGTAAAATGCTTTCCACCAGAATTGATGACCGTTACTTTATTCCCAGCAGGGAAAGTGCAGCTAATATCATAGAAGCACACTCCACGGGCAAGGTATTTATCGATGTGGGTAATCTGCCGAACACCGGACAGGTATCAAATGTACCGCTCGGTGCCGTCCTCGAGACCGCGGTGATGATCGATCGTAACGGGTTTACTCCTGTCAATTTCGGTGCAATACCTGAGCCTGTGCTCGGTCTGATCGAGCCTTGGTCGAAAGTGTTTACAATGATCGTCGATGCCTGCTTCAGGCAGGACAAAGACCTAGCACTATATGCCCTTCGCCTGGATCCGCTTTGCTCGCATCTGACTACCGGTGAAGTTGTCGAAATGGGCGAAAAAATATTAACGGCTAACAGGAAATATACAAAGGGATTATTTTAATAAGGGACAAGACAATGGAAATGGATCATGTTCAAGCCAAGGGCAGTTGGTACGATATTGGTTTTGCGATAGGCTCGCAGCAACGGAGCACTGTCAAACTGTGGGTTAATCTGAGTATGTGTTACCATGCCGGCTCTCCTGTTCTGAAGGTGCTCGATAAGATTACCAGAATGGCCGAACAGTTCATGAGCAGTTGTTTTCTTCCTGAATGGGAAGAGCTTAAAGGTATCGCTGACGGCGCGAAAATTGAGCTTCCTCTTTTGGTGGCGACAAACTTTACAGACGCGGTCGCAAAAATAAGCGGTGTTCCGACGCCAACATACATTGGTGACGTAAAGCAGGACTGTTCGAATATCCTGTTTCCCAACAGTCAGTGGGGACCGCTTGTTGGCGGATCGCTCGAAGATTTTCCCATGAATTTTCTGCTGACGGCGCATCCAGACGAGGGGCTTGGTTTTTGCTGCACCGCTTGGCCGAGCTGGGCGGGTGCTTCATGGGGCGGGATGAATTCTGCGCATCTGGCCCTTTGCGGTGCTTCGGCTGAGGAGCTTTTGCCTGAGAATAAGCGTGACGACAAAAGGGTTAAAGGGCTTGACGTTTTGAATCCACAGCGTGTGATTCTGCGGTCATGCCGGACGGTTGATGAGGCGCTGGAAGTGCTGAGCCGGCCGAACATAAAAATGCCCGGCAATGTTACGGTTATGGATAGTACCGGCAGGGGGGTGCAGATTTACGGTTACAAGCCCGGCACCGATACCATTCACGTTGTCGAGATGGGTAGCGAGAAAGGCCTTGGCTGTGGAAATGTTTTTCCGTGGGAAGTTACTCTTGCCGATGCCGAGAGTTTTCCGAAGAAACGGGATAAATTCTGCCGATATGCCGCCGTGCAAAAATGCGTTGAAGAAAACAAAGGCAAATATTCGGTTGAAGCAATGAAGAAGCTGCTGACGAGCCATGGCGACGATCCGGAAAGATTCCGCAGTATATGCAGCAACGTTACAAACTTTTCGATGATAGCCGCTCCGACTATCGGCAAATTGCTTATTGGCCACAGGTTCCCGTGCATAAATGGATATAAAGAATATTCCATCTGAATTAACGAACAGTCGTTTAATATGAATTTCAGGATAAACAGGTATGTGGATTGTTAAGGATGGTAAGGCGTATATTGGAATCGATGTTTTACCCGATGCCGCGGAGCCGATCAAATATGCAGGCGAACAGCTGAAGCATTTCATCAACAGGAAAACAAGTTGCGTGTTGCCCGACTCGGTGTGTGATGGTTTTTCTATAATTTTGAGACTTGCAGGTGACGACCGCAAATATTCTGAAGCACTTGCGGGTGTAAAGAAAGCTGAAACATACATGGTAGATGCTGACGAAAAGAATATCTATCTGGTTGGAATAGACCCTGCTGCGGTGGTTTATGCTGTTTTCGATTTTCTCTCAACCGAATGCGATATTGGATTCGGCGGGCTTGGTGAGCTTGGAGTCAGGTTGAACATTACCCGCAATCTTGGCGTCAATGTTCAGAAGCGCATTTGCTCACCGGACTTTACTTATAGAGGTCTGCAATGCTGCATCATCGAAGACGGCGTAGATGTTGCCGGCGGAATAAGTCCACTGCACCTTAAACGTCTTGACTGGATGGTCCAGAACAGGATGAACTATATTATTGCCGATCCCGGCCCTGCCATAGTCAATTATATAACCTATGCCAAAGACGAGGGCTCGTTCGATAATATTCGAAGATTCATTCCACACGCCAAGAAACGCGGATTGAAGGTCCAGTGGGGCCATCATTGCTGGAAAAGATGGCTACCTCCCTCAAAATACTATGAAAAACATCCCGAATACTACAGTCTGATAAACGGAAAACGTGTCCGTGAAAATCTTCAACAGCTTTGCTTTTGCACCTCGAACCCGGATGTGGCCAAAGTAATGGCCGATGAGATCATGGCAGTACTGGCAGAGTTTCCGGATATCGAAGTTATATCGGCCTGGCCGGAAGATGGTTTCAGCGTCTGTGAATGCGACAACTGCAAGGCGATGGATAACTTTCCTGCAGGATATGAATTTGATTATATAAAGGGAACCGATAAAAAATATTCCCGCAGCTACAGGGACAGGAACAAAACGATTCGTCTTGTTAAGTTTCTCAACCAGGTCGCAGAAATTGTGGGCAAATCTTACCCTAAGGTCAGATTGACCGAATCGTTTTACTTCGATGTTGACGCTCCGCCGGCAGGCGTTGAACTTGCCGACAATATAGAGCCCAACCTGGCGCATTACTGGCGATGCTGGCGACATCCTCTGGATCATCCCAACTGTGACAACGGGTATTACAATCGTATAACCGAAGAGTGGGCGAAACTGTATCCTGACAGGCTCGTTATCTATGAATATCCTATGGGGATGAGTTGTTATTCGAGCTTTCCCTGGCCGATTCTTCCGACAATGCACAACGACTGGAAGCGATTTAAAGATCTGCGAATAGCCGGCGCAACACTGCAGTCGCAGTCATCTCATTTTACTGTCTATGGCCCGAATTACGCAGCCTTTGCAAAAATGTCATGGGATACAAAGCTTCCGACAGCGAGTTTGACCGCGAATTACTATTTCGACCTTTACCAGGAAGCATCGGAACCTGTCAGGACCATGTTCGAAACCCTTGAGAAGCGGTACATCAGAGAGGACTGTGAACCTGAATTTGTCGAGTTTATGGACTATTTCTACGATGAAAGGTTTCCTCATTGCCTGATGCCGTCGCCGAACACAATCACCAGGGTGCTCGACGAAAAAACCTTTGCAACAATCGACATCTGCCTGGCCCGGGCGCACAGTCTCGCTTCTCAGGACAGAACAAGATTAAATCTGGAAAAACTGCAGATTGCCGTTGATTACTGGAAGCTTGGCTGGCAGTTTTACACCCAGCTCGGAAAGATAAGAATAGCCGTCCAGGAAAAATCGCCGCAGACGCCGGCAGAGATCGAAAAGGGAATCGAGATATGCGAAAAGATAATATTATTCGTTGAAAAAATCCCCTATGAAGATGTGATCTCCAAGTCAATGGTTCTGATATCTTATTGGCCAAAGCAGCTCAAGAGTTTGTTTGAACGCAGAAAGAATCCGTTTATACCTCACGAATCTATCGGCAAGTGGCCATAAATAATGTTGCACAGGAAACGGTATGGTTTTAAGCCGGTTATGTGCAGGATGCGCATGCAGTGTATTTTGGGAGAATACTTTTTCAGGAGGCAGTATTATGGCTCGTTATGGATGGTCAGTTTTACTGGTAGGCGTATTTTTCTGTTGCGGTTGTAATGGCCCGGTCTGCCGGCAGCCGTGTGCGATATCACCGGATAAGAAGATAATTATTTTTTCCGGTCATACAACGATGCAAAGTGTTATGACCAACTATGAGATGGTTAGCGGGAATCCGTTTGACGGGCGCGTTACGATTGTGCAGCCGACCGGACAGATGGCCAAGACGCACAACTTTTTCGCCGATATATTCTGGAGTGACACACGCGTAGCTCCCGAGCGTTTTGATGGTGAAATAGCACTGGCTAAAAAGGTCAAAGAGAGAGGTTCGCCGGAGCTGTTTTTAAGGCTTGATGTGACGCCGGGTAATTTTGACTGGTTCGACGATAAGACCTGGGAGGCGATGGTTGAGAAGTTTGCGATGACTGCCAAAGTTGCCAAGGCCGGTGACTTCCCGGGGATATGCTTAGATACGGAGCAGTATCAGTATAAGCCTTTTGCCTATTGGAGCCATTTTCTCAGCGGGCAGAAGACGTTTGATGAGTACCAGTCGCAGGCGAGGCTTAGGGGCAGGCAGCTTGCCGAGGCGGTTAAGCCGATATACCAGGACATCAAAATTTTTCTGACGTTTGGCAACTGGATGTTGAAAAACCAGGTTGATGCCGGTCTGTCACAGGATAAATCAACCTTCGGGCTGCTGCCGGCGTTTCTCGACGGGCTTCTGGACGGCAGTGAGGAGCTTACGATAATCGATGGCTATGAGGATGCTTATCCATATCGAAGGTATGAACAGTTTGTCGAGGGTAAGCGGAAAATACGCGAAGCGGCAAAGTTCTCCGTCGACCCGAAACGTTACAATAAAAGAGTGCAGGCGTGTTTTGGGCTTTGGATTGCATACGGCGGTACGTGGGACAAGGAAGACTTTGACAAGAATTATTTTACGCCTGAGGAATTCGAGCACAGTCTGCATTATGCGTTGCTGCTAGCCGATCAGTATGTGTGGGTTTATGGCGGCGGGGCAAAGTTGTGGGCTAATGGTACACTGCCGAAAGAGTACGCCGATGCGATAATCAACGCACGAAAGCCGCATCGTCTGGACTATGAGTTCAGAGATGTTGATGATCCGACGACCCGAAAGACTCCTCCGCCTGACAAAAAAGTATCGGCAAGGGGGCGGGGTGACGTGAAGGATGAATATGTCTTTCAACGTCTGTGGAGCGGGTATGTTCCTGTCGCTGATATGCCGCGAAAGGGCTGGAAGTTCAAAGAGGACCCGGAAGACCTCGGGTGGAAGGAGAAGTGGTATCGAAAGGATATTGATGACTCGAAGTGGGGTGATATAGAGATAGCTGACTGGTGGGAGGCATTTGATTATCTTTATACCGGTGTTGCCTGGTATCGCTATGATTGGAAGGTGCCGGACGAAGCTGGAAAATATGAGAAGCTGTTTTTAGCCTTTGGCGCTGTCGATGAGGACTGCTGGGTTTATATCGATGGTAAAGAAGTTTACTCATTTATTCACGGCGGTAACGGGTGGCAGACACCCTTCGAAATAGACGTAAGCAAATATATAAAACCGGGTCAAAGGCACACTCTTGCCGTGAGGGTGATCGATACGGCCGGTCCGGGCGGGATATGGAAGTCTGTAAAGCTTATCGCGCCGAAATGAAATAAGAATTTTGAAAGATAATTATTGGATAATTATAAAATGAATACAGATGAACTGATAGCAGGGCTGAATTGCGAGGCTATTCACGCCGGTGCGCTGAGGATTATGGAAGAGGTTGGACTGGAACTGCCGAATGAGCAGACCCGTACAGAGATCGCCTCTGTGGCTGGGATAAAGATAAAAGGCAATCGGGTGCTTATTTCATCGGAGTTAGCAGAAAAGGTCGTGACGGATATGAAGGCGATGGACCTTGGCCCAGACCGGAACCAGGGTGAATGGTGGTTTGGCGGCGGCGGCCACTGTCACTGGTGGCATGATTTCGATGGTGAATTGAAGCCCTTTACCACCAAGAATCTGCCTAAGGCAATCTGCTTTACACAGGGGTGTGAAGATCTCGGCGTTAGCCAGGCTTGTCCCGGTTTTCCGACTGATGAACCCGGACCAATTCAGCCTTTGATACAGATGCGAATTGTTGCTGAGTATACCGGCAAAATCGGGCCATCTGCTTTTGATGATTCACGGCAGGAGGTATTTGCCCGTGAGATGTTTAATGTTTTCGATGTGAAATTTGACATTGGTGCTCATACAATAAGCCCGCTTAAACTGGAAGGTAATGAGTGGGATATGTTATTAGCGCAACTGGAGCTGATCAGGAACGGCACAATCGGTGATACCGTATTCATAGGCAACATGCCTGCGGTTGGAGGTACTGCTCCTTGTGATTACAACGCTGCATGGGCACAGTCTGTAGCAGAAGTTATAGGAGCTGCGGCGATCGTAAAATCTTTGGGTTTTCCGAAAGTTGTTGCAGAGCCGTGTCTTTATCCGTTTGATCTTCGCAGCGGCATATGGGTTTACGGTTCAGCAGAGCATGCGTTAATAACCCTGATGGAAAAAAAGGTTCGGCAGTTTTACGGACTGCCCCCTCGGTGCGCGAAATCTCTTGAAAGTGGAGTTGTAGAGCCGAATGTACAGGCCGCCTCGGAAAAGACTTTTCACACGACCCTCGCGGCGATGGCAGGCTATAGAGTTTTTACCGGGGCAGGCTGCCTGGGTATTGACGATATATGGTCTCCTACACAGTTGATGGTTGATGTCGATATAGTTAACAGCATAAAGCATATTATCAGCAATGGCTGTAAAGATATGGAAGTTGATATTGTTGAAGCGGTAAAAGAAGGTGTTTCCGGGTCGAATTTTTTCGCGGCAGATTTGACGTTATCCCAACACCGCCAGTTATATTGGTCCCCGAATCTCTTTGAGCGTCAAACCCTTGGCCAGTGGCTTGCTCAAGGCAAGCCGGGTATCCTGAAAAAGGCGGAAGATAATGCACGCAGTCGCCTTGAAAACCTTAAAATTGAACCCAAACTCGACCGTGATAAGGCCGCAGAGCTTGATCGGATTATCAGCCGTGCTCGGAAGGTGTTGTCTGGTTAGCAGGTATCTGCAGGGAAATCGGTTTTTTGATAATTGTCAGCGGTTTTATGGTATAATGGTTCTGCAGGAGTGAGTGACCAATGGAGGAAGTTGTTAAGTCGTTTTAAGTAAAAATATCTTGAGAAAAAGGTAGTTAATGAGAAAAATGACTACAAAAACAGGCAAAATATCGATATTGGTTGTAGTGTTTTTTTTAATGCCGGCATTATTTGGATCTGCTGCTGCGCAGGATTTCACTATTGGTGTTTACCACCACTGGGGTACGGGTGAGAATTATTCCTGGGAGTACGGCTTGATGGAATTGGCCCGTAACGGCTGTGACATAATCGTTGCGAGTAGTTCTTATAGCAGAGGCGCACAATTCTGGGCTGCTTCCAAACACTGGGGCATTAAGGGGATTGGTTCTTACGCGGTGCTCAATAGCGGCACGCCTCCGGACTATGTAGTGGATGAGGCCGCGCTTACGACGTGGATCCTTTCAAACAAGGATTACTGGGATAATCTTTTTTGGAACGGCGAGCATGTCGGCGATAATGTTATCGGCCGGATAGTGTGTGATGAGCCGGAGTGCGGCGATGGTCTTACCGAGCAGGAGAAGAACTATATTCGTGCGTATTGCGATCTTAGTCTTGCTCTTGACCCGGCTCGTGAAACATGGGTCAATCATTGCGGCTCGCCGTGGTACGATCTGCATGAAGTGCATGTATCCAGCAGTATATGGAATGCGATTAGTGTTAATTCCGGTCGATTGGACGAGATGATCACCGAGTCACAAAATATGGGTTTACCCGGCTATACCGCTGTGCAGTTTACTCGCAGATTTGCTGAGCAGTTGTCCGATTGCCTGGGGGTGAATACCGCTGGTTTCGGTCCTCCGTGTTTGCCGGAGACATTCGAGTGGCTTGATTCAAGAACGAATTATGAAGACATCTATGAGCAGATGGTTACCGCGTTTCTTCGCGGTGCAAGCGGTATGAAGTTCTATCGATTTAATGATTTTGATCCTAATCTGGGCGATGGTAATTATGCACTTCTTGATGGCAACGGGGTTGATTTTAATTACAGGATGGCTGCTTTCGGCGATGCCGCACGTGCAATACGCGACTCACAGGGCTGGCCGAGCGTCAGTCTTGCGCGTAAGGTAAGCCCGCGGAACATGCCGCCGTTGATGGATCGTCGCAACTATCCTTCGGGCAATATAACTCTTGTGGCCAAGGCGTCGCAGGGTTCGGCGCCTGTGCAAAAAGTCATCTTCGGCAAAACCACAAACGGCGGAGCGACGTGGGAAACGGTCGAGGATACATCTTATCCTTACGAAACAACATTTTCGTTAAGTGCCGGGACAACGGTTATTCTGCGTGCGCAGGCGATTGATACAACCGGTCAGGGCTCGATATGGGCAGCGAACATGCTTTATATTGTGGATCCTTCGGCACTTGAGTGTGGCGATTATGAGAGCGCTTTGCTTCCAGGCGATATTAACAAGGACTGCAGAGTCGATATGGCAGATATTGCAGAACTGATTGTACTGTGGCTACGCTGCGATTTCCCGGATAACCCCCATTGTGACACTACGTTGCCTGAGAGCTGGTTTTGTGGACAGCCTGGCAGCGGTCTTCCGGCTCTTTCAGCGGATGTTGATGATGACTGCGATATTGACCTGGCTGATTTCTCGATAGTTGCCGGCAGCCTGCTTGACTGCGATGACCCGGTAACAACAAATTGCCCGTAATGAAATCTTAAAGGAACGGTATACAAACTGTTCAACGAGAAGAATATGAAAAAGTTAATGTTAAATATATTGATTGGTGAGCTGATTTTGGCAGGGTGGGCAACGTGCGTCTTCGCTGCTGACGATGTAACGCCAAATGGACCTGAAATTATTATCCAGGCGGAAGACTGTACAATTACTGCTCTGGGTGGCGGATATATTACTGGTGCTGCGCCGCCGGAGTGGGCTGCTGCCACACCAGTGGTTTCACTTGCGAGCGGCATAGCCGGTCTTGAAAATGGTTACGGCGATATTAAATTTACTTTTCCCGGCTCGATCCCGGACGGCGATTATACACTGAGTGTTAAGTGGCACACGGCAGAGATGGCAGGACAGGCTTGGGGCTTTATGATAGATTCCGAATCCGCCGGCGTTGCGGAAGGCAGTTTCCCGGGCGGCCAGTGGCATTATTTCTACCCAGGTAAGCCGGATATACATGATGACCAATGGTTTGAAGATGAACTTACAGGTCCCAATGGCCTATCCTTTGCAACTTATTCCGGAACACCTGTTCGGCCTTATATGACAGTCAAAGGTATTGGAAATAACGATTTTTACGTCAGGGTCTCGGATATGGCGATCGGACAGAATAACTATATGGCAATCGATTATTTTGTTCTGCAAAGTGTTACCGTTGCCAACAAGTCTATTCATGTCGAGGCCGAGGACTGCACTATCGCAGCGGTTAGTCCCAACACTTACTGGCGTATAGACGGGCCCTTGATATTTATGGCGACAAATGCATCTGGTAACACACAAAGTGCGGTCGGTAACATTGCCTTTTATCTGCCGCCAGTGATACCCGATGGGACATATACCTTAAAATTAGGTTATAGAATCGGTGGAACCTGGGAAGGGGCTGGTTCTTCATTCAAAATAGCCCCAGCCGGCGGAAGTAGCGGAACTATTCACGAAGACGGGATAATCACTCAGAACGGTTGGCATACATTCTATCCTGTCGGATATGCGCTTTATGAAGTTGATGATCTTGCCGGGCTGGCGGGGCTTTCTTTTCCTGTCGACCCCGGTACTCCGATTGCCGATTCTGTTACCGTCTCCAATATTGCCAGTGGGGAATTTGTTATTTATATCTGGGATCAGTCCGCCAATAGTTACGATTTCTTTGGGATCGACTTTTTCGAATTAATACCGGTTAGTGAGTAGTGGACGAGCTAGTATAGCGGTGGAGAACCAAAGGTGCTGAGAACGGGTGCCTTTTCAGAAAAAAACCCTCTAAACACACAAAAAAAGATTGACATGGATAGTTGTTTAATGCTAAAATTATAGTGTGTTTGGCGTATGTTAAAACGTTTTTAGTAAAACCGTTTTTAACGTAATAGGTAATGAGAGGATGGATATCAGGAAAACAGCCGAATTTTGGGCGATTTTCGCTGTTTTTGCAGCGATAATGGTTCCTGTGCATGCTGGTGCCATTATTCAGGCCCAGCAGACCACGCCGGTTTACATAGAAGGCTCGGCTGGTGCGATGCTGCAGGTTCTAAACTTTGACCCAGGTGGCGTAGGCGGGACGACTCCGACAGGACAAAACGCATACATCCTGAGCGGCGGTGCTCAACACGGATATACCGCTCACAAGTTTCTGCTTCCTGTAATTGCCGATGGCACTTATACGGTTGATCTGTGTTATGCAATATCGAATATCCCATACTGGACGGGCGGCTTTTCTGTCCAGCTTATAGCGACGGCGGAAGCTATTGCTGCCGGTCGCATAACCTTTGTTGGCAACGGCAGCAGCATCTTGAGATGTTACAGTGATGACGTGGGTTGGGTAACCGAGACACTCGTCGGCAGCGACAACTTTCTTGCAAACATGAATGGCACGCCATACGACCTGGTAATACTTGATGGTATGCAGAGCGGCGATCTTTACCTTTACCTGGAAGATGAAGATACTGCTTCTTACTCGAAAGTGAGCTGGGACACAATTGATTTTATCGACAGCAACGGTGTTGAGCCTCTTGACCCGAATGTTATCTGGGACGGCAACTTCGCTCCGATGGATAATTTTGATATTGGTGTGTACTATTACGGCAGGGGGCTGCCGGATGAGAATTTCGACTGGGACTACGGTTTGATGGATGTTGCGCGTAACGGCGGTACCACCATGGTAGTAGAAAGGGCATACAATCGCGGCGTACAATTCTGGGCGGCGGCAAAACACTGGGGCTTAAAAGGCATCTCTACCTACGCTATTGTTAACGAAGCCCCGATGACCGAAGCTGAAATGTCATCCTGGATTCTGAGCAATAAAAACTATTGGGCCAATCTGACATGGAATAGCGAAGTTGTTGGCGATAATGTCGTTGGCTATCTGATCGCTGATGAAACTAATTGTGGAAGCGGAATACCGACATCATCGCAGGACTTTATTCGCTTGTATTGTGATCTTTTCAAGGTGCTCGATCCAGAGCGTTCGACGTATATTAACAACTGCTATCCAAGCGGGTGGTTCGACCTGCATGCAGAAGAAGCCACTTCCAGCTTGTATCCATATGGAACTGGTGACGGTGGGCAGATTACTACCGGCGTCGCAACCGCGGCCGGTCTTGGTTTAAACAGTTTTGGTGTCGTGCGTCAGTGTGACGGCCATGGTTTCGATAAAATACATGAACAGATGATAATCGCTTTTCAATACGGCGCGAAGGCTTTTCGGGTCTACACCTATAGCGGCTCAACGGATATTCACACACTCGTTGACACGAACGGCCTTGACAACAATTACCGGATGACCGGCTTTAGCACAGCGGCCCGGCAGATACGAGATTACCAGGGCTGGCCGAGTGTCAGTCTTGCGCATAAGGTAAGCCCGCGGAACATGCCGCCGTTGATGGATCGTCGCAACTATCCGTCAGGCAATATAACTCTTGTAGCAAAAACGTCACAGGGTTCGGCGCCTATGGGAAAAGTTGTCTTCGGCAAAAGCACAAACGGCGGAGCGACGTGGGAAACGGTCGAGGATACATCTTATCCTTATGAAACAACATTTTCGTTAAGTGTTGGGACAACGGTTATTCTGCGTGCGCAGGCGGTTGATACAACCGGTCAGGGCTCGATATGGGCGGCAAACATGCTTTATATTGTAGAGCCTTCTGCGCTTGAGTGTGGCGATTATGAGAGCGCTTTGCTCCCAGGCGATATTAACAAAGACTGCAGAGTCGATATGGCAGATGTTGCAGAACTGGTTTGCTTGTGGCTTGCCTGCGATGATCCTGCTGACCCGCTATGCGGGACAGGTAAGCCTTTGAACTGGTACTGCGGGAAGCCTGGTAGCGGTTATCCGGCTCTTGCAGCTGATATCGATGATGACTGTGACATTGACCTTGACGATTTTGCATTACTTGCGAATAACTGGTTCGGCTGCGATGATCCGGTAACAGCGAATTGTCCATAGAAGCGTTTTGTATTGACTTTAACACGGAATTATGGTAGTTTTAATGATGCGATGAAAGGCAGTTTTATTATGAAAAGAAAAGCATTTACACTTGTAGAGCTATTGGTTGTAATTGCGATTATCGCGGTGCTGTTGTCTGTGCTTGTGCCGGCACTTAATAAGGTGCGAGAGCAGGCCCGCAGGGTTGTTTGTGCTTCGAACTTGAAGCAGATGGGTATGCTGCTGGAATACTATTGTGCCGACAACGCGGGGAAGTACCCGACACCTTACTCAACCTACTACATGTACGCTTCATCGGTGTATCCGTATGACTACGATGGAGACGGACAGCCTGATCCTCCCAAGGGGCTGGTTGTACTGCTCCAATATCTTTTCAAGTGGAAAGGCGGTGGTACTGTATGGGAGCAGTATGGACAGCTTAAGCAACAGGATGGTTTGGAACGAATGAAGATATTCTGGTGCCCGTCCGGGGCTAAGAAATATGACCAGTATTGGAAGGATACCGCTTTTCCAATTTTTGGTTACAATCAGTATTGCGGCAATACAGAAACCAACTGTGCGAATGGACCAAGCGGAATCGACCGAAACGGAGAACCAAAGATATCACCGACGGATCAATATCTTGAGAACTGTCCATTGAAAAACACACCTCATATCAATGGTTTTAGAACAGATCAAAACGGCCAGCGAAGACCGTATAAATCGAGCTCCGGTTGGGTGGTTCTTTCGGACATTTCTGCAAGAGGTTTTTGGGATGATGGTAGCTGGCCTCGGAGCAATCACCATGCATCGATTAGACAAAAAGGCAGGAACGGCTTTGAGAAAAGAAATGGCTGTGCAGGCAGCAATTCGCTCCACACGGGCGGAAATGTAACCTGGAGCAACGAAAAAATCATGAACGGCAGTAACCTGGTCTTTATAAAAATTTCAAAAAGTATTTTTATAGATGTTTTGGGGAATATGCCAAAGTATGATGGCTACTGGCTGTTTCCGAGGACGCTGTGATATGTGGTTTGACCTCTGCGTCTCGATGAGAAAAACTGCTGCTGAAGTGTGAAGGGGGAAGCGGCAGTCATAATTTACCCTTACTGAACTTAGCTGACGGGAAGAGTGCGTCGAAACTGTAATGGATTGAACGAAAGGATTTGGAAATGGCAGAAACATGCGGTTCAAGGAGCTTTTTTGTTGTAAGTTTGTTCGTTTTTTTTGTGTTGATATTGTCTTGTCAAGCGGAGCAGGTCGGGGGCAATTTTAAGAACGATCAGTCGGTGGTGGATGTTCTTGCAGGCAAACTGAAGGTCGCAAATGCAGCCTGGTGGGGCTTTGAAAGGGGTGATTCGACGGCTGCGATTCAAAGCGCCATAAATTCGGGTGCGAGCAAGGTAATCATTCCTTACATGGGCAGTGACTGGATAGTTCGTCCCATACGCCTGGTAAGTAACCAGGAGATTGTTTTCGAGCCTGGTGTTGTTATTGCAGCAAAGAAGGGGCAGTTCAAAGGTGATCACGACTCGCTTTTCAGAGCTGAACAAAACAAAAACATAACTCTTCGGGGCTATGGCGCAACCTGGCGGATGAATAAGGCCGATTACACAGACCCGAATAATTACATAAAGGCTGAGTGGCGTATGGGTTTTATGTGCCTTTCAAGTAAAAACATCAAGGTTCTGGGGCTTACTATCGCCGGAAGTGGTGGGGACGGCATCTATCTCGGAAATACAGCCGTGGAATTTATAGGCAAACCCGCTTACAACAGCGATATTGTCATTAAGGATTGTATATTTGATAACAACTACAGGCAGGGTATAAGCGTGATAGGCGCCGAGAATCTGCTGATTGAAAACTGTATCTTCAGAAATACAAGCGGTACGGCACCTGCTGATGGTATTGATTTCGAGCCCAACAGTGAAGATAACAAGCTGACAAACTGTATTGTTCGAAACTGTGTGTTCGAGAACAATGATGGCTGCGGCGTCCAGGTGTGCGTGACACACCTGTCTGAAAAGACAGAACCTGTTTCTGTTCTGATAGAGAACTGTCATATTAGAAGCACAAAATCGTGGGGTTTTCTGGTTGGTACGGTTCGCGACGAGGGTGTTTCCGGGAAGATTCATTATAAAAACTGTACGGTTGAAAATACCGGTAAGGGCGGTTTTGTGATCTATGACAAACCAGACGGGTCGTTAGATATTCAGTTTACAAACTGTAAATGGAAAAAGCCGTTTCTTGGTGCCGATGAGATTCTTGATCTGCATGCTCCTATGACCTCGATTGCAATTAAGGGGCAGGACCCGGCTGGCAAAGGTGCGACGAGATTTTCCAACTGTTATCTTTTCGGAGCGGAGGAGAAACAATTTTTTGTTCCGATGGAACTCGAAAAAAGCGACGGCATCATTAGAATAAACGACTATAAATAGTTTGCCCCCGGAAAAAATGATTTATGAAATTTATCGACGCACATGTTCACATCGGAAACGGAGTAAGGGCGCAGCTTGACGTTGTTTCTTTGCTCAGGCAAATGGATCAGGCGGAATTGGCTTTGGCGGTGGTCTGCCCGCTGGACCGATTTATCGCAGTTGACAATAAACAGGGCAACGACTTTGTGATAAACGCCGTCCAAAGTCAACCCGATCGGCTGGTAGGATTGGCGACGGCAAATCCATGGTTTGGACAAAGTGCTGTCGAAGAAGTCCGAAGGGCGCTCAGTAAGGGCCTGGCAGGGGTAAAGATTCACTCTGTCCTGCAGGGCTTCAGGCTGAGCGAACATATAATCGACCCGATCCTGGAAGTCGCGGCGGAATTCGACGTTCCTGTTTATGCACATACCGGTACGGCAGGGGTGGCAGAGCCTTTTCACCTCATAGAATTGGCCAGGAGATTTTCGACGATTAATTTTATAATGGGTCACGGTGGTGCCAGCGACTATTATAACGATTCGGTTCGTGGACTGGAATTTGTCGAAAATGTCTGGCTCGAAACTTCAAGAAACGGACCTGCGAATTATTGCCTGTGGAAAAACGCCGGCTTAATGGACAAGATTGTTTTCGGCTCTAATGCTCCGAATTATATACCACAGGTGGAAATTGAAACCTTAAAGGATGTCTTTACGGATCCGCAGGACCAGGAGAAAATACTCTCCCTGAATATACAGAACGTTTTCAAAGAGAGACTGCCTTTATGATTATCGACGCGCACAGCCATCTCGAACCTCTTGAAGAATTCTCCAGACAGCCTGGTTGCAGCTATGGTATGCCGGTTGCTACCTTTGAAACCTATCTTGCCGATTATGAAGCAAACGGTATAGATGCCTGTTTTGCGTTTGGGAACAAAGCTCTGTGGTTGGAATCCCTTATGCCTGCCAGCAATGATGGACTCGCCAGACTTCGGGATAAGGCTCCTGAGCGAATCATTCCATGGGGAACGGTTCATCCTGCCTGGCCGGAAAAAAAACTTCGCGCAGAAATCAGGCGTGCGGTTAAAGAACTCGGCTTATGCGGCCTTAAATTTTTACCAATTGTTCATGGATATCCTCTTACCGGTGTCGGTATGGATGTTGTCGCTGAGGAAGCGATTGACCTGGATATACCTGTAGTCTTTCATGATGGGTCGCCAGAATATTGTTCTGCCATACAAATTGCCTACTATGCCCGCAAGTATCCCGAATTACAAGTGCTCTCAGGCCACGGCGGATTGCGTGAATTGTGGCCTGATTTTATTGATTCTGTTAAAGAGCTGCCGAATTTGTGGATATGTCTTAGCGGGCCGACGCAGTTGGGAATACAGAGGCTGTATGATAAGTTAGGGCCGGAAAAACTTCTTTTCGGATCCGATGGCGGACTCGGACACAGAGCGGTCATAACCGCTTATTTGAGACGAATCGAGCACCTGGACGCACCGTCGGAACACAAGGAAATGATATTAGGCAGAAATGCTCTTAGACTTATCAAGAGAGTAGACAACTGTTCTTAGCAGATGAGTCTGTGGGTTTTGTGTTAGGATTACAACATGCCTGAAAAATGTAAACTTGCTTCGTTGCGGAAAATCGAGGATTTACCCGGCTTCGTCGTCAACTATCTTATCTGCGGTCCGTTTAATGATGATCTGAAGTTGACAAGCTGTAAAGCGTTTGGGAAAAATTATCTCAACTGCCCGGAAGACAAAGCGGCTCCGAAGGCAGGGCAACGTGTGGGTAAAAACGGCCCGGTGTGGAAACCTTATGCGGTGAAGTATGATTTTATTGCGAATCTGCTTTACTCGTATTCGAAAAAAGGGATCGTTTCATATGCGGCAGCTTATATCCACAGTCCGAAGGCTCAGAATGTGCAGGTTCGGCTGGGCAGTGACGACGGTGTAAAGATGTATCTTAACGGTAACAAGGTTTGGGAAAATCACATTCACCGGGGGCTTGGGATCGACAGTGATATTGTCGATGTACGATTCAGGAAGGGAGCGAACAGGATACTACTCAAGATCGAACAAGCATTCGGTGCTTATGAATTCTGCATACGGATTACGGATTCCGCTGGTAAGGCTGTCAGGGGTGTCAAGGTTTATATGGATCATCCGAGTGTGAAAGAGCCGATCGACCCTGCTAAACAGCGTACGATCAGCGCATCGGATTACCTGATTTATAAATGTGCGACGACGAAGCAGGCTCTTGCGTTTTCTGCCGGTACAGCAGAGGCATATCGTAACTGGCGTAAGAAATTCCTTGGTGCATACAGGGAGTTGTTGGGGGCGTTTCCGAAGAACTGTGCGCTTAAGCCGAAAATAACCGAAGAGGTTTGTGTTGAGGATTTTCGCCTCAAGAGAGTGCTTATCGATTTGGAGCCAGGCTATGCGGTACCCTGCCTGGTTACAGTGCCCAAGAGAATCAAAAAGGGCCAAAAGCTTCCCGCGGTGCTGTGTCTGCATGGGCATGGGGCGGGCAAGTCGGATATGATCGGCAGCAATGCGAAAACACAGGCGGACAAGGCCAATGCTATAGCGCTGCACTGTGCGCGGAAGGGTTATGTTACGATAAGTCCGGATTTCCTTGCGTTTGGTGAACGTGCGGGTGATGCCAATCCGTTCGGCTTTGCGGCTCCGTGTCCGGCACAGTTTACATGGGCGCAGACTGTCGGGCAGATTACTACTACGTTGAATATTCATACAGTCCGGCGGTGTGTGGACTACCTGGAGACATTGCCGAATATTGATACCAGGAGAATTGCTGCGGTCGGCCATTCGTTTGGCGGCTATATGACTACGATGAGCACTGCGGTGGAGCCGAAAATTAAGGTTGCTGTTATCAGTGGATATCTTGCGACGATTGGTAAGGAACACGGGCAGGTGGAAATTTGCGGTTCACAGGTTGTGCCAGGATTGTTTAAGTATGGCGACCTTTCGGATATTGCTTGTACGATAGCGCCGCGTCCGATTCTCGTGATAAGCGGTCTTTATGACTATGTCGCTCCCATTCCTTTTGCCGAGGCAGCATTTAGGAAGATCAATAAGGCATACGCCCTGGCTGGTGCCGAGGAAAGAGCGAAGCATTTCACATTCCCCGGCGAGCATGTTTTTCATCCTGCCTCGGCGATGGAATGGCTTGAAAGATGGCTGTGAGAATTCATGGAAATAAAAGGGCGAAATAAAGAGTGTGCAATTCGGATGCAGATCAGTGTTGAGAACCAATTTGATCGTCCCGGCATCTGGCTGAAGGGCAATCTTCACTGCCACCCTGACAGCGGCTATAACCCCGGTTATAGCATTGTCAGTCCGAAGCAGCTGTGTGAAGATTATTTGGCCAGGGGGTTCGATTTTTTAGCTTCGACTGATTATTATTTTAAGGAACAAACGAATCTGGCAGGGGTGACGGATGGTTTGATTACATTTGCCGGTGCTGAAATGGCTGGGTATGACAACCTTCACCTGGTATGTGTTGGCATCGATAAAATCGGCGAAGGTTTCAATATGAATTTTGAGAATATTGAACGTTGTGTGCGGGATACCGATTCGGCAGGAGGGCTTACAATCCTGGCGCATCCGCACTGGAGCCGATTGAACTGGCAGACAGTAGCAAAGCTTAGTGAAATTGGGGTTGTCGGATTCGAGATTTCCAATCGTCTGTGCTGTAAGATTAACGGCAGAGAGCGTTCCGATCAGATGTGGGACCAGCTGTTTGACAACGGTGTGTTTCTTGCTGCCCTCGGCAGCGATGACTGGCATGCGCTTCAAAGAGATGTTCTCGGCGAAACATGGACAGGTGTTTTGGCTGACAAGCGATCGGCAGATGGGATACTGGAGGCGATCCGTGCCCGACGTACATACGCCAGCGAGGGACCGTTGTTGCGCAGCATACGCTTTGATGTCAAAGGCAGTATAATTGTTGAATGCAGCCCTTGTGTTTCATGCTTTTTTATGTCATCCCTTCTGGGAGTTGCTGCCGTACATGTCGATGAATCGACAGAGCTTTTTGAAGTTGACCTGCACGAGAAGGGATACAGGCTAAAAGATTGGCTTTACGTGTGTATCGAAGAGGCAAACGGCAGACGTGCGTGGTCGAGCGGAATAAAGGTTAAAAACATAATCACCGAAATATGAGCGATACCTTTAAACCATGATTTTTATTATTTTCTAAATATTTTTACCAAGAAAGTGTTCTTTAAGATGTTGACCGAGGAGTTCGTTCATCGTGTTTATCGGCTCTATGACACCAGCTATTTTTTTTGCAAAGGCTTTTTCCGCTCCGTCAATTACGGGCTGTTTTGCGGTGCTGGTAAATCGCCTTACCCCGTCGATAATATCACGCGGTACTATATCAGGCGATAATTTTCCCAGCACTTCGTCGGTGGTAATATCCTTACCAAATTTTACCAGGCCAAATGTTTTAAGCGGCTTCTCGTAAAAATTCTGTACCATTCGGCCAAGTTCGACGTGTATAAGGTGCGAGGAATCAAACCAGTCGATTTGAGTGGCATAGAAAAGCAGCCGACCCTTCATGAATCTGCTGAATTTTATTCCCTCGTAGAACTGCTCGGCTGGGTCGACGGGTATTGTGCTGATCTTGGCTTTGACATCGGCCGGGCTGTCTTGCCGGTCAGGCTTAGTCAGGGTGACATGATTAGAAAACTCAATCCAGATATTATGAAGATATTCTTCAAGACTTTTTTCGATTTCTGTCAGTTTTGGTTCGATATAATAATTCCTGTTTTCGTAGTGCATCTCCAGTGACTCAAGGATCATATCTATTACATCCGGATTCGGAAACAACTCCTTCGCCTGACGCAAGGCGTCTAATTTGCCCGGAATACCTTTTTTTCGTATTATTGAAACAGCCGATTGCACCGGCGGTGTAAAATAATGCATGAACCTGCTATGTAGTGGATATTTATTTTCCCACTTTCCCATGTTGACCGGCGGATCGATCCATCTTAAATACGGGCCGTAATAAGCTGCAAACTTTTTGAGATGAAATAACTCGTCTCTGCGGCCCCATGGTTTTTTGGCCAGATAGTTCGAGATAGTACCGAGTATCTGCTCGTCGCCTTTATAAAATGTCCACTGCTGAAATTCGGGATAGTAAAAAACTGGATCGATCATCTCGGCACACATCAGGTTCAGGCCCGGCAGATGTTCCAGTTTTCTGGCCCACTGGGGAAACTCGGTTGCAAGCTGTGTGTGGACCTTGCCGACGTCTAACGACATCTGAGCCCACTGTTCGATAGTAACATCGTCAGTAAAGATCAGCCTGGTATCGAAATCACTCATGCCCGGTATGAGATCTTCAAAAGTCCATTTGCCTGCAATGGCCCTGAGCTTCGGACAGACCTGCCGGCATCTTTGGAAATAAGTATCTATAAACTGCTCAAAATCGTTATCAGGTTTTGGTTCGAATCTCATATGACAATTTCCTGTTTTGTTTCTGTGCTCTTATAGACAGCGTCCAAAAGGATATTCGTTTTCGCAGCTTCCTGCAGCGTTACGATGGGGTTACGATCCTGCAATACCGCGTCGACAAAATCTTCGACAAGGGGCAGGTGGACATTTTCAGCACCGGGTGCATCGATCTGTTTTATATTTCGCCCTATTGTCTGGACAATCGGCCCGGAGTCATAAGGGTGCCATTTAACCTTCGCTTCGGTGCCTATTATCTCGAATTCATGCGACCATGTCTTACTGTTCCAGTTGAATGTAGCGACAACGTCGGCGCCGTTTTCATACTCCATCAGAATCACACTGGAATCCTCAACTTCGTATGGCTGAACGAGCGTTTTTGCTTTGGCATAGACTTTTTTCGGCATGCCCAAAAGGCCTATAAGAACATCAAACATGTGCGACCCCATATCTGATAACGGCCCGCCACCGCTTTTAGCCTTAACCACACGCCAGTACTTGGGGTCATCTTTTTCCGGGTTGAACCAACTGAAGTATGTCATTCGCACCAAAACGATCATGCCAAAAACATTTTCATCAATCATCTTCTGTGTGTGCACATAACGCGGGGTGAATCTTCTAAAATAAGAGCATCCCGCCTTGAGGTTTTTGCTCTTTGCGGCCTCAACAGCTTCTTCGGCATCCTTCGCGTTCAGAGCAAGGGGTTTTTCGACCAGCACATGCTTGCCCGCTTCCAGCGCCTTTATCGTATGGGCACTGTGCAGGAAAATCGGTGTGGCTAAATAAACTGCATTTGCGCTCGTCTCCGCCAGTGCCTTATCAAAATCAGTATAGACTTCGCTGACGCCGTAAGCCTTTGCCATTTCTTCAGCACGATTGCGGGAGACATCGCACAGGGCCGTTATCCCCGAGTTTCTTGCCGCACTTAGAGCAGGTGCTACCCGCTTTTCTGCGATATCTCCGGTACCTACCAGTAGCCAGTTAACATTATTTTTCTTGGCCATTTGATCTGTCCTTCATCCGTTATTTTTTGTGTTTCGAAATCAATTCTTTAATCGCCCAGGCGATGTACTGCATGTCGTCATCGGTCGTATTCGGAAAAATCGGCAGCGTTATGACCGATTGGCACATTTTCTCTGTTACATCGCAGTTGCTGTTATCATATTCGAACTGTTCAGCTGCTTCCCACGTCCAAACGGCAGGGTAATGCATCCCTGTGCCGATTCCGTATTCATCGAGAAGGTATTTTTTGAACTCGTCCCGGCTGCAGTTTAGTTTATCTGTATCAAGTTGTATAACATAAATATGACATGCATGATAGCTGTTCACATTACACGGCAGCTTCAGATTTTTGATGCCTTCAAGCAGCTGGTTCATTCGGAGGAAACACTTCTGACGATCGGCTATAACACGGTCGATCTTGGCTAACTGACTTATGCCGACAGCAGCCTGAAGTTTTGTCATCCGGTAATTGAATCCAACACTGACAACTCTCAACTGTGGGCCGTATACGTAACCGAAAGTTTTGCCCTGGCGAACCTTTTCCGCAACGTCAGCATCATTGGTAACTATCGCACCTCCTTCGCCGAGAGTCGTCATGTTCTTGTTCGATTGAAAACTATAACAACTTGCCAAGCCAAATCTACCTATAGGCTCTCCCTTGAACTTTGTTCCGACCGCATGGGCTGCGTCATAAATGATCGGGATACCATGCTTTTTACTGATCTTATCAAATGCCTCTACGTCGGCGCAGAGACCTGCGAAATGAACCGGTATAATGGCCTTGGTTTGCGGAGTGATTTTCTTCTCGACAGCTTCCGGGGCAAGGCACATAGTCTCCGGATCCACATCAGCAAAAACCACCTTTGCTTTCCGAACTGCCGCACAGGTAGCGGTACAAACAAAAGTCTGTCCAGGCACAATTACCTCGTCGCCGGCGGTTATACCCAGCATCATCATGCATAAATCCAGTGCGGTTCCACACGAGTTAACAACCACCGCATGAGAGGCCCCTTCATGGTCCGCGAGGGCTTTTTGGAAATCCGCTTCCTCCGGCAGCGGAAAAAAACTTCCCCCGTCGACCACGGCCTGCATGACCTTCAACGCAGCATCGACATCGTCCTGTTCAAAACACCCGCCCAAAGCCTGGAACGGAACTTTTCTTAATTTCATAAAATTCTCCTGGAACTAAACGTTATTTTCTTCCCCGGGTATCTAATTTTAAATCGGGCTCTCCGGCCTTTTCTAAAGGACACTTTTGACGGAATAGTTCGGCAATCTGTGCATGTGTTGCGCTGGCAAAGTTATAGCCCTTTGAAGCAAATATGTTTTTCGCATGTTCGATAACTTTTATAAGAGTCTCTCTGCGAAAATCACGTTCATCACTATAGTCGTAAGTATTGTGTGTAAGTGCCCCTATGTGCTTGACGGGAAGCTCCTGGGCTATTTTCCTGTCAACAGCTTTTGCGATTGTGTGCCAGTGATTTTTCGCATCTACCAGTTCAATTCTCAAATCCTGTGGATGCTTTCCTCCCCACATTCGCGAATCGGGGTCTACCGTCGGTGGAACATTGACCAGATCGAGTGTGCCCGGCAAAAGCCGATTGTACGCATTGGCATAGTGAATATCCAAAGGAGCACCGGCCCACACCGATGCACATTCAACAAGCTCTCGTGTCGGGCAACTCAAACTGCCGTGCCGGAATCCCGCCTCTGCCATAGTGGGGAATGTGTAATCATTAGCCGAAAAATAACCTATACAGATGCTCTCAGGTTTTCGGCCCATCACCTGTGCAAAACGCCCTGCGGCCTGGTTTATAATCTTACGCTGTTCGTCAGGCCCGTAAATGCCAAGAAACTCCTTGTAGCCCATATCAGCCGGATGAATATGCAGGCCGATCTCATGGCCGTCCTTTTCAAGTTGCCGATACAACACTGGATGAGCCTCGATATCCGTTGGGATCACATAATAAGTACCGATTGCACCACCCTCGAGCAGGATATCACCAATGCCCCTGCTCGCACGTTCGCCAAGGTCTGCTTTGTTTATGGAACGCTGTGTTGCTTCACAATCTATCTGTATCGCAAAATAAATATTTTTTTCAGACATATTTAAAAGCTCCTTTGTCAGTATTCTTCTTCTTTGACATCACAAGAACAGCCAGGCCAGTATATAATTTTCTTTTGTGCAGGAATAAAAACAGCACGATAATCCGAGTACAGCCCATCAACTCCTTCCTGGCAGATCGCACCGAAATCACTGCGGTCATTCAGGAATTCTTTCATGTCGCCCTCGGAATGAGGTAGTATGCTCAAAAGCTTAAGTCCATTTTCATATCGTCGTCGTCCGTTAACATCCACTGTTTCCTCTTGTCGAGGATTCCTCATAGCAAACTCTGCGTCCAGAATGTGATTAGTATGTAGAAAAAAACCACCTTCCTGTAGAGGCAGAATTACAGAACCTGAACCGGTTTTTTCCATAAGAGTCAAATTCCCATCCGCATCTCCCAGCAGTACACTAAACCCGTAGTAGTTAATTTTCAAGGATTCAACAAATTTAACTGCTTCTTCGACTGTGGCACACTGAGATAAAACAGCATGAGAACTATGATATGCAGGCATACCTTCCCGGTCAAGGCAAGGACCGGGGATACCAGTAAAAGCAGCAGCCAGGCCACACTCATTCATGCCGGAAAAAATGCCAATAAAACCGGCAAAACCAAAACCTGTATAATTATGCCCTGCATCCGGCTGAGCATTTTGCAGAACATTACAGCCTACTTCAAAGTCCTTAAGGTCATCTGTTTTCCCTATAATCACTTGCCCTCGATTGTTACTAAATCCTGCAATCGTGCACCCATTAAAGCTTTTCAGAAGCCTGGCTTTGAATTGGACAAGAAAGTATATCTCCTCATCCATGCCTAATCCCTTAGCGATTCCACAACATTCAGCAATGCCGGACGAATCAGTGGATTCCCACTGATTTCGCCAGCAATCGAGCTTTGAGCAAAACATGCGAACAATATCTGACGCCATGGAGACTTTGAACTGCTTTGTCAATTCCGTTAAAGAATGTCCCATCCAGCGCAAGGCGATCTGCTTACAACACTTGCCATGTTGCAAACCGCGTTCAAAAGGGTCGCCTCTTGTTTCAAACTTCAACACCAATTTTGTCCTTATCAAAGCCGCTCAAAACTGTCAAAATCGATTAGAGAAACTAATTATACCAAGCGGATTTCCCAAAGATAACTGCTCCTATACGGATTATCATTTTCACCGGCATATAAAGTACCATCCGGCAAAGCGATTATGTGGTGCACCTGCCAGCAAGCAGTACCTTGTTCATCCACGATATCGCCGAGTAATTTATATTTCTCCGTTCCTGGGTCAAAACGCAGCAGCTCACACTTTCCATCTCTGCCGGTAACGCCGTAAGCAAAACCATCCTTCGTCAACGTCATCGCCGCCAGTCTGCTTCTGCGTTTTTCTATCGGTGTAAAAAGATATTCCGCCCGGCCGGTTTTAGTATCGATTCGATATATTGAACCGTTGCCTCCGCTTGCGTAGAGACAACCGGTGCCGAGATTGAACAGGCCTTCATATTTAACATAGCCATAAGAACCATCGGGGTGGGGCAGCCCCGTTTTGAGATATTCGATTTTGCCTGTCTTTGGGCTGTATCTGAAAAGCCTGTTTTTATCGACCCCGGCACTGCTCTGCCACGCACGCATTACGGTCCAGCCGCCCCAAACGTTGCCTTCGTCGTCGAGTTCGATGTTTTCGCCCTGGGCAAGGTCAATGGCGCTGCCGGTCGGGCCTATGTCTTTAGTCTCGCCACTGTTTATATCGTATGAGATTAGTTTTTCCGGGCTTAGTGTAATGCCGTAAATTATTTCCCGTTCGGGATCAAGCGCAATTGCCTGTATATAATGGCGGGGCAGTACTGCCGGCGAACGTTCGATATCGTTATTCCCAGGATTGTACCTGATTATCGGAGAGCCCGGCGCTTCCCCGTATTTATCGATATTGTGTAACTGTGCCACCGCGGCCCACAAATGCCCCTTATGATAAACCAACGAACGATGAAACTTTGCATCAAAAGGTTTCGCAATTCTTTCGTAACCGGTCGAAACCCACTGCTCGTTGCTAATGTCCCAACCCCAGAATATATTATTCTCATCAAAAGATGTTATGCCTGCATAAACGGTATTGACCTGAGGAACGTAACAAAGGCAGTCAAAACTGATCCACTGTTTGCGCCAACTCTCATCCTCTATAAAATCCTCATAGTCCCAATGGTCCTCTATCTTGTCAAACCACTGATTTCCAAAATCTCTATCTTTAAGCTTGAATGATCTGACTTTCAGTCCCATTCCGAATATCTCCTCAAAATCTGTCGTGCTTCGTTCGTATCTCTCTTTAGTCGTAATAGAAATTCGAACCAACGGCACGCAACTGGTCTTCCATTGTAGCGTGACAGCATTCGTACTGTATCTTGCGCTGCTTCATATGTACTGTCCATCGTTCGCTGCGTCTCTTGATTTCGTCAATCCAGCCGGACTTATTTTCGAGTAAGTACCCGCCGAAAATCACCATCTCCGGATCGACAAGATTCAATACCATGCCAAGCCCCCACGCGAGTTTGTCGATGACCTCATCCATTAACGCTCTTGTGTAGGTATCTTTGTCGCACCAGCTCTGCCAGATGAGCTCTATCGCTTTTCTCGGCGATAGCTTTCTGACACTCTCAAGTTCTAACCCACTCGCTACCGCTGAATCGAGGTCCGAAATTACCTGCTTATAGATAGCCGGCCCGCTGCAGTAAGCTTCAAGGCAACCCTTCCTGCCGCAGCCGCACAAAGCTCCGCCCGGTATAACTATAAGATGTCCCAGTTCTCCAGCCAGGCAGGATGCTCCTTCGTAAATTTGATTTGCGATTGCCATATGCGCACTTATCCCGTCGCCTACGTTGAACATCACCATCGAGCTGACGGAGAACTCTGAAATCTTCTGGTACTCTGCCAGCAAAATCGGAAAGTTTACTACTTTTACCGATGTCCCCGTAACTTCAGCGAGTCGGCCCTGAAGCAACTCGTTTGCCCAGGGCAGAACACTGCTTAAAAGAGTCTCCCTGCCGAGCCGGACAGCGTTGGCAGAAATTGATATGCCAGCAAGTTTTGCCTTTTCCACTCCCGTCTCAGTAAGTAGCTTGTCCAATTGTCCGGCAATCAGCGAGATGGCTTGATCGAAAGCTGCTACTTCGACAAAGTCCACTTGGTTCAAAGCCTTGGTACGAAGCTCTTCGTCAAACAATGCTCCTGAAAGGCGTGTGCCATCAAATACAAACGCTGCGACAGGACAAGGCAGCCGCAGGTGATAGGTTACAACCGGTCTGCCGCGGCCGTAAGGAACCGCCTCTCCTGCAGTTGCAAGACCTTTCTTTTTCAGTCGTCCAAGGATGCCAACGATCGTCGAGTTGGCAATACCGAGTTGCTGTGCAATCTCAGGTATCGACATTCGCAAACGAGTCACCAGAAGCGACATTACTGTTTTTTCAGCTAGATTCTGCTTCATTTAAACTATTTTACAAATAAATAACATGATGTCAAGACAAATTATTGCGATTATGGTGTTTATTCTCGATTATTGTTGCTACTAAGCGTGATAATAGTGATTTTAAGGCGATATGTACCATAAAAAAAGTCGGGCCGGCAAGGCCGACCCGACCTGAAACCACAATGAAAATCATATTTCTTTACCTATTCGGTAATAGTGGCCGGAATCAATTCAATGTACCTGATATCCAGACGGTCATACGTGCCACTGCTTATATCCCAAAGACTCACGGCAAACTCGCCGGCGTTGACATCCGATACAGTAAGCCATTTCGCTGCTGGATCAACAATTTCCCAACCCGAGTCTGTCATGGTATTGCCATCGGCAACATTCGGACCGGCTATCTTATCGGTATAGAATGGACTGTCACCACTGTAGCTTGCCTTGAACTCATGCCAGTCGTTCTGAATGCCAACCTCACCTTCTGTTATAGTGCCATTACCAAGACAGTGAATCTTGAAGTAAGCGTTCGAGTTATCCCAGGAATTAATACCAATTTTAGTTATTGATTGCCGATTCAATCCAAGGAAAAAGGCATAAAGAACGGATGGTTTCTGGCTGGCAAGTAACAGCACACCAAGCCTTACCAACGTCCTTGTCTAACTGATCGGCTGTATCGAAAACTTGA